>JALFNN010000078.1 GCA_022774325.1 bacterium | reverse complement strand
GGAAACAAAGAACATCATGACCAAGTCCAGTCTGCCGGTAGGCGGTTACTCGGTCAATCCCTATGTAGGCTGTACACATGCCTGCAAGTATTGCTATGCTTCTTTTATGAAGCGCTTTACCGGACACACGGAGGAATGGGGTACTTTCCTTGATGTGAAGCATTGGCCGGAAATTAAAAATCCGAAGAAATATGCCGGACAGCGGGTGGTCATTGGTTCTGTGACGGATGGCTACAATCCACAGGAGGAGCAATTCGGGAATACCAGAAAACTTCTGGAGCAGTTGATTGGCAGTGACGCAGATATTTTGATCTGCACAAAGTCTGATCTTGTGGTAAGGGATATTGATCTGCTGAAGAAGCTTGGACGAGTGACCGTTTCATGGTCGATCAACACACTGGATGAAAATTTCAAGAACGATATGGACTCTGCTTCGAGCATTGAGCGGCGCATCGCTGCTATGAAGCAAGTATATGATGCAGGTATCCGTACAGTCTGTTTCGTATCTCCGGTATTCCCCGGCATCACGGATTTTGAAGCCATCTTTGAGCGGGTAAAGGATCAGTGTGATCTGTTCTGGCTCGAAAACCTCAATCTTCGGGGCGGCTTCAAGAAGACGGTTATGGATTATATCGCCGGAAAATATCCTGACCTTGTACCGCTTTACGATGAGATCTATAACAAGCATAACCGCAGCTACTTTGAAGCGCTTGAAGTAAAAGCTGAGGAAATGGCTAAGAAGTATGATTGTGCCTTTGTGGATAATGAAATGCCTTATGGCAGAGTCCCGCAGGGACATCCGGTGATCGTAGATTATTTCTATCATGAGGAAATCCGTGGGACAGAGAATACCGGAAAAAGAAATCGCTAACTTTCAGTTTTAGAGCCGGAAATCGGCATTTTTGGAGGATTTGACGATGGGAAAGGAACTGTCGGAAATGACGCTGGCCGAACTGTGGGAATTGTTTCCCATTTTTCTTGTTCAGCACGATGATAAGTGGAAAAACTACTACAAGGAGATAGAAGCCTCAATAATGGACCTGTTGCCAGACTATCCTGTTGAAAGGATCAGTCACATTGGAAGTACAGCGATACAGGGCATATGGGCGAAGAACATTGTTGATGTGATGGTTGAGATTTCTGAAAAAGCCGACATGGAAGAACTGGCACATGTTATGGAGCGGATTGGTTTTATCGGAATGTCCGCTGAAACAAACCGGATTTCACTCAATAAAGGGTATACCAAAGAAGGCTTTGCGGATAAGGTTTATCACATTCATCTCAGATACACCGGAGATAATGATGAACTGTATTTCCGCGACTATCTGAACGAGCATCCGCAGGTCGCAAAGGATTATGAATCTTTGAAGCTGGAATTATGGAAGAAATATGAGCATGACAGAGACGCCTATACAGATGCAAAGACTGAATTCATTCGCAAGTGGACAACAGAAGCCCGCAGGATATATGGCGACAGATACTGACAAATTCCAGTAGAATTGATGTAAATGGACGTAATGGTAAACATCCAATACGTCCATTTTTTTAATATTACACCTATCTTTTTTCGCCACGGACAGGAGCATAGAAAATCAATAGATCAATATACTTTTCTCCGTCTCCCTGCTCTCTATAGTCATACCGTACCATATAATCTCGGATGCTATATCCACGGTAAGGATTGGACAGAGTATACAATTCTTTTGTCTTGAAATCAATCAGACAATATCCTGTGCTTTCCAGATATTCATCATTATCACTGTTTATCTGATCTTCATAAAACTCACATACCTTATCCAGACAATCTTGGCACAACTGATCAATAAGCGATTCACAATCTATTGTATCTTTCTCACCAAGGTGTATATTCGATTCCGCAATGCATCTATCCGGTTGAGAGTGTGTCATAATAGAACCATACTCCTCTCCAAAAGAATGTACCATTGTACTCATATGCCCAGAATCAATCTTTTCATTTCCAACATCATCATATTCCCGAATCCGGGTGTCGGTAACTGACCTATCCGCCCAATGAATAATCCCAATAGAATCGAATTTATAATAGTAGTCAAGAAGTCCCCCTGCAGGATTTCCGCATATAAAGCATTGCTCCTTTCCAATGGAGGATTGTAGTGATAGTTTTAAATCTTTCTCGTCTTTTTCTTTCTGTTCTAATTGTTGATTTTTGTTTGAACTTTCAACCGTCTGTGTCTGGCAGCTACAAAGGATAATCCCTAAAAGAAATACACAGAATAAAAAATGATATCGTTTCATAACAACCCCCGAAACAAAAATAAGGACATGCTATGCCATTTCTTAAGCACAGCTGTCCTTATTTTCTAATGACACCCTGTATATATGCTTTAACCAACTCTTTTTGATGATCATCCATTGCATTCCAGTCAGAAAGCAGCTGTTTTTGATCAGATGTTAAATCAGGATATTCTTCATCCTCCGTAAAAAATTGAGCGAGAGTAATATCTAATCCATCACATATTTTCTCAAGAGTTTGAATCGTTGGAACGCTCTTTCTGTTTAACAATGTAGAAATAGATGACTGTGCGATTCCAGATTTCTGAGCTAGTCTGTATCTGCTGATATTTTTCTTTTCACACAACTGCTCAATCTTAGCAATAATATAGTTCTCAGCTTGCAAGTATTCTACACCTCTTTTCCGATATGATACCTTTATTTTACTGAGAAACAAGGTAACTTATCAGATTATATGTACCGATGTATAATACTTAGGTATTGCGATATATACAGTCAAAAAAAATAAGGAACAATATCAGTATATCATATTTATATCTTAACTTACACCAGTTTTATTATGATGGTTTGATATTATTATCATCAGGCTTATCGATATATTTCTCAAATAGATAATAAAGGGCGACAATGAACTGTTCTGCGTCTCTTTTTTCATCTACCATCTGTTCCAGAGTCCATCCTTCGATAAATTTACATCTATACACCCAACATGCCAGATCACATGCCTCCACAATAATATCATTAATGATCTTTCCCATGACCTTATCAAAATTATTTATTTCTTCCTGTGGCAGATTTTGAAGTGATTCAAGTGGTGGAAGCACTCTACTTTCTTTATCTTTTTTAATTTCATTCATAATAGTTAAAACATGTTCTCTCTCTTCATCTGACAGCCTAACATATTCCCACAGCGCCATGATCACTCTTAAATCAGTGTCCCTTTTTAATGGTGGCAACTGAATATATTCATTTTCCTTTTTGTTCATTAGTTTCCCTCCCGAAAATCTTTTTTTATTCTATTTTGATATAATTTCATAAGAAAGCATTATTTTATATTTTTCCATTCTTCGCTCTTATGATAAAGCAAATGCCTCTTTGTTTGAACCCGGTCATTTTTGACCGCCTTTAATTATGATAGTACAAACTTACTTAATCTGCTAATTCCTGATTCCAGTATTATTTCCAAAAATATTCCGGCAGCTAAGATAGATATCCCAATACATGAAATAATTACCAGTAAACCGATCTGTAACCAATCCTGATAGAAAATGACAGTAAGAATCACCAGGGCACCGATCAAAAGACCGAACAGTGCCCTTGCAAAGTTATAAATTCCAACACATACTTTGACGATTCCCAAAAGAATCGCCAATACGATGATCACTGGTAATACGCATACTTTCCCGATTAATTTTAAAATGAACATAATCATCCCTCCTTTTATTTTGCTGCATATTGTGGAAAATCATGATTAACTTCTGCTCTGTAATAGCTTTCAATCGTTGTTGGTGCATTAAAGAGTGAAGCCAATATGTATTTCTTAATATTTCGTACCTTTGTCGTGTTTGACCGAAGCATATCCAAAACGTATTGAATGTGATGATAATTAAGCTTCATGAACTTACTCTTCACTAATGATGACGGATACCAGTTACTTGCGATAAGGATTTTTTCACTACTGGTCATCATGGTCTCCACAATCAACTCATAGATACCCTCAATGGTTTCTTTCTCTGTTGGATAGGTTATGAGCAGATATTCATATTCGATATTCTCTTTGATCAGAGATTGATATGCCTTAAGCTCTGATTCCTCATCACATCGCTTATCGTCACCAGATATGATTCGATTAGAATCATCAGTCTGATTATTATTTGTTTTATTATTATAAGTATTATTATGGTCCATATTTTGGACTCCTAGAAGTTGATTTTTTGGACTTTTAGAAGTCCTTATTTTGGACTTCTTAAAGTTTAAATTTTGGACTTCTGAAATTATATCAGCATTCGATTGCTGCGAGATCATTTCCTGCGGAATAAGAAAATTCTTTACATACATGATAGTATTATTTCCTTGCCCCAGACGACGTTTTTCTATCAGCCCGATTCCTTTATCTGTGTCCAGTTCTTGAAGTGATTTTATTGCTTTGTTTCGACTACAATTCAATAATTCTGTGATTTCTTCAATGCTGCATACGATATAAGCTCTGTTTTCTTCGTCATACCACTTATTTTTCTGAGAAAGACTCATTCGATCTAATAATAATCCATACAGGATCTTGGCATCATTTGATAGTCCCCGGAAAATTTCATGCGTAATCAGAAGCTTCGGTATTTTGAAGAAGCTGAATTGCTCAGATTCATCACCATAATAATAACGAAACTGTGGCTTCTGTTGTTCCATGCAAAGTGCCTCCCTTCCTAAATTTGCACCTCTAGGGGTGTCGATTTTTAAACTTCTGAAATGCTTATGCCGGTTGTGAAACAACGAAGTTTTTCACATACAAATGATTCGGTAATCCAAAACCTTTTACCTTTTTCTTTACCAATCCAACTGTTTCAAGTTCTTTCAGGTATTCGATTGCCTTTTTCTTTGAAACATTCAGATCCTCTTGCATTTCAGAAATTGGATAAACCACATACACTCTGCTTTCGTTATCGATCCATTGATTCTTTGCAGACATTGCCATCCGGTCTAAGAGTAACCCGTAAAGAAGCTTTGCCTGCAGGGATAAATCTCGAAATTCATCACCGAACATCAAACTCTTTGGAATCCTGTAGAAGCTATATTGATCAGCTGATAAGCCATAAATATAATCAAAAGCCATTCTCTGCACCTCCTTGTTCTTTCCAGTTGGTAAGAAGTTCCACGATTACTTTTTCCATTTCTGCAGATGTGTAATGTGGTGGAAAGTATTGAGATAATTTCTTTTCTGAAAGAGTTACCTTCTTTTTTGGAATTCTTCCGATTGCATTCTCATTCAAAATATCGATCAGCTGGCTTTGTGTAATTGCTCCATTTAACAGTTCTTGACGAAGAATGACTATCTGGTTCTGCTTTACATTTCCATTCTCATGGATGTATTCACATATCCATTGTTGTATTTCTTTATCAACGTAGGAAATCTCAACAGCAGCCGTCATCTGTAATCTTTTGTTATCTACTAACTCCAACAAATCCGGAATCAACTCTGTCAATCTAATATATCTAGATATCTGAGGACCACTAATTCCAAACTCACTCGCTAATGAATCTCTTGATGTTTGAAACTTCTGAACATTTTGATCAGAAGTTAAATCCGTTCTTTTTCCCTGACGTTTCATCGCATCTAATTTCATCTTGAAAGCAAATGCTTTTTCACTTGGTAACAGTTCCTCTCTCTGAATATTAGAATCAACCATATAAATAACAGCTTCATCATCTGACATTTCCCTTACAATGGCAGGTATCATAGTTAATCCAACAATCTTTGCAGCATGCATCCTTCTGTGACCGGAAATCATTTCATAACTGTCTTCGCCATTTGGACGTACCAAAACAGGAGATAAGATGCCATTAACTCGAATACTTTCTACCAAATCTGACATTTTCTCATCATCCAATACTTTAAATGGATGATTTTTAAACACATGGATCATATCAACATCTATTTCTGTCGAGGATTCCGTAGCAGGAACTCCCAATAATTCTTCTACAGTTGTTAATTTCAATTTCTGTCCAGTTCTAGTTTTCATGAGATAAAACCTCCTCTGTCAATTTCTTATATGCTTTGGCAACCTTTCCCTTTGGCTCATGAATGTAAATACTCACTCCTTCTAAACTGCATTCTGCAGCTTTGACTGAAAATGGAATATACGTGTTAAATACACCTATTGTTGATTCATAACCCTCACGTAATTTTTGTGTGATATCCTTTGCATAATTGGTTCTGTAATCTACCATAGTAAGAACGATTCCCTCAATCTTTAATTTCTTATTGAGACGTTTCTTTACCATAGAGATTGTTTTGATCAGCTGACACAATCCCTTCACCGGAAGATAAGCTGCCGGAACCGGAATCAGTACTGATGTTGCTGCTACCAAAGCATTGATAGTTGTCATACCCAAAGAAGGCATACAGTCAATGATGATGTATCCATACTGATCTTTAATCTGATCAATATATTCTTTCAGGATGTTTTCCCGGCTCATTACATTCGCAAGAAGCACTTCCAAACCGGATAACTCGATATTGCCTGGTATCAGATCAATTCCTTCCTGATGATGAAGGATTCCATATCCCGGTTCGATTGGTTCCTCGTTAATGATCTTCATCATTACAGATGCAAGAGTATCACTCATATCATCTGGTTCTTCATATCCTAAACTGGCTGTAAGGTTTCCCTGCGGATCATTATCAATTAACAAAACTTTCTTACCTGCTCTGGCAAGTCCTATTCCCAGATTTAACGATACGCTTGTTTTTGCACATCCACCTTTTTGCATTGCAACTGCGATTACTTTACACATAAAATACAATCCTCCTTATAAATCCCAATATTTATCCATCCATATTTTCAAAATATCTATGATCTCACGTTTCATTTTTTCCACGGTATAATCTTTTGGAAAATACTTCTTTAGCTGCTCGGTCTTAAATGTCACCCTTGAGATATCTTCCCTCTTTATTTCACAAAGAATGTCTTTGAGATCATCCTCTGTCAGTTCATTATTTTGACTTAACTTTTTGATTCTCTGTGCCTGAGATAGTGATGGTGTTGCCTGTGAGTAGTCCATTGCTTCCAGAAACCATTTCTGTTCTTCTTCTTTTAGAAAGGCAATCTCAACTGCAGCACTAATTGATAATTGATCATCATCCAGCTTGGTAAGCAATTCCGGAATAAGCTCCGTAAGTTTTAGATATCTTTGTATCTGCTTTGTGCTTTCTCCAAATTCCTCAGCCAGTATTTCAACAGTTCTTTTTCCTTTTGTTTTGTGGACGACTCGTCCACGAACATTGGTATTTCCTTTCTTTTTCATCACATCGTATCTCATCTTATAAGCATGAGCCTTTTCACTGGGGCTGATATATTCTCTTTGAAGATTCGAATCAACCATGGCTACAATTGCTTCATCATTTTTCATGACTTTGATGATGACCGGAACCTTGGTATATCCAAGCTGTTTTGCTGCAAACTTTCTTCTGTGACCAGAGATTATTTCGTAATAGCCTTCCGGGACAGGTCTTACAATCAAAGGATTGAGTATTCCATATTTCTCAATACTGTCTTTTAATTCCACCATGCTCATGTCAGCAGTCACTTTAAATGGATGGTTCTTGAAAGCTTTTAACCGATTAATATCCAGTTCCAATACTTGATCTCCCTCTGCAGATCCAATGTTCATTATTTCTTCTGACATCTGTAACTCCTTTCTTTTGTGAACGACAAAAAAAGCCCGTTCAGTCCAAATCATTCTTGATAAAAGATTGATTCGAACCAAACGAGCTTGTGGATCGTTGGTGGTGGCAGTGCCATCAAAATGAAATTGTTTCCTGCTAACAGCTGGTGGCAGATATTATGCTTTCTCTTTCTTGATTTCTACAAAAGCTAATATTTACTCCGATTGACAGACCTAATAATCACTTTCCACATGGCTCTTCCCATTTGGTGGCAATTACCTTTTCAAAACGTTGGTGGCATTTCGATATATTTGGTGGCATTTGCCTTGATTTCTGCCATCAATTGGTGGCAATTATCATGAGATATTTGCCTTTCTGCTAACAAAAGGCGGACGCACGTGAGTCAATCAAAACCACTGCATTTCCGCCTTTGCCTAGCGTCTCCGGGAGGATTTGAACCTCTGACCCCTCGCTTAGGAGGCGAGTGCTCTATCCAGCTGAGCTACGAAGACATGTCCGATTTTTGGCTTAAAATAGGGCTTTCTGCCACTTTTCAAGCTTCCGGATCGGTAACCGGTTATTCAATTACTTATGCTTTCTGGATGAATTGCTCCATCCAACTTTCCTCGATACATTCGCCTTTGGTGGCAAGCTATATAACACTTACTTTGACAGATTCGAACTATCGAGTTCTTTTTCCAATAGTTCAAAGGCGTCAGGCAAGCCCCTTCCTTAGGAGGCGTGTGCTCTATCCAACTGAGCTATTGGGACATATTAAATTTTTTTGTCAGCCCCCGTAGTTATCGGACTCAGCTCCCTCCTAAGGTTTTTCCAAGGTGAGCGTTGTAACGCTACCTTAGGAGGCACTTGTTATATCCATTTAACTAAGAGAACCCACTATTTAATTTCCACCATTCCCCAACCGAATTCACACATCTTATTCCATCATCAATTCAGCTGAACACATATAATGATACCTTTCAAATTCCATTTTGTCAACCTAGAAATTACTCCTCTCTCCCGTCAATCACTCCTAACATTCTTCATTTTCACAGACTGAACTGTCATCTTCGACATCAGCCCAGCCTGCTTTATTTTTAAAATTAATGAACTGTTCAGAGCCAACCTCGAAAACACTTCGCATTTTCTCAGTGTGGCGTATCCGCCAAATAGATTTGTACAAAAAAGTGCTCACGAATGCAAGCATTCATCGCCCTTTTTTGACAAATCTGCTTGGCTCTGAACAGTTACAAATTAATCTTCCCCTGAAGCCATATATCTGCCTTAATTCTTCGCCCGATCGCCGGTTCACCGAGCACCGATTTTACCGGTACGCAGATATCGAATCGAAGCTCATTGACATCGACCGTAAATACATAGATTTCTTCTTTTGTCAGTTTATTTTCTACCGTATCAATATCCAGAATTTCTCCCAGGATCGAATACTGGTCACATTCTACACCGCATGGCATAAAATATGTATCTACAATACTGTATATATCTTCTGTCTGAACTCTTCTGGAAACTTGCGAATACAGATCCATATCTTCCATGGTCAGACTTTCGATTGCTTTGGAATCTCCTTCTCTTGCTGCGCTAAGAAGCATCATTCTGTTTCGGGACTCTTCGCGGATTTCCTGTTCCTGTTCTTTGCTTTTCATAACAGGAAACAGGATCGTTCCGGAAACTGCGAGTCCGGAGAGTGTGACGGATGTGGAGTTTTTCGGGATTCTTCCTGCCATCAGTTCTTTCCGGTACTCGATTCCGTTTTGAAGAGGGAAAATCAGGCTGACCCCGACTTTCACATCTTCGCATATTCCGATATATGCTTCTTTGTCGCTTCTTTTTTCTACAATTATATCTGCGTAGGAGGTAATTCCGTTTCCTTCAAAATACGGCAGGTAATACTCACGTGTATAAGTCTCATATTCATCAATCTGTCCGTATGAATAGATTCCTATACCCATTCCGTATTCTTTACGAAGTTCACCAAAATCAAGTTCTTCTTCCAATGAAATTCTTTGATAATCGGTAAACTCTTCTTCGGACTGGATTAATATACGATTCCATTCTTTTTCGGAAGTTACGTTTTGAAATCCAATTGCTTTTAAATATTTATGCACAATTTACCTCATTCATTGTATTGATTATCTGATTTCTGTCTTTCCACCCATGTATGGACGAAGTACTTCCGGAATTCTGACAGAACCATCAGCCTGAAGATTATTTTCAAGGAAGGCAATCAGCATTCTCGGAGGAGCTACTACGGTATTGTTCAGTGTATGAGCGAAATATTTGCTTCCGTCATTTCCTTTTACGCGGATGCCGAGACGTCTTGCCTGCGCATCTCCAAGGTTTGAACAGCTTCCTACTTCAAAATATTTCTTCTGTCTTGGTGACCATGCTTCTACGTCACAGGATTTTACTTTCAGGTCTGCAAGGTCTCCGGAGCAGCATTCCAGTGTACGTACCGGAATATCCAGAGAACGGAACAGATCTACTGTATTCTGCCACAGTTTATCATACCAGATTTTACTGTCTTCCGGCTTACATACGACGATCATTTCCTGTTTTTCAAACTGATGTATTCTGTATACACCACGTTCTTCGATTCCGTGTGCACCTTTTTCTTTACGGAAACACGGTGAATAAGAAGTAAGTGTCTGTGGAAGTTTATCCTCTTCAAGCATTGTGTCGATAAATTTACCGATCATGGAGTGTTCACTGGTTCCGATCAGGTATAAATCTTCTCCTTCGATCTTATACATCATGGAATCCATCTCAGCAAAGCTCATAACACCTGTTACTACGTTGCTGCGGATCATAAATGGCGGTACGCAGTAAGTAAATCCTCGGTCGATCATGAAATCACGTGCGTAAGAAATCACTGCAGAGTGAAGTCTTGCAATATCTCCCATCAGATAGTAGAATCCGTTTCCTGCTACTTTTCCTGCACTTTCAAGATCGATACCGTTGAATTTTTCCATAATTTCTGTGTGATACGGAATCTCAAAATCCGGAACAACCGGTTCACCGAATTTTTCGATTTCTACGTTTTCGCTGTCATCTTTTCCGATCGGTACGGACGGATCAATAATATTCGGAATAATCATCATGTCCTGTTTGATTTTTGCTTCTACTTCTTTTTCTTCCTGAGACAGTGATTCTACACGTTCTGCGTTTGCTTGTACCTGTTTTTTCAGTTCTTCTGCTTCTTCTTTTTTGCCCTGAGCCATGCATGCACCGATCTGTTTTGAGATTTTATTTCTTTCAGCGCGAAGTGCTTCTACTTCCTGCTTGATTTCACGGTTTTTCTTATCAAGTTCAATTACTTCATCAACTAACGGAAGTTTTTCATCCTGAAATTTCTTTCTAATATTTTCTTTTACTACTTCCGGGTTCATTCTTACAAATTTGATGTCTAACATAATGTTTCTCCTTCTCTCTTAAAGTTTCCTTTTTTTCTGTAAAATAAACATCTTTTTCTTTTTTATTTCATCACAGACTGCACATCCGGATCATATACTTCCTGATAAATAGCCTGTTCTAAGGATTCAGCTTCTTCCTCTGCAAGTTCAATGTAACTTTCGCCGCGGACAATTTCTTTTATATAAGTGTAGCATCCTTCTCTGCTGTGCATTGCATTGATGACCCAGCCACTGTTATTTCCATCGAGAAGAGTCAATGCAAAGCTGAGTTTTCCTCCCATTTCATTGAAAGCATCATATTTTACAATGCCTACTTTCTGGTAATTGTTCTGCATTTCACGGAATAATTCTTTGATATCTGTCCGGTTCTTTTTTGCAATTTCTGTGATTTCATCCAGTTCATCGAATTTTTCAAGGATACTCTGTTCCAGATTTTTTCCGTCGCGTCCTCGCATAAATGAGGAATAACTGCTTTTCAGACGTTTATATTTCATATTTACATTGACAACCATAAAAAATAGAATCACAATCAATACGAGTAGAAAAATAAATATAAACGCCGGATCAATACCTATGGCAGCTAAAATCTTACTTTCCATTCTTATTCTCCTTCGCGTATCGACATCAGAAGTTCGAATATACGTTCTAATTCTGAATCTGAATAATATTCTATTTCAATTTTACCTTTTCCATTTGGTTTATGATTTACATGAACCTTCGTGCCAATGACACTTTTCATTCTTTCTTCCAGATTCTCATATACAAATGAATTCTGGATTTCTTTTTTAGGTTTTTCCTTTTTAGGATTTTTGATATCCTTAACCAGCTTTTCCGTCTCTCGAACGCTTAGTTTTTCATCAAAAATCTTATTCGCAAGTATATATTGTTGCTCCGGATCATCAATTGCCAAAAGTGCACGGGCATGTCCTGTAGAAATCATATCATCTACGATCATCTGCTGAACTTTATCACTTAATTTCAACAGACGCATGGAATTCGTCACAGCAGTTCTGCTCTTTGATACACGTTCAGCCACTTCATCCTGTTTCAAATGAAATTCTGTCAAAAGCTTTTTAAAAGCCATTGCTTCTTCAATTGGATTTAGATTTTCCCGCTGAATATTTTCAATTAGTGAGATTTCCACAATTTCCTGATCCGTATATTCTTTAATAATTACAGGAATTTCTTTTACTCCTGCCAGTTTTGCTGCTCTCCATCTGCGTTCACCGGCTATGATCTCATAGTAATCTTTTTTCTTTTGTACAATTAAAGGTTGTAATACACCAAATTGTTTTATTGAATCTGCTAATTCTAGTAATGCATCTTCTTCGAAATTTTTTCTGGGCTGTTCACGATTTGGTTCAACCTCATTAATTTTCATCATTATCTGTCCCGAGACATTTTCAGGTGTTTTCGGCGCTTCTACCGTTTTTTTTACCATTTTAGATGATTTATTATCGGGAATCAGACTGTCAAGGCCTTTTCCAAGTCCACTTCTTTTCACCGCCATTATTCATCTTCTCCTTTATGAATCACTTCGTCTGCTAATAACATATAGCTCTCAGCACCCGTCGATTTTAGATCATAAAAATTGATAGGTAATCCATGACTGGGAGCCTCTGCCAAACGAATATTTCTCGGTATAATAGTTTTATAAATCGTCTGATTCAGATTATCTTTAACATTCTCTACCACCTGAAGCGATAGATTTGTTCTGGCATCGTACATAGTAAATACTACGCCTTCCATTTCCAAGCGTTCATTCAGACGTGATTTTACCAACTCAATTGTTTTCATCAACTGACTTAAACCTTCAAGTGCATAATATTCGCACTGTATTGGTACAAGAACCGTATCCGCAGTCGTCATAGCATTGATTGTCAGCATACTAAGTGACGGTGGACAGTCTATAATAATAAAATCATAATTATCTTTTATCTTAAATATTTCATCTCGAAGAATATACTCTTTATTTTCGGCATCAATCAGTTCTATTTCAGCACCGGATAAATCAATATTTGTTGGAAGCACATCTAAATTGTCAAAAACATTTTTTTGGAGTACCTGTTCAATATCTGCTTCTCCAATAATTAAATCATATACAGTATACTCAACTTCGTCCTTATCAACACTAAGTCCGCTGGTCATATTACCTTGTGGATCCATATCAACCGCAAGAACTTTTTGTCCTTTAGCAGCAAGACAAGAAGAAAGATTAATAGCTGTTGTGGTTTTTCCTACTCCACCCTTCTGATTTGCAACTGCAATTATTCTTCCCATTAAAATAATACCCCTTTCCATAACAAATTATATAATTTGTTACAATCATATTGTATCACCATTTTTCTCGTAAATCTACCAAATGTTTCACGTGAAACATGATTTTAGCATAATTCATAAATAGACAAATGTTTCACGTGAAACATTTGTCTATTTAGAACCACCGATTATTTATATGTAAAATGTTTCACGTGAAACATACTGAATATCAATGATAAACACTTCCAACACTAACCAAAATATGATATAATATATTCAATTTAAAAGCAGAAAGGAATGATAATACATTGAAGAAAAAAATAAGCATCATTGCCATTCTTACTACATTGGTCACTCTTACAATGCATTTAATCAATAGAATTACATATTATATTGCTACAATTGATAATCTTCTTAACAACGCGGAAGGTAATTTTTATGAATGGCGTTTTGGAAAAATATATTATAAGAAACAAGGAACAGGTTCACCACTCCTTCTTATTCATGATTTGAATGCACACAGTTCCGGATATGAATGGAAACGCTGTGTCGGAAAGCTGGCTGAAAATCATACGGTTTACACAATTGATTTACTTGGATGTGGACGTTCAGATAAGCCGAATATTACTTATACAAATTATTTGTATGTTCAGATGCTAAATGATTTTGTAAAACATGTAATTAACGAAAAGACAGATGTGATTGCAACCGGATCTTCGTCGTCTATTGCCGTTATGGCATGTAATACAAGCGAAGAAATGATCAACCGAATTATTATGGTAAATCCTACTTCTCTGTCAGATTTAGCAAAATCACCGACAAAGAGAACCGTATTTTTGAAATGGTTGATTCAGATTCCTATATTAGGAACGCTATTATATAATATTCTTCAATCTGAAAAATATATTGAAGAAATCTTTCAGACAGATTATTATTATAATATAGAAGAAATAAACAATATGTCTGTGAAAGCTTATTATGAATCTGCCCATTTAGACAGCAGTCATTCTAAATATCTTTTTGCCAGTATAAAAGGGAGATATACAAATGCGAATATTCTTCACTGCATCAAGAATATTACAAATAGTATGTATATCATAACAGGCGAGGGCAATCCGGAACAAATAGAAACTGCAGAACAATATCAAAAATATGTTCCTGCTATTGAAACCATTTCCATTCCGGAAACAAAGTTCCTTCCACAGCTTGAAAAACCGGAAGCATTCATGGAGCAAATTAACATTTTTCTCATATAATCCAAAAGAAAACCCGTGTATACTGCATCTTCATATATTGCGCAATATACACGGGTTTTCTATTACTTCAATGGTTCTTTTGCAGGTAGACCTGCTTTTCTCGGAAATTTTTTTCCGGTAGATTTTATTTTTTCAACAACCAGAAGCGTTCTTCCTATATCGCTTCCGGGAAGCTGAAATTTTACGGTTTTTCTTTTCTTTCCGCCCAGAATCTTCAATGCAGTTTCTGCATTCTTTACTTCTTCCTCAATTTCGCCGGATTTATATGGAATAAATAATCCACCTGTCTTGACATATGGAAGACAATACTCTGATAATGTGGATAAATTTGCTACTGCTCTGGAAACAACCAGATCAAAATTTTCTCTATACTCTTCTTTTCGTGCATAATCTTCTGCACGTCCATGAATTGTGTGGATATCTTCTAATTTTAATTCCGATATAACTGTATCCAGAAATTTAATTCTTTTATTCAATGAATCCAAAAGTGTTACTTTCAAATGTGGGAAAGCAATCTTTAAAGGAATGCCGGGAAAGCCAGCTCCGGTTCCTACATCCATTACGGTTTCAATACTTCCTATATCAACTGCTTTCACGATAGAGAGACTATCTACAAAATGCTTTTCATTCACTTCTTCATACTCAGTGATTCCAGTCAGATTCATGACTTTGTTCCACTCGATCAGTAATTCAAAATAATTATTAAATTGCTGATATTGTCTCTCGCTCAATTGTATTCCCATTTCATTTAATTTTTGTTCAAATATTTTACTCATAACCGCCTCTTTTATGTTTTATTCTAATGTCCCAGATATACAAGAAGAACCGATATATCTGCCGGAGAAACGCCGGAAATTCTGGAAGCCTGTCCAATCGAAACCGGCTTATACTGTTTCAGCTTTTGTACAGCTTCAATTCTTAAACTGGGCACAGCATCATAATCGATATCATCCGGAATTTTTCTTGTTTCAAGTTTTTTGAACTGTTCTACCTGCTTCATCTGTCGGCTTATATATCCTTCGTATTTGATATTAATATCAATCTGATCGATGATTTCCTGACTGAATTTTTCCGGTCTTTGCTCATCAATCGGTTCAAGCAACTGATAATTCAGTTCCGGTCTTCTTATCAATTCAGCAAGTGTTGATCCGGATGTAAGCGGTGTACTTCCATACTTTTCAAGAAGGTCCTGTACTTTTTCAGATGTTCCCACATTTACATGCTTCAGTCTCTCAATTTCTTCTGAAATAATTTTCTCTTTTTCCACAAACTTCTGATATCTCTCGTCAGATATCAACCCTATTTCGTGTCCTATTTTGGTTAATCTCTGATCAGCGTTATCCTGTCTTAACAAAAGTCTGTATTCTGCCCTGGATGTCATCATACGATAAGGTTCATGGCTCTCTTTCGTCACAAGATCATCAATTAGTACACCAATATATGCCTGAGAACGATCAATGGTGATCTGTTCTTTTCCCAGAACCTCTCTCGCAGCATTTATACCTGCAATCAACCCCTGCGCAGCAGCCTCTTCATACCCGGAACTTCCGTTAAACTGTCCTCCGCTGAATAATCCTCGTATCTTTTTAAACTCCAACGTCGGGTATAATTGTCTGGCATCTATGCAATCATACTCAATTGCATATGCATTTCGAACAATTTTGACATTTTCAAGTCCCGGCACACTCCGATACATAGCATACTGTACATCTTCAGGAAGAGAACTTGACATTCCTCCGACATACATTTCATTGGTGTCTAATCCTTCTGGTTCAATGAAAACCTGATGACGGCTCTTATCGGCAAATTTGACAACTTTATCTTCAATAGAAGGACAATATCTTGGTCCTGTTCCTTCTATCATTCCAGAATATAGTGGTGACCGATCCAAATTTTCACGAATAATCTCGTGTGTCTTCTCATTTGTGTAAGTGAGCCAGCAGGATACCTGGTCAATCTGCACATCCTCCGGATTTGTTGTAAAAGAAAAAGGAACAACTCTTTCATCACCAAACTGCTCTTCCATTTTACTGAAATCAATACTTCTTTTATCGATTCTGGCAGGAGTACCTGTTTTGAACCGATACATTTCTATTCCTAGATCTTTCAGACAATCTGTCAGATAATTTGCTGCCTGAAGCCCATTCGGACCGGTATGCATGCTTACATCACCGTAAATACATCTTGCTTTCAGATACGTTCCGGTACACAATACAACCGCTTTACAATGGTAAATTGCACCGGAATACGTCTGTATTCCGGTAACCTGACCGTTTTCCACAAGAATATTTACCACTTCGCCTTGTTTTACTTCCAGGTTTTCCTGATTTTCCAAAGTTCTTCTCATCGTGTTGCTGTAATTCTTCTTATCAGCCTGTGCACGAAGGGAATGAACAGCCGGTCCCTTGGATTTATTTAACATTTTCGACTGTATAAATGTCTTGTCGATCGTTTTTCCCATCTCACCGCCGAGTGCATCGAGCTCACGTACAAGATGTCCCTTTGAGGTTCCTCCTATATTCGGGTTACAAGGCATCATGGCAATGCTTTCCACGCTGACCGTAAATACAATCGTCCGAAGTCCAAGTCTCGCTGATGCCAGAGCGGCCTCACATCCTGCATGTCCTGCACCGACTACAACAACATCATATTGATCTTTATTTTCCCATACAGAATTTGCTGAATATTTCATTTACCAAATCTTCTCCTATCGTTTCACCGGTAATGCTTCCCAAAGATTCATATGCATCCATAAGATCAATGGTAAAAAAATCCTCCGGCATTTGATTCTCTATGCTGTCCATTACTTTCCCCAGACTCTGATAAGCATCATTTAAAGCTGCTTTATGTCTGGCATTGGTAATATAAATTTCATCATTAAAAGATAACTCTCCGTGATAAAACATTTCTTTCAATGTGGATTCCAACTCATGAATTCCAGTCTCTTCTTTTGCAGATATTTCAATCATCGGCTTAGTTATCCACTTTTTCAACTCATCTTTATCAACAACTGTGGATAAGTCCGTCTTATTCAGCAATATAATAGCACGTTTTTCCCGAATCATGTTGATAATTTCAAAATCATTTTCATCTAACGGAATCGAAGAATCCACAACATAAATAATCAAATCCGCTTCTTCTGCATTTGCACGTGCCTTATCCACACCGATTTTTTCTACAATATCTTCCGTATGCCGTATCCCTGCAGTATCCATAATATTTAAAGATACGCCCTGGAGCTGTATATTCTCTTCCAGTACATCCCGGGTCGTACCGGCTATGTCTGTTACGATAGCTCTTTCTTCACCAAGCAGAGTATTTAACAGAGAAGATTTTCCTGCATTGGGCTTTCCTACTATTACCGTCTTTATTCCCTCTCGGATTATTCTCCCATTATCCACAGTGTCAAGCAGCTTCTTAATCTCTGCCATCAGCTTATCCACAACACCTCTTAATTTATCCCCATACCCATCTACGCTGATATGCTCAGGATCGTCCAGGGCAGTTTCAATGAATGCAGTATGATATAGAATTTCTTCTCTTATCTCTTTTATTTTCTTATGAACCGAACCTTTTAACTGGTTGACAGAACTTTTCAATGCGTATTCATTCTTGGAATTGATAATGTCAATCACTGCTTCGGCCTGAGACAGATCCATTCTTCCGTTCAAGAATGCTCTCTTTGAAAATTCACCGGGTTCTGCAGGGCGTGCGCCGTATTTAATCACCGTTTCCAATATCTTTTTCGTAACAAATACACCGCCATGACAATCAATTTCTACCGTATCTTCTCCTGTATAGCTATGTGGTCCTCTCATCAGAAGTACCAGCACCTCATCAATTGTATCATCTCCATCCATAATGTATCCATAATGAATCGTATGACTTTTCTGTTCGGACAGGATTTTATCTTTCTTTCCTTTATAAATCTTATCTATCACATCAAATGCATCTTCACCACTGATTCTTACGATTCCAATTCCGGAATTTGTCATCGCGGTTGAAATCGCAGCAATCGTATCTGTTCGAAATCCCATAACTGACCCTCCATTTTCCCTATTAGAACATTGTAAGATATCTTGCGCCAAATCGCAAGCTTCGCATAACTCTTGGTTGAATAAAATATTTAAAAAGAGCCGTTTCCTTTTCCAGAAAACGGCTCTCATTGATTATCGCCTGTTTGGAGTTACCACAACTCTTCTGTATGGCTCTTCTCCTTCGCTGTGTGTTGACACTCTGTCGTCATTCTGAAGTGCAGAATGAATGATTCTTCTTTCATATGGATTCATCGGCTCCAGAGATACCGGCTTTCTGGTACGTTTTACCTTATATGCGATATTCTTTGCCAAATTTTCAAGTGTCTGTTTTCTTCTTCTTCTGTAGTCTTCGGTATCAAGTTTTACTCTTACATAACCTTCCTGTGACTTATTCGCAACACGATTTGTAAGATACTGAAGAGAATCCAGTGTCTGACCGCGTTTTCCGATCAGGATTCCCATATCGTCACCCTTCATTTCAATGGCAAGTGCTCCGTCTTCATCTACTACCGAAGTAAATTCTACTTCACCCATTCCCATTGCCTTTAATACATCACGCAGGAAATCTTCACAGATCTTTTTGGTTTCTTCTGTAACCACTGCAACTTCGATTTCTTTGCGCTCCGGCTGCGATACTTCTTTCTTCTCTTCCTGAACAGGAGCTGCTGTTTCTTTCTTATACTCTTTCTTAAAATCTTTCTTGTACTCTTTTTTTGAATCTTTTTTATATTCTTTTTTGTAATCCTTATTATTCTCTTTCTTGGGATCTTTTTTGAAATCTTTACGGTTTTCTTTCTTGAAGTCATTCTTTATCTCATTTTTAACTTCATTCTTAACTTCAGATTTCTGTTCTTCTTTTACTTCCGGCTTAGATTCAAAAATTTCTGATACAGAAATGGTCTCTTCCTGCTCTGCTTTTTCTTTTTTAAGTCGGGCTTTGATGACTGCCTGTTTGCTTCCGATTCCGAAAAATCCTGTACTTCCTTTTTCGATGACATCATATTCCATCTGGTCACTTGAAACCCCCAGCTGAATGGAAGCTTCTGTGATTGCATCATCTAATGTTTTTGCCGAAACTGTAATTTCTTTCATCATCATTACCCCCTATTTATTGCTTTCATTGAACTTCTTGACCATATTTGCTTTTGATGCAAGACTTCCCTCTTTCGCATTTTCATTCAGTTTTCTTGCATTTTCAAGTTTTGCTTCCAAAGCCTTCTCTTCTTCGGCACTTCTGCTCTTTTCAATCTTGCGTCCCTTTTTCTGTGCCATTTCATTCACATACTGTGATTCAACTTTCTTCTTATTCTCACGTTTTTTAGCCGCTTTTTCCATATTCTGTTCGATCAGTTCATCCATCGGCATTTTGCTCAGATGTTTATTGATAAAGAACTGCTGAACCATACGTACTACCGCACTGGTGATCCAGTAAAGACCAAGACCGGTCGGCATCGTGAAACACATAAATACAGAAAGCAGAGGCATCGTGATGTTCATGGTCTTCATGGTTGCGGCAACCTGGTTCTCCTGATCAGTATTGCCATTGTTCTGAGGTACCATCTTCACACTCAGATACTGGGTCAAACCAGCAAGAATCGGAATCATAAGTGCTGCGATCACAATTCCGAATGCTCCGGCTGAAAATCCGTCTTTAATCAGGTTCAAAGGAGCTTCTGCAATGTTCAGTCCCAAAAAGTTGTTCATCTTTTCGAGTTGTGCCATTGTAGATTCAATTGTTGACTGCAGAGCCGGGAATCCTTCTTTCAAAGTTTCCCATGTGGAAGACTGGAATTTGTATAAAACATCAATCAGGATATTCGTATTCGAATAATCGTATTTTGACGGATCCATCAGAATCGGTTTTGCTTCACCGATGGATTCCATTATTTTCTGCCATCCGTTTGTAGATGTAATTCCTTCAATCAACGGAGTATAGACATCTTTTACCTGACTTACATAAGCAGGTATACCACGAATTACATACCACATTGCCCAGAGGAACGGGAACTGGATAAACATCGGGAGACATCCGCTTGTAGGGGATACTCCATATTTTTCATAGACCAGCTGTGTCTCTTCCTGCATTTTCTCCATGGAAGCCTGGTCTTTCTTGCCCTGATACTTTTTCTGGATCTTCTGAATTTCAGGGTTCATTGCAGCAGACATCTTCGAAAACTTCTGCTGTTTAATCGTAAGCGGAATCATCAGTGTGTAAATAACGACTGTCAAAAGAATGATACAGATACCAATGTTCTGTATACCGAAGACTCCATTCATTACCCGGTAAATTCCATCCATAACTTTACCGAGCAGCCAGGCAGCCTGTCCGATAATCGGCGTGCTGACCTGTGTCATTACAAAACCTGTCATATTTTTTCCTCCATAATTTTCTAAAGACCTTTTACTTTGATTGGAAAATGAAGGTCTTCTGCCCCGAAACTGGGCAGCAAATCATTAAGGCACAGGATCATATCCGCCCTTCGCAAACGGATTGCACCGGAGTATTCTCCAGGCTGCGAGCAAACCGCCTTTAAGCGCTCCATATTTTTCAATTGCCTCCAACGCATATTCGGAACAGGTTGGAACATAAATACAATGATATCTTGTCTTTAATGGAGACAAATATTTTCTGTAAAAACGAATTAAAAATAGTAATAATCTCTTCAATTTTTCATCTCTCCGTGCCTTTTGCACATCCATCTTCCTGATATGCTGAACCGGCATGATCCGGTCCGGGTTCGCCTTTCTGCTGTTCATTTTTACAAATGTCCTGCTTCACGCAAACAATATTATGAAGTTTTCCCAAGTGGATGAGTGCGCTTTCAATCTCTCTGTACGATTTTTCTTTCGCTGACACTCTTGCGATAATTACAAAATCATATCCACATTGGAACATGTCCTCATGCAGCCTGTAACTCTCTCTTATCAGTCGGGTTAAATGATGTCTTACAATACTATTTCCGACTTTTTTGCTGACCGATATTCCGACCCGGTTCTTTCCAAGATCATTCTTCAGCACATACATAACGAGATACCGGTTGCCATAAGACTTTCCTCTACGGTAAACTACCTGGAAATCTTTGTTTTTTTTCAGTGATTCTGAAAATTTCATACGCTTCTTCCCCTGTTTTTTTGTAGAAGAAAAGGCCACATGTCTGCGGCCTAAGCTGATAATACTTTTCTTCCTTTTGCTCTTCTTGCTGCAAGAACTTTTCTTCCACCTGCTGTAGCCATTCTTGCTCTGAATCCATGAACTTTAGATCTTGAACGTTTTTTTGGCTGGAATGTCATTTTCATTGATATCCACCTCCTATCCGATTACTCCCTATTAAAATATTAGATTATAAACTTTTTAAGACATCATTTTTGATTATAGACAAAAAAGCTTGTAAAGTCAAGAAAAACACGGTTATTTTATCATCAACTTTATCCCCATTTTGTTGATAACTATGTGAAAAATGGTTGATAACCTGTGTATGGATATTTTTTTAACATAAAATAACGCGTATTTAAGCGATTTTCTCATGTTGAAAAGTTTTCCCTACTTATTTTTCATTGATTATATAGGAATTTTAATGTAGAATATATATGTATGATTATGCAATTTTATCTTTGAAGACATGTTTTCTTCTTATTGTAAATAGATTTTGACATAATCTGACCGACTATACGCTGAAATGGAGTTTTAACTAAGATGGATACTGTAAAAGAAAAATGGGAAGAGATTATTCAAAAACTGAAGGTAGAATACTTCTTATCAAATATATCCTTTGAAACATGGATCAGACCCCTTGAAGTATATGACATCGTAGGAGATACTTTGTATTTGTCCATCAACTTCAAGGCCAGCATTGAACATATACAGAATAAGTATCTTCTTCCGCTCAAAGTATGTATTGCTGAAGTAACCGGTGTGGAATATGATATTAAATTTATTCCAAAAGATATTCCTGATTCTGAGATGGCATTCTATAAAACGGAAAATAATCTGAATTCCCGACAGGAAGAACCAAAATCAAAACCAAAAAACAAAAGAATTAATAATATTTCCGAGCAGGCGAATCTCAATCCGAAATATACCTTTGATACGTTCGTTGTCGGCGGAAACAATAATTTCGCCCATGCTGCTTCCCTTGCGGTAGCCGAATCACCGGGAGAAGTCTACAATCCTCTCTTCCTTTACGGAGGTGTAGGATTGGGAAAAACGCATTTGATGCATTCAGTTGCTCATTATATTCTGGAGAAGGATCCTTCCAAAAAGGTGCTTTATGTAACCAGTGAGACATTTACCAACGAACTGATCGATGCGATCCGAATTGGTAAAACAGGAAATGAACTTGCAATGACTGCTTTCAGGGACAAGTACCGTAATAATGATGTACTTCTGATTGACGATGTACAGTTTATTATAGGAAAAGAAAGTACACAGGAAGAATTTTTCCATACATTCAATCACTTACACAATGCCGGAAAGCAGATCATTATTTCGAGTGATAAACCTCCAAAAGACATGGAGACTCTCGAAGCCCGTCTGCGAACCCGTTTTGAATGGGGATTGATTGCAGATATTTCCGCTCCGGATTATGAGACACGTATGGCCATTCTTTATAAGAAAATCGAAATTGACCAGCTGGAACGTTACAATATACCGAATGAAGTTATTCAGTATATAGCCACCAACATAAAAACCAATATCCGGGAACTTGAGGGTTCTCTTAATAAACTGATTGCTCTGTACCGGATCAATAATAATCAGAAAGAAATTGACATCAAACTGGCTGCCGAAGCATTAAAGGATCTCATTTCACCGAATGAGAACCGTGAAGTAACCCCTGAACTTATTATTGATGTCGTTTCTGAACACTTTAACATTCCGATTTCTGACCTGAAAAGCAGCAAAAGGAATGCTGAAATTGCAAATGCAAGGCAGATTGCCATGTACTTATGCCGTAAAATGACGGATACGCCACTTAAGACCATAGGACTTCTTCTGGGTGGTCGAGATCACTCCACTGTGAATCATGGTGTGGATAAAGTGGCAAATGATGTGGAAAAGAACGAAACTTTGAGGAATACTATCGACATTATTAAGAAAAAGATCAACCCGGTATAATTCATTCAAAAAGTTTTCCCAACCTCATAAACATCATTTTCTGAAGCTGTCAACGGACTTGTCCTTTTCTGAAATGCTTGATTTTCAAGGGGTTTAGGTACTTACCCACATTTCCACAGCCCCTAATAAGGATAAGGCGGATATTTTATATATATATTATTTATAATTGCTCGTTGAAAGGAGTTATACACACTATGAAAATCAGATGTCAGAAGGCTGACCTTGTAAAGGGAGTCAGTATTGTATCAAAAGCTGTGCCGACCAAGACAACAATGCCAATTCTGGAATGTATCTTAATAGATGCTACAACAAACATTATCAAGCTCACAGCAAATGATATGGAACTGGGTATTGAAACTGTCATAGAAGGAAATATCGAACAAAAAGGAATGATCGCACTGGATGCGAGAATTTTCTCCGATATTGTAAGAAAGCTTCCCGATAATGATATTGTAATTGAGTCAGATGATAATCAGCAGACACTTATTACCTGTGAAAAAGCTAAATTTAATATTTCAGGCAAATCAGGAGAGGATTTCTCCTATCTTCCATATATCGAAAGAGAAGAACCGGTCATCATTTCCCAGTTCACTCTGAAAGAAGTGATCAGACAGACTATTTTCTCTATTGCAGATAATGACAGCAATAAATTAATGACTGGTGAACTTTTTGAAATCCATGATGATATGCTGAAGGTTGTTTCTCTGGATGGCCATCGTATTTCGATTCGTAAGATTGCCCTTAAGAAAGCTTATGATCCGCTTAAGGTTGTTGTTCCGGGAAAGACACTGATGGAAGTAAGTAAGATTCTTTCAGGAGAAGTAGATAGTGAAGTAAATCTGTATTTTACAAATAACCATATTGTTTTCGAATTTGATCAGACAGTCGTTGTTTCCAGATTAATTGAAGGTGAGTATTTTAAAATTGATCAGATGCTCTCAAATGATTATGAAACAAAAGTGAGAATTAACAAGAAAGAATTTTTGAACTGTATTGACCGTGCAACGCTTCTTGTAAAAGAAGGCGATAAAAAACCGGTAATTATTAATATCACAGATGAAATCATGGAACTGAAGATCAAATCACAGCTTGGAACCATGGATGAAGAAATTATGATTACAAAAGAAGGAAGAGATCTTCTGATCGGATTCAATCCGAAATTCCTGATTGATGCTCTTAGAGTGATTGAAGACGAAGAGGTTGACCTATATTTTATGAATGCCAAGGCACCATGTTTCATTAAGGATGAAAAGGAAACGTATATTTACCTGATTCTTCCGGTGAACTTCAGCGGCGTGGCATAAGACAAGAGGAGAAACTATGTATACGATTAAGTTGAGAGAAGAATATATCAAGCTTGGACAGGCACTGAAGGCTGCAGGGCTGGTGTCTTCCGGAATTGAAGCGAAAGAAGTAATCATGGACGGTCTTGTAAAGGTAAATGGAGAGGTAGATACAAGACGTGGCAAGAAGCTGTACGATGGAGATACGGTTTCTTACGATGGGGAAGATATTAAAATTGAAAAATAAGTTGGTGTGTCTATGATTATCAAATCATTGAAGTTGAAAGATTACAGAAATTATGAATTGCTGAATATTGAATTTGATAAGGCAACCAATATTTTCTACGGAGACAATGCGCAGGGAAAGACAAATATCCTGGAAGCTGTGTACCTTTCCGGTACGACAAAGTCGCACAGAGGAACCAGAGATAGGGATTTGATCCGGTTCGGACAGGAGGAGTCTCATATCGAGACGATCATCGAGAAGAACAAAGTTCCCTGGCAGATCGATATGCATTTGAAGAAGAACAGTCCAAAAGGAATCGCGATCAATAAGGTTCCGATCCGAAAAGCGAGTGAGCTTTTTGGGCTGATGAATTTTGTGTTTTTTTCGCCGGAGGATCTGAATATTATCAAAAACGGCCCGGCGGAAAGAAGAAGATTCATGGATCTGGAATTGTCCCAGCTGGATAAAGTCTATCTTCGGGATCTGGCAAATTATAACCGGATCGTCAATCAGAGAAATAAGCTTCTGAAAGATGCCGTGTATCAGTCGGAGCTTATCGATACTCTGGATGTCTGGGATATGCAGCTGGTCGCATACGGAGATAAGATTATTGCCAGGAGAAAGAAGTTTATTTCTGAAGTAAATGAAATCATTGATGAGATACATTACAGGCTGACGGGTGGCAAAGAGAGAATATGCCTCTCCTATGAATCGGGATGCGGTGCATATTCGCTGGAAGCTGCTCTTAAGAGAAACAGAGAGAGGGATATCCGGACAAAGAGCACCTCTGCCGGTCCGCATCGGGACGATATCTGCTTCATGGCAGGAGAACTGGATATCCGCAAATTCGGTTCCC
Source organism: bacterium (assembly GCA_022774325.1). Taxonomy (GTDB): domain Bacteria; phylum Bacillota; class Clostridia; order Lachnospirales; family Lachnospiraceae; genus Allocoprococcus. The sequence goes on along the minus strand of JALFNN010000078.1, from coordinate 25,834 downwards.
AGGGACAGCAGAGAACGGCGGCTCTTTCGCTCAAACTTTCTGAAATTGAACTGGTAAAACTGATTATAAGGGATACTCCGGTGCTTTTACTTGACGATGTTTTGTCTGAACTCGATAAACACAGGCAAAACTATTTATTAGACAGTATTCATGATATACAGACTCTGATCACCTGTACAGGCCTGGATGAGTTTGTAAATCACAGATTTTCAATAAACAAAGTATTTCATGTTCTTAACGGACATGTATCAAACGAGAATTAGGAGGATAGGTATGAGTGCAGAATATGGGGCAGACCAGATCCAGATATTGGAAGGGCTGGAAGCAGTAAGAAAAAGACCTGGAATGTATATTGGAAGTACATCAACCAGAGGGCTTCATCATCTTGTATACGAGATCGTAGACAACTCAGTAGATGAGGCGCTTGCAGGATATTGTGATCACATTCAGGTTTTCATCAATCCGGATAATTCGATTACCGTCATTGACAATGGACGTGGGATTCCGGTAGGAATCAATCATAAAGCCGGACTTCCGGCAGTGGAAGTCGTATTTACCGTACTGCATGCCGGCGGAAAGTTCGGCGGTGGAGGATACAAGGTATCCGGCGGTCTTCACGGAGTAGGGGCTTCTGTTGTAAATGCATTGTCAAACTGGCTGGAAGTAGAAATCTGTTCTGAAGGTAAGATTTACAAACAGCGCTATGAAAGAGGCCATGTTATTTATAAACTAAAAGTAGTCGGAGAATGTGATCCGGCAAAAACAGGAACGAAAGTCACATTTCTTCCGGATGATACGATCTTTGAAGATACGGTATTTGATTATGATATATTAAAACAGCGATTCCGTGAGATGGCATTTCTTACAAAAGGGCTGAAGATCAGCCTTACCGATCTGCGTGACGAAGAACCGAAAGAAAAAGTGTTCCACTATGAAGGCGGAATCAAGGAATTTGTAGAATATCTGAACAGAAGCAAGACACCGCTCTATGAGCAGATTATCTACTGCGAAGGAACGAAGGATAATGTTCAGGTTGAAGTTGCGATGCAGCACAACGATTCCTACACAGACAATACTTACGGGTTCGTAAATAATATTACCACACCGGAGGGCGGAACGCATGTGGTAGGATTCAGAAATGCCCTGACAAAAACATTTAACGATTATGCAAGAAAGAATAAATTATTAAAAGACAGTGAGCCGAATCTGTCCGGGGAAGATATTCGTGAAGGGCTGACTGCGATCATCAGTGTCAAAATTGAAGATCCGCAGTTTGAAGGACAGACGAAGCAGAAGCTCGGAAACAGCGAGGCAAGAGGTGCAGTTGACAGTATTGTCAGCACTCAGCTTCAGATATTCCTGGAACAAAATCCTTCGGTCGGAAAGACGATCATTGAAAAATCCGTACTTTCCCAGAGGGCGCGTGAGGCGGCAAGAAAAGCGAGAGATCTGACGAGAAGAAAATCAGCTCTGGAAGGAATGTCTCTTCCGGGAAAACTGGCAGACTGCTCCGACAAGGATCCTGCAAACTGCGAAATCTATATCGTAGAGGGAGATTCCGCGGGAGGTTCCGCGAAAACAGCGCGTGACCGTGCAACACAGGCCATACTTCCGCTCCGTGGAAAAATCCTGAACGTCGAGAAGGCAAGGCTGGATAAAATCTATGCCAACGCTGAAATCAAAGCAATGATCACCGCGTTCGGAACCGGAATCCATGATGATTTTGATATTTCCAAGCTTCGTTATAACAAGATCATTCTTATGACAGATGCCGACGTAGACGGGGCTCATATCAGTACGTTATTGTTAACATTTTTATACCGTTTTATGCCGGAACTGATTAAACAAGGACATGTATATCTGGCACAGCCGCCGTTATTTAAACTTGAAAAGAATAAAAAAGTATGGTATGCATACAGCGATGATGAGTTAGATGCCATTTTGAAGGAAGTCGGACGAGACAGCAATAATAAGATCCAGCGTTACAAAGGTCTTGGAGAAATGGATGCCGACCAGCTCTGGGAGACAACCATGGATCCCGAACACCGCATTCTGAAACGAGTAACAATGGACGATGAGACCTCATCCGAACTGGACCTCACCTTCACCACCCTCATGGGCGACAAAGTAGAACCAAGACGAGAATTCATCGAAGAAAACGCGAAGTTTGTTAAAAACCTGGATATCTAGTATTTCGCAGCGGCAGCTGAAAGAAGAAAAAGACAATTTGGATATCTAGTATTTCGCAGCGGCAGTTGAAAGAAGAAAAAGACAATTTCATGTTCACATGAAAATTGGCTTCTTCTTCTTTCAAGGTTGGCATTGCAAATGCCAACCCATCGAGAAAATCGCAGATTTTCGAGATGGCTGCAGCGTAAATATACAGACATTCGAGATGGCTGCAGCGTAAATTTGCAGACATTCGAGATGGCTGCAGCGTAAGTTCTGCAGATTTTCGAGATACTGCCAGTCGTAAATGTTGCAGATGCATTCCAACCAAAAGGAGAATAAAAAAATGGAAGATAATATTTTCGACAAAGTCCATGAAGTGGATATGAAGAAAACCATGGAAGAATTCTATATCGATTATGCCATGAGTGTAATTGCTTCGCGTGCGCTTCCGGATGTAAGAGACGGCCTGAAACCGGTACAAAGACGAATTCTGTATTCCATGATAGAGCTTAACAACGGACCGGACAAACCGCATCGTAAATGTGCGCGTATTGTCGGTGATACAATGGGTAAATATCATCCGCATGGAGACAGTTCGATTTACGGTGCATTGGTAAATATGGCTCAGGACTGGTCTATGCGCTATACATTGGTAGACGGTCACGGTAACTTTGGTTCTGTCGATGGAGACGGCGCTGCCGCGATGCGATATACCGAGGCCAGACTGAGTAAAATTTCCATGGAAATGACGGCCGATATCAATAAAAACACGGTTGATTTCGAACCGAACTTTGATGAGACCGAGAAAGAACCGACTGTACTTCCGGCAAGATTTCCGAATCTTCTGGTAAACGGAACGTCCGGTATTGCGGTTGGTATGGCGACCAATATCCCGCCTCATAACCTGAGAGAGGTGATCGGTGCGGTTGTGAAGATCATTGATGATCAGATTGCAGATAAAGAAGAGACGACAATTGAGGAAATCATGCAGATCATAAAAGGACCTGATTTTCCGACCGGTGCCACGATTCTCGGAACCAGAGGAATCGAGGAGGCATATCGTACCGGGCGCGGAAAGATCCGGGTTCGTGCGGTGACGAATATCGAGCCGATGGCAAATGGAAAGAACCGCATTGTTGTTACAGAACTTCCGTACATGGTAAATAAGGCACGTTTGATTGAGAAAATAGCCGAACTTGTTAAAGATAAGAAGATTGATGGAATCACCGATTTGAGCGACCAGTCTAACCGGGAAGGTATGCGTGTCTGTATTGAGCTGCGCCGTGATGTGAATCCGAACGTCATTTTAAATCAGTTATATAAACATACACAGCTTCAGGATACGTTCGGTGTGATCATGCTTGCTCTGGTAAATAATGAGCCGAAGGTCATGAATATTCTTGAGATGCTGCAGCATTATCTGGAGCATCAGGAGGATGTTGTTACAAGAAGAACTAAATACGATCTGAATAAAGCGGAAGAGCGTGCCCATATTTTAGAGGGCTTACTGATTGCTCTTGATAATATCGACCGGGTGATCACAATCATCCGTGGTTCCAAGACGGTACAGATTGCGAAAGAATCCCTCATGAAGGAATTCAATCTCAGCGACGCACAGGCACAGGCTATTGTAGACATGCGTTTGAGGGCTCTTACCGGACTGGAAAGAGAGAAGCTGGAAGCAGAATATGAGGAGCTCATGAAGAAGATTGCCGAGTATAAGGCAATTCTCGCAGACAGAAAACTTCTCCTTGGTGTTATCCGAAAAGAAATCCTTGTCATTTCTGAGAAATACGGAGATGAGAGAAGAACGTCCATCGGATTTGATGAGTACGACATTTCCATGGAAGATCTGATTCCGAAGGAAGATGTCGTCATCACCATGACGAAGCTTGGATATATCAAACGTATGAGCAATGATACCTTCAAGAGCCAGAACCGCGGCGGCAAGGGAATCAAAGGCATGCAGACACTGGAAGAAGATTACGTGGAAGAACTGTTCATGACGAATACACACCAGTATATCATGTTCTTCACCAGCACCGGACGGGTGTACCGCATGAAAGGATATGAGATTCCGGAAGCCGGAAGAACATCCAGAGGAACAGCAATCATCAATCTTCTGCAACTCCAGCCGGATGAGAAGATCACCGCAATGATTCCAATCAAGGAATACAGAGATGGCGATTATCTGTTCATGGCAACCAAGAAAGGTCTTGTGAAGAAAACACCGATCTGCGAATACGCAAATGTAAGAAAAACAGGGCTTGCTGCGATTACCTTACGAGAAGATGATGAACTGATTGAAGTAAAGACCACAGATAACGAAAGAGATATCATTCTGGTAACCAAATACGGACAGTGTATCCGTTTCCACGAAAAGGATGTACGCGCAACCGGAAGAACCTCCATGGGCGTACGTGGTATGAACTTAAGTGACCGCGATGAAGTGGTAGCAATGCAGCTTGACCGCCAGGGAGAAGATCTTCTGATCGTTTCCGAAAAGGGTATGGGAAAACGCACCATGATGGAAGAATTTACATGCCAGAACCGCGGCGGTAAGGGTGTGAAATGCTACAAGATCACCGAGAAGACCGGTAATGTAGTAGGAGCCAAAGCGGTTAACCGAGATGACGAGATCATGATCATTAATACCGACGGAATCGTGATCCGTATGGAATGCAAGGGCATTTCCATTCTGGGAAGAATCACTTCCGGTGTGAAGCTGATCAACCTGAAGGAGAAAGAAGAGGTTGCAAGCATCGCAAAAGTACGCCACGCATCCAAAGAACTGGAAGGGGAAAATTCAGAAAGCGAAGAAAACCTTGTTGAAAACCAGGAAGAAATAAAAAATGTTCCAGAACTTACAGAAGGACAGCCAGATGAGGAATAAAGTACTTCTGGTCGAAGATGACCATCTGATTGTAGAAAATCTGACCGAATTTCTTACAAGAGAAGGCTTTGAGATCCGTTCTGCAGACGGGCAGCAAAAAGCGATGGAACTTCTGGAAGAACATAAATTTGACTTGATTTTACTGGATATTACACTGGCACAGGGAAATGGATACAGCGTCTGCACGGCAGTAAAGGCGCTGTATCATATACCTATTATTTTCTTGACCGCGTTGGATGACGAATTTTCTGTCGTGACCGGACTGGATATGGGAGCGGATGATTATATCAGCAAACCCTTCAGACCGCGCGAACTGGTATCCAGAATGCGCATGGTCATTCGGCGCTTCTATGGAGAAAAAGAAAAAATCCAGCTTCAGACAGGAAAACTGGAAATCGATACGGCAAGAGGAATCGTGAAAAAGAACGGCCAGGAAGTATTTCTGACTTCACTGGAATACAGGCTTCTTCTGTTATTTTTTCAGAAAAAAGGAAAAGTACTTTCGCGAGATTACATTCTGGAAGAACTGTGGGATATCGCCGGTGAATATGTAAATGATAATACACTTACTGTCTATATCAAAAGGCTCAGAGAGAAGATTGAAGACTCCCCTCAGAACCCTCAGATCATCAAAACGGTAAGAGGACTTGGCTATAAAATGGAGGAGTAATGGGAATTTTTCGTAACAGAGAAATCAAATTACAGCTTTTGTCAGGAGGAGGAGCAACTGTGTTCATCAGTCTGCTCCTTTTTCTCATATCTGTATTTGAAAAAAAGAAATGGCCGCAGGAAACATTGATTCTGTTAAAAGGAGGAGCTGCAGGAGCACTGATCTGCGGCACAGTTCTGATGATGATCTGGCTTGGATTCGCCGTAAAAAGATATCACGAGATACGAATCCTCACCATGGAAATGGACGAAATCCTGCACGGAAAAGAAGATCTGAACCTAAGCAGGATGCAGGAAGGTGATCTCGAAATATTGAGGGATGAAATTCAAAAAATGATCGTAAGACTCCGCGAACAGAATGAATGCATCCAGAAAGAAAAATCAAATCTCGCCAATTCACTGACCGACATTTCCCATCAGATCCGGACACCACTCACGTCCCTGAACCTGATGCTTGAGAAAATCAAATCACCGGAAACACCGGATGACCAGAAAAGAAAACTATGCCGGGATATGGAACAAATGCTGGAAAGAATAGAATGGCTGATCACATCCCTTCTTAAAATGGCAAAACTGGACGCCGGAACCATCACATTAAATAAAAACGAAACAACCGTTCAAAGCCTCATCCGGGAATCCGTACAGCCATTCGAAATCGCCATGGAACTTCGAAACCAGAGATTTGAGATGCAAGGTGAGAACAATATTTCTATTATGTGCGACCGAAAGTGGATGGAAGAAGCATTAGGCAATATCATAAAAAATGCAATGGAACACACACCAGAAGGCAGGATGATCTGCACATCCTGGAAAGAAAATCCGATTTATACCGAAATCAGCATCAAAGACTCCGGCGAAGGAATAGAAGAGAAAGATATGCCACATCTATTTGAAAGGTTTTATAGAGGAAGAAAAACAGAGACGTTGAATTTTGGAGTAGGACTGGCATTCGCAAGGTTAGTAATAACATCCCAGGATGGAGTAATCTTTGCAGAAAATGCAAAAAACGGTGGGGCAAAATTTGTGATACGGTTCTATAAGATGGTGGTGTAGGTAGCAGGGACGCTGCTTTTGCCACGAGCAGCGCCCTTTGGCTCAAAGTTGACCAAGGTGAATATGTATTAGTCACCCCTATTACCTAATCAAAAAAAGGTGAGAAATATGGAAAAAATTTTGATTGTAGAAGATGATGAAATGGTCCGCTGCGGAATAGAGGATGTTTTGAAAATGCGAGACTGGAACACAGAAACAGCATCAACATTTGCAGAAGGAATGAAAAAAATCAAAGCAAATAAGTATATGCTATACATACTAGATATGAAACTTCCTGATGGAAATGGAATTACACTTTGCCGGGAAATAAGAAAAAAGACTTGTAATCCAGTTCTGTTTTTATCAGCATATGACAGCGAAGGATATATCGTTGAAGGATTTGAAGCCGGTGGAGATGATTATGTCATAAAACCATTTCGAACGTTTGAACTTCTTGCAAGAATTAAATCACTTTTAAAACGATCTGCAATAAATCAAGAAGAAAAAAGAAAAATAGGAATCAAAAGTGGAGAATTTGTTTTAAGCTTTGAACGTCAGTGTCTCATTAAGAATAATATTCCGATAGAGCTGACTTTGACTGAATATCGAATATTATATTGTTTAATCGCAAATTCACCGCAGATAATTTCAAGATCAAAACTTCTGGAAATTATCTGGGATTACAATGAAAATTATGTAGATGATAATGCATTATCTGTTTATATTAATCGAATTAGAAATAAAATTGGCGGAGATAGTGAGGAAGTCTTAATTGAGACAAAAAGAGGAATTGGATATATGTGGACATTAAAAACGGAGGAAGTATATGAAATCATTTCAGAAAAATGGAATTAGAAATGTAAGTATAAAATGGCTGGCAGTCTTTGTTTTTATGCTGACTGCCTTTTTTATATATCAGCAGATTCTTGGAAATGAATATGAAAAACAAGTTGTTTCCTGGATTGGTGAACTTGAGGAAAATGATATAGAACATGTGGTGTTTCATTCATTTGACGAAGGAAAATATGAGTCAGGAAGTATACAGATGCAAAATGCTGGGTATGAAGAAACCGGAAAGTCATATTTGAGAGAGAATATTAAAACATACGGTCGCTTTTTTTATTGTATTACTGCTTTTGGTATTTGTCTTGTCGGAGCAGTTATAGAAGTATACAGAAATGAAAAAAGAGAAAAAGAAATGATAGAATATGTAGAACAGGAAAAGGCGCGAATCTATGAGCAGGTTCAAAAAGAGAAATCAATCGTCCAGAATGAAAGAAAAAAGATGGGAACTTATATGGAAAATATATCTCATCAATTAAAAACACCGATGGCCGGAATGTTGCTTACGCTTGAAAATATGACAGAAATAGAGGAAAACCAGAAGAAAAAGGAAAAATTAGAAAGCTGTGTAAAACAACTTTGTTGGATGAAAGATATGACAATCGTTTTACTGAGGCTAGCACAAATCGACGCGGGGAAAATATGGATGAAAAGAAAGCGCGAAAATTTAGCTTCGTTGATTGAAAAATGTATTGAAAGAATAAGAATTCTTGCAGAAGAAAAATGTATTTGCATACACTATGAGTTTGAAAAAGAATGTATTTTGTCATGTGATGCTTTCTGGATTCAAGAGGCAATAGAAAATGTATTGAAAAATGCAATAGAGTTTACTCCACAGTGTGGAACAGTTCGTGTTCTACTTCGTGAAAACAGGGATAATTATGTAATTCAGATCTTTAACAGTGGAAAAAGTCTGGAAGAAACCGAAAGAGAGCATATATTTGACCGATTTTATCAGATGGAAGAAGGAAAATCTCAAGGATTTGGTATTGGATTAAATTTATCAAGAGAAATTGTTAACCTGCATCAGGGCAGCCTTCGAGTAGTTGATTCCCAAAAAGAAGGAACTACATTTGAATTCCAACTTCCGAAGATGGTTGCAAAAGAAGCAGATAGAAATCTTACGGTATTGTAAGAATCAGAGTAAGAGAATTGAAAGATAAATATGATAAACTGAAAACAACAGATAAGTTATAGTTGAAGGGAAAGTAATGAAAGCAGTAATTCAGTTTAAAAATGTAAATAAAAAATATCAGCTTGGTCAAAAAAGTATTACAGCATTAAGAAATTTCTCAATAGAGGTGGAAGAAGGAGAATTTGTGGCAATTATGGGAAGAAGCGGATCTGGAAAATCCACATTTCTTAAAATTGCGGGAACATTGGAAAAACCAGATTCAGGCGAAGTTTTCCTAAATGGTAGAGAAGTGAATAAACTTACTGAAAAGCAAATATGTAAAATCAGGCAAAAACATGTTGGATTTGTATTTCAACAGTATCAACTGCTTCCGGAATATACGGTTTGGGATAATGTTTGTATGCCGCTTTATATTTCACATGATATTCCGGATTATCAATATTTACAGCAGGTGTTGGAAAGAGTTGGTATGTGGGAAAGAAGAAAGGATTATCCAGATCAGCTTTCTGGAGGAGAGCAGCAAAGGGTTGCAATTGCACGTGCTATGGCAGCAAAACCGGAAATTATTTTTGCAGATGAGCCGACCGGAAATCTTGATTATTATACAGGGCAAGAAGTGATGCAGATGATTTGTATGTCCAGAGAAATCTACAGACAAACGATTGTAATGGTAACACATGATATAGAAAGTGCAAATTATGCAGATCGAATTGTAATGATAGAAGATGGAAGATTGAGATGAAAAAAATGAATCCAAAAAATATTGAGTGGAATCTGAGTTATAAAAGAATAAAGAAACAGAAAAAATACAGTATTCAGATTCTTTGCATTTCTATTTTGACATGCGCTATTATACAACTTGATTTGCAAATGACATCAGGGATCATCGATGCGTTTCGGGAAAGAAAAAAAGAAGTATATGGCGAGTGGGAACGGATAATGGTAGAAACAGATTCTAAAGATAGATCCGTTGCAAGAGATAATCCATTTCTTGAAAAGACAGGGGAAATAAATATTTATGGTGTTCTTGAAGGAGAATATCTGGAAAACAAGCAGTGGAATATAGGAACAATGGATGAAGAAGCATGGAAGTTGGGAAGATTGGAATTGAGAGAAGGAAATCTTCCAAAAAATGCAAACGAAATAGCCATGGAATATAGCATGCTTGATCTTCTAGGATACAAAGAGAAAATAGGTGAAAAAATTACACTAAGAATCGTACCGTCTGTAGAGTTCCCTTATAAAGAAAAACCAGTAGAACTGTCCTATACTCTATGCGGAATTATTAAAGACTATCAAATAAACTGGGATATAAGTTTAAGACATCGATTACCAACTGGAATTGTAACTATTGAAGGTGCAGAAAATATAGGTAATCCGTTGGAAACTCATATGCTTATTAAAGCAAGAACAGGATACGAAACTGTCTATGAAGAAATGGAAAAAAGTGAAGATATTACTTGTGAAATAGTTGAAAATTTCAGTGATGGGAGCCTGATAACAGATAAAATTCCATATGAAGAGTTTTTAATAAACATTCGAATATTGATTGCCGGAGCTGCAGTTTGTGTGCTGTTTATTACGATTTCACATTCCATTGATGAAAGAGAACAATTCTGGAAATTCCTATATGCATTAGGAATGGAAAAAAAACAAATGTTTCAAATTATCTTATGGGAAGCAGGAATATATAGTAGTGTTTCCATTATTCTTGGAACTATTTTGGGAGTCGGTATTTATATAATCAGTTTACCAGTCCTAAAAATGATAGCAAGACTTAATATTGTTCCAAAGATTTTCGGAAAGTCTATATTATATGGAATTTTATGGGGGGAACTCATTATTGGAATCAGTTATTTCTTTTCATGCATGAGATTAAATAGAATTCTAAAATCGGGAGGTGAGAGAAGAAATAAAAAAATTAAAAAAAGAAGGAACAGTTCTATCTCAAAATTCACACCATTTTCCATAGTTATACACGAGTGGAGATATAAAGGTGTAAGAAAAATTGTTCAGATTTTATTAATATCCAGTTCAATAAGTATTCTATTACTTGGAATTCTGGAAGTAAGAAATAAAAAAGAAAATCTGGAAGAGTTTAAGCAAATGACCGGAAATGGATATAGTCTGGATATGGCAGATTTTCCGGAATTAAATGGTATGAGAAAATGCGATATTCGATTGATTTCTCAGATTGCTGGAGTAGAATCAGTAGAAATTTATTAGGTAAGTTACAATGGAGAATTTACTGTTGATTTGTCTGAGTATTCGAATAATACATATTTTCAGGAAGTAGTAAAAACTGAACAGAATTTTAATGAAAATATAGCACTCAATCAAGTATCATTAAGTATATTGGGTGTAAACGATTGGGAGAATACAGAACGATTTGCGAAAAGTATGTCAGAGGGAAGTATCAATCAAGATGATTTTGAAAAAGGTGATTTCTGTATATTATTGCTTCCACCTTTAGAAAAAACATTAAATGGATACTTAGGTAATGTAACTGAAGAAGAATATAAGGAATCATTTCTCATGGAAAAAGATTTGAAGGTCGGAGATACTCTAAAAATAACACATTGGCAATCAGGTGGAGATAAAGAAGAAAATCAAATTCAAATCAGTGGTATACTTAGAACAGCAAAAAAAGAAGATATTCGTTCGCCATTTCCGGGTGGCAGTGGAATACAGATTATCGTAGGAGAAAAATTTTGGGAAACTTTTCAAGTAAACGATATGAAGGAGTATTGTCAGCAGGTGAGGATCAATCTTTCAGATGATGCAGATATATTTGACACAGAAGAACATTTGTTAAAAAACATCAAGAAAATGGGTACTGTTAGCATCCATAATTATCATCAGGAATACATACAAAGACAACAGGATATGTATTCATTTATTGGAATGTACAGCATCTTTACGGTATTTTATATAATATTAGTATTCATAGTTCTTTATCAAATGTTAGAAGTAGAAAAGTGTGAAACAAGAAAGAATCTGGAAATATTCCAGGCACTTGGGATGGAAGAAGAGTTTATCAGAAAAAAGAAAAAAATAGAGATTGGGTTGATGGGAATAATAGCGATTTTGGGAAGTGTAATTGTTGTAATAGGGATTATATTTTATGGGAATATGCACTTATGAAAAATGGGTTTTATCACCTAATCGAAGATATCGGTTATTTACAATAATTTTATTGGGATTAGGATTCCCAATTTTATATTAGATAATGGTCAATTTAAAAAGTCAAAAATAAGATAATTATGCAGATAGCCTCATTCTCAGGTCAATGAGGTCATATTATCCGGCCACACTGTGCCACGGCGTTCGGAAAATCTTATGCCGTGAAAGGTTCTTTATATGAGTAGCATATGATAGGCTTATTGCTCTGGTAAAGTTGCTTCAGGCATGTTTTGGCTGCATTTGCCACGAAATCATATGCGATCGAGGCTCATGTCAAGAACACCGTGGAATAATATTTGTCGACTGGGATACTGACCTACACTGGCCGGGATAATATGGCCCTGTTGGCCGTTTTGACTGGCAATTTGCAAATTAAAAAAGACATTTTAAGAAAGCAGTGATATATCATGAAAAACAACATTATTAAAATAATTTTTTTATTATTATTACTTTCCATAATACCAGGGTGTTCGAAGGAGGATGATAATACCGTAAGTGAAGCGGCAGAAAAAGTTGTGGATGCGATGTTTACAGCACCAAATCCAAAACTGTTCACCAGCGAAACCGCAACTGTCATAGGAGAAGGAATAAGTGAAAAGGAGCAGTCGGAACAGAAAGAAGAAATAGAAAAAAATTGGGAAGACTTATTGGGAAAGTACTTTGAAATGGGCAGATTAGAATATTTTATTTCAACGTATGGACAACAATTCTTATTTGAGGCAGATAGTGAAGAAAAAGAAATATATGTTAAAGAAATTGAGTTAGTAGATCAAACAGATACTTCTGAAACTGTGCTTGTAAAATATATGGATGGAGAGAAAGAAAAAGAAGAAAAAATTTATTTTCAATATGATCAGGATGGACTGATTCGGGATGTATATCCGCTTAGAAATTAGTTTGTGTTGATGGAGGGAAGAATCCTCTGAAATGGAAAAAGGTAAAAACTTTCTGTTTCAGAGGATTTGATTTTTTAGAGGGTAAATCTATTATTTTTATGATATACTGTAGCTATATATTCTACAAAAGTGAGAAAAAATGAAAATAAAAGAAATATTCGGCAAATGGGACGAAACAATTATATGGTCTTGCCTACAGAAAATCATGGGAGAAATCTATACCAATCCTCCGGAAAATGATGCGGCACTGGCAATATTAGGAGATTTTGCATTCTACGCCGGAAAACCGGATGAAAAATTACTTCGATTAAAACCAAAAAACTGCAATCAGGATTTTATCATCATGGTTCCGCAGAATGAAAAATGGGCAGAACTGATTGAGAAATGTTATGGAAAAAACGCCAGGAAAGTTACAAGATATGCAATCAAAAAAGAGAAGGATATTTTTGATAAAAGTAAATTGGAACAAGCGATATTGCAATTACCAGAGGAATATGAATTGAAGTTGTTAGAACAAGAAGAGTATGAATTATGCCGGAAAAATAAGTGGGCTAATGATCTGGTATCTCAGTTTCAAGATTATCCTGCATACAAGGAACTGGGGCTTGGAGTAGTCGCTCTAAAAGATGGTGAGCTGGTAGCCGGGGCCTCGTCTTATAGCAGATACAAGGATGGAATTGAAATTGAAATTGATACGAGGGAAGATCACAGAAGAAAAGGTCTGGCTTATGCATGTGGGGCAAAACTGATTCTGGAATGTTTGAAGAGAGGATTGTATCCCAGTTGGGATGCTCAGAATAAGTGGTCGGTAGGATTGGCTGAGAAACTGGGATATCATTTTAGCCATGAATATACGGCTTATGAAGTGAAATGGTAAGAGAACAAGCATAGTTTTTGGAGGAGAATGAAGATGAAATTAAAAAATATACTGATTGTTGTGAAAGATATTGAAAAATCGAAAGAATTCTATCACAAGTTGTTTGGTCTTGAAACGATCCTTGACAACGACGGAAATATGATTTTGACGGAGGGATTAGTCCTTCAGGAAGAATCAATCTGGAAGAAATTCACGGGGAAAGATGTTATTCCGGAAAATAATGCGTGTGAATTATATTTCGAAGAGAAAAATATTGAAGCTTTTATTGAGAAACTCGAAAAATATGATCCGTCCGTAAAATATGTGAATCGATTAATGACACATTCATGGGGACAAAAGGTAATCCGGTTTTATGATCCGGATGGAAATCTGATCGAAGTTGGGACACCGATGTAAGACGTAAATATTTTTTCGAACCTAAAGTGACAAAATTGTCATCCACGAGTCATGGAGCAGTCATCTGACTTCGTTATACTAAGAATCAGAAAAAGAAAAATGACATTACATGACGAAGGAGGAGTATAAAATATGGAAATCTTAAGGGTAGAAAACCTGACAAAAGTATATGGCGAGGGAAGCAATCAGGTGAAAGCCTTGGACAATGTTTCCTTTACTGTGGACAAAGGCGAATTTGTCGCGGTCGTCGGTGCATCCGGATCCGGAAAATCAACGCTGATCCATTTGATCGGCGGTGTGGACAAACCGGACGGCGGAAAGGTTATCGTAGGCGGAACGGATGTTTATGCGCAGAAAGAAGAAGAACTTGCCATTTTCCGGCGCAGGCAGATCGGACTGATTTATCAGTTTTATAATCTGATTCCGGTTCTGACTGTAGAAGAAAATATGACGCTTCCGGTTCTGATGGATGGAAGAAAAGTAAACGAAGAACGTCTGGAGGAACTTCTGGACTTGTTAAAACTAAAGAAAAGGAGGAAGCATCTGCCAAATCAGCTTTCCGGAGGACAGCAACAGAGAGTTTCGGTGGGAAGAGCGCTGATGAATGCGCCGACACTGGTTCTTGCTGACGAGCCGACAGGAAATCTGGATTCTGAGAACAGCAAAGAAATCATGAAGCTTCTCAGATATTCGAACAGAACCTACGACCAGACATTGATCGTGATTACTCATGATGAAAATATTGCGCTGCAGGCAGACCGGATCATTTCGCTGGAAGATGGACGAATCGTGAGAGATGAGGTGATTCGCTAATGAATATTTTCGCAAAAATCACCTTTCAGACGATGAAACAGAATAAAGTGCGGACGATTGTATCAATCATAGGTGTCATTCTTGCGACTTCTATGGTGACGGGAGTTCTCGTATTTGGAGGCAGTATTCAGAATTATATGCTGGAGCGCGGAAAGCGGGAAAATGGAGAATGGCATCTTTACGAAGAAGCGCTTACGAAAGAAGAATATGAAGAGACTGCAAAATATGATGATGTCAAGAAATGTGTTTCTATAAGGGAACTGGGATATGGAGATGTTTCTTTTCTGAGGCAGAAAAACATACAAAAGATCGCCAATTATCTGTATATGCAGACGATGAATCCGGAAGCCGCAGAGCTTCTGGGAGTGAAGTTGTCGGAGGGGCGCTTGCCGGAAAATGAGAATGAAATCATCCTTCAGGAAGAAACGATTACCATGACTAGTACTCAGACCGGAGAACAGTACCGTGTGGTTGATGTAGGAGATACGATCACAGTTACGGTAGGCGACTGGATCATCGACGGAGAAAAGATAACCGGAAATCCTTGGATCGAATATCAGGAACAGGAGGATAAATACGAAAATTTTGCTCCGAAATATGAGAGAACATATACAATTGTAGGTATCCTGGAGTCTTGGGGAAACAGCAATATGGGCGGCGGAGGTATGGATGCATTTACCGGGGATATCCTTTCAAAGAAACATCAGGAAGAAGATAAAGAGGCGCCTTATAACACGTATGTACAGCTGAAAAATCCGCGAAATATCCAGAATTTTATCGAGACAAAAGGAAAAGGAACAAGCTGGAACTCAAATGAAGCAGTTTTAAAATGGATCGGAGCTTCCAGAAACAGTGCATACATGACATTTTTAGATGGTATCATGCAGATCTTGATCTTCATCATTGGAATCGGATCCATTTCACTGATCTATAATACATTTGCCATCTCGCTAAGAGAGAGAACCACACAATTTGGCATCTTGTCTTCAGTCGGCGCGACAAATAAGCAGCTGAAAAAAGCCATGTGGTACGAAGCAGCTTCGGTGGCGGTCATAGGAATTCCATTCGGTATCCTTGCCGGTGTAGGAGGAATCGCTGTAACACTTCACTATATTGGTCCGTGGCTTGGAGGATGGATTCACGGTGACGAAGAAACAATCAGGTTACATGTGTATCCATACATCATTCCAATGACGATTCTGATCGTATTTATTCTGGTATGCCTTTCCGTCTGGGGACCTGTCAGAAGAATACGTAAGATTACACCAATACAGGCAATTCGCGCGACAAAAGATATAAAAATACGTTCCAAGAAAGTAAAAAGTCCGAAATATATTTTTAAACTGTTTGGAGTAGAAGGGATGCTTGCGGACAAAAATTACAAACGCGACCGGAAAAAATACAGAGCGACCGTATTTTCACTTACCATCAGCATTATCTTATTTGTGTCCGCGTCCCTGCTTTCAGAATATCTCATTTCAACCGGAGCATTTGTAATGAAAATGCCGGAATACGAGATCCTTTATACCAGTAGAGATTATAAAATGGATGAAATGGAAGAATTAGAAACAGAGAATAAAAAAATAGAACAAGTCTTAGACGAGATAGAAGGAGTAGAGCGATATCAGGAATATAAAGATCAATTTATTTATTTTGATGTAGAAGAGGCAAGAATCTGGTGCAATCTGATCTTTATCCCGGACGATGAATTTGTAAAATATACATATGGCAATAATCCGGTATATTACGATAAATATGTAAAATATGATACAGAAAAAGGAAAATATGTAGAAAAAGAATTCTTTGACGGAAAAGAAAATCTGACACTCCGATATTATAGAGAGCAAGTAATCCCAACAGAAAACGGAGAATATAACACAAAACTTTCCGAAGAAAAAGAAATCATTCTGAGTCATTCCATTGAAAATCTTCCGGATTATCTATTCGATTCTCAGGAAAGCGGATATGGAAATGTCATCATTCTGGTTCCGGAAAGCAGGATGGAAGAGTACCTGTTCAAGGATGATTTGTTTAATTCGGTTGAATCCAATATTGCAATCAAAGCAACACAGTACAATTCGGTCTATCAGGAACTGGAGAAAAAAATGACAAATGAAGAACTGTTGGAAAATGGTTATCTGTCATGTGCGGCGAAAGATTATGAAAAAGACAGAGGAATGCTTCTCTCTGTAAAGGTACTGACTTATGGATTTATTGTATTGATATCCCTGATCGCAGCAGCAAATGTGTTTAACACGATATCAACCAACGTTATGCTGAGAAAACGAGAATTTGCCATGCTTCAGTCTATGGGAATGTCCAGGAAGATGCTTCATAAAATGATGAATTATGAGTGCCTCATTTACGGATTCAAGTCCATCAGCTATGGAGTTATCGGATCGCTATTGATTAGTGTACTACTGTTTGGCAATATCGCCAGAAGTGCACAAATTCAGTTTGTATATCCATGGAAACCTTTGTTTGTCGCAATTATCTGGGTTATGATCGTAGTGTTCTGCAGTATGCTGTACAGTATACAGAAGATTAAGAAACAGAATGTGATAGAAGAACTGAAAAGAGAATAAAAGCATGTGGCTGGTTTAGAATATTTAAAATCTAAGCCAGCCATTTTAAATATTAAAACTCATGTATACCTGAATTATTTACCATATTATTTCAAAAACATATGAATCAATTTTTCATTAAGAGAGCTATAAGGCTGATATCGCATAGGCAGATCCAGCCATGTCTTTTTATCTACAATACTCTTATAATGTGAGAAGGTCCGGAATCCGTCCCGTCCGTGGTAAGATCCCATTCCGCTTTCTCCGAATCCACCAAATCCCATTTCGCTGGTAGCGAGATGAATAATCGTATCGTTGATGCATCCTCCGCCAAATCCGCATTCGGAAGTTACTTTCCTGGCAACAGCTTTACTGTTGGTGAAAATGTACAGCGCGAGTGGGTGTGCCATAGAGTTGATTTTACGGATCGCTGCATCCAAAGAATCGTATGTCAGAACCGGAAGGACCGGTCCGAAGATTTCTTCCTGCATAACAGCGTCTTCGAATGTTACGTGATCCATCAAAGTAGGTTCGATTTTTAATGTATCAGCGTCTGATCTGCCTCCGCAGACAACTTTTGACGGATCGATCAGTCCGCAGATCCGGTCAAAATGTTTCCGATTGATGATTTTTCCGTAGTGATCATTATGCAGAGCATCGGTTGTAAACTGCTTTTCAATCTGCTGTTTTATTTCTTCAATCAGGCGATCTTTGATTTCTTTATCGCAGTAAATATAGTCCGGTGCCACGCAGGTCTGCCCGCAGTTCAGGTATTTTCCAAATACGATTCTTTTTGCGGCAAGCTTTAAGTTGGCGCTTTTTTCTACGATACAAGGACTTTTACCGCCAAGTTCCAGCGTAACCGGTGTGAGATGGGAAGAAGCACATTTCATGACTTCTTTGCCGACTGTCTGGCTTCCGGTAAAGAAAATGTAATCAAAATGTTCGTTCAGAAGACAGGTATTTTCAGCTCGTCCTCCGGTCACTAACGCAACATATTCTTTGTCGAAGCATTCTTCAATCAGTTTTTTCATAATTTCGCTTGTGTTAGGGGAATAGGCGCTCGGTTTTACAACAGCGGTATTTCCGGCGGCGATGGCATCTACAAGAGGATCGATCGTCAATAAAAACGGATAATTCCAGGGACTCATGATCAGCACAACACCGTATGGAGACGGCTTCTTAAAACTGCGGGAATGAAAATGCGCAAGCGGAGTGAGAACTGTTTTCTCTTTGGAAAATTTGCGGACATGTTTTAACATATAACTGATTTCACTCAAAACAAGCCCTGTTTCGCACATGTAGCTTTCAAATGCGCTCTTTCCCAAATCCTTTTTTATTGCATCGTTGATTTCGTTTTCATATTTCAAAATGCAGGACTGCAGCTTTTTCAAAGCCTGTATTCTGTAATCTACATCGAGTACAGCTCCGGTGTAGAAAAATTTACGCTGTGTTTCAACGATTTCTCTGATTTCATGTTCCGTCATGAAAATTCTCCTTCCTACTGTTCAGATTGTTGCATCAATTGATAATAAAATGTTTCAAGTTCTTTGGCGTCCATCAGTACCGGAACCGGATAAAGTGGATTTGCCTCCTTATCGGCATAGTGAGCGAGCTTTGGAATATCTTCTTCCCGAATCGATTCAATGGTATCTCCGATTTCAAATCGCTTTTTCATTTCTTTGACTGCAAGAATAAATGCTTTCGCTGCCGTTTCATGTGGTGTATTTTTATCTGCCAGTCCGGCAGCGATTGCAAGTTTGTGGAGCTTTTTGTAAATCGTGGAACCATAGGCTTCCAAAACAAGCGGAAGAATCACTGCATTTGCCAGTCCGTGCGGCACGTTGTATTCCCCTCCAAGAGAATGGGCAACAGCATGAACGTAACCTACATAGGATTTGGTAAATGCACATCCGGCATAGAAAGAAGCGTGAAGCATTTTCTTACGGGCTTCCTCATTTTTTCCATCTGTATAAACCGTGTCAATATTTTCAAAAATAAGTTCGACTGCTTTCAGGGCATCCATACGGGTTCCGTAAGTTGTTGAATTCCCGATATATGCTTCTACTGCGTGTGTAAGTGCATCCATACCGGTGGTTGCGGTGATAAAAGGAGGAAGACTTAAGGTTACCTTTGGGTCAAGTATAGCATATCTGGGAATCAAAGGAAAATCATTGATTGCATATTTATGTCTTGTCTCGGCATCGGTGATCACTGCGGCAAGTGTAGTTTCACTTCCGGTTCCGGCTGTAGTGGGAACTGCAATTAGAAGAGGAATTCTTTTGTGTACTTTCAGAATGCCTTTCATTTTGGCAAGAGACTGTTTCGGTTTTGCAATCTTGGCACCTACTGCTTTGGCACAGTCCATACTTGACCCACCTCCAAAACCTATGATGGCATTACAATTATTGGAAAGAAATAAATCCATTGCTTCAGCAACATTCTTTGTAGTAGGATTAGCCACGGTTTTATCATATATCGTATATTTAATATTATTTTCGGAAAGTACTTTTTCAAGACGCTTCGTGAGTCCAAGCTTCATGATTCCTTCATCTGTAATAATCAGTACATGATTATAGTCGCGTTTCAGCAGAATCTCAGGCAAAGCTTTGACACTTCCAAGAATTTTAGGCTTTCTATACGGAAGAAATGGAAGTGCAGTTCGAAAAACTGTTTGAAAAGAACGGCAATAGAGCTTTCTTAGTGTGTTCATAATGATAATCCTTTCTTATATTTTACATATAAAATAGTTTTATATTCAAACAAAATTAATATAACAGCCTGCTGAGAATTTGTCAATTATCAAAAACACCATTTAAAAACAATAAAAAAATATTGAATATCAATAAAAATATATTGCAATTCAAAATAATGTGGAATATAATGACAGAAACAGGAAGTAGAAAAAATACTGGAGGTATAATCAATGAAGTATGAACGAATTAAAAAGCTGACAAAATTAATTCTGGACATTATGTTTTTTACGGGAATTATTGTTCTGATCACGCTGCCGATATGGCTCAGATTTGCCGGAACACATTATTCAAAAGACATAGAAAACCATTATTTGGCAATGGTGATCGTGTTTGCAGTATCCGGTTTAAACGGACTTTTAATCGTAAATGAATTGCGAAAAATGATGAAGACAGTTCTGGAAGTGAATTGTTTCGTGGAAGATAATGTAAAAAGTCTTAGGAGAATGGCAAGGTACAGCCTGGTAATTTCTATTTTCTTTTTTATCAAAGTATTACTGGTTCCAACTCCTGCAACTTTGATCATCATTCTTGTGTTTTTTATTGCAGCACTGTTCAGTGTGGTACTTTCCTGCGTATTTCAGGAAGCAGTCAATTACAAAGATGAAAATGATCTGACAATCTAGGGAGGTGTATCTTGTGGCAATCGTAATTAATCTGGATGTCATGATGGCTAAACGTAAAATGGGACTCACCGAGCTTTCAAAAGAAGTGGATGTCACCATGGCGAATTTATCTATTTTAAAAAATAATAAAGCAAAAGCAATACGCTTTACCACACTAGAAGCAATTTGCAGGGCTTTGGACTGCCAGCCTGGGGATATTCTGGAATACGTACCGGATGAAGATGCAGCCTCAGAATAAATATAAATGTATTAAAATTGTAAGGAAGGAGAATCTTTATGTATGAAATATGTATCAAAGACAATTACCGGTATTTTACAGTAGTCAGTATTTTTTATGGAATCGTATTTGCATTCTGCATGTATAAGAATTTATTCGGATGGACTTTTTTACTTTATGCAATTACAACAGTTATAGTTATTAATAAGTTTCTTAAGAAAGCTAATCTGGTTCACAAAAAAGAAACAAAATTTATTTACATTGGAGTAATATTATGTGGAGTGTCTACATGCCTGACAGCAAATATGTTGATACAGTTTTTAAACTGGTGTTGCATGCTTGTACTTCTTATGAGTTTGATGATCAGCCAGATGAATGAAGAAAGAAATGATAAAATACTGGAATATATCAATAAAATGATAAGGATACCTTTTGCGACAATAGGAAATATTTTTCTTCCGCTGAAAAATACGAAAGAAATCATCAATAGCAGCAAAAAAGAAAGAACAGTGGATAAAGAAAAATGGAAACCAATCATTCTGGGAGGCGGTATGGCAATTGGCGTGCTGTTTGTGGTAGTACCTCTTCTTGCCGGTTCGGATATTGTATTTAATAGAATCATTAAAAGTGCGTTTTCATGGATGAATTTTGAAGGATTTAATTCATTGATCAAGATGTTCAATACTTTATTTGGAGTTTTAATTACATTTATGGCAGGATTTTTACTGATCTATGCATTTTTTTATGCATCATGTCGTGTTAATTCAAATAAAGAAACAGAGAAGAAAGATAAGCAATACAAGTCTTTAACAGGAATTGTATTTACGAGTATAATTGCATCTGTTTATTTATTATACTCTATGATTCAGATTCGATATCTGTTTTTGAAGGCAGGTCTTCCGGAAGGAATAACGTATTCCGAATATGCGCACGCCGGATTCTGGCAACTTGTTCTGGTTGTAATGATCAATGTCAGTATGGTGATTTTGTGTTCAGAACTGTATGAGAAAAATAAATGGCTTAATTATATGATTACCATCATTTCTCTTTGCACTTATGTAATGATGCTGTCAGCAGCATATCGTATGAAGCTATATATTGATGTGTACCATTTGACATTTTTGAGACTTTGCGTGCTGTGGTTTATTGCGGCGCTTGCCATCGTAATGGCGGGAGTGATAATTAGTATTTACAAAAAAGATTTTCGGCTTGTCAACTATATGATTGCTGTCATCGCAGGGAGTTATCTGATATTCTCTTTTTCACAGCCGGATTACTGGATTGCAAAATATAATGTGAGTCATATCGAGCAGCTTACATGTGCCGATCTTGAGTACATGATGTGTAACTTATCCCTCGATGCGGCACCGATTATTGCAGAAATTGACCCGAAAGAGGTATCATCTGATGATGGAGACGGATGCATATATTATTATGGAAATGCTCAGGAAAATTCTGCTGAGATTATGATGAAGAATTATTTTCAGGAAGTGTCGCAGCGGTGTGGGAAAATCGGTTTTCGGCAGGCAAACTTTTCCAAAATCCGTGCAAAACAGATTGCAGGTTCCTTTTGATGGTGTATAATTATTCTATATGCAGTTAATGTCGAATAATAGACGGAAAGAAATGCTGGCATAAAAGGATACCGGAAGGAGAAAGACATTTATGCGTACAATAAATGTAGAAGAAATTACAAAGAATGTAAAAGAAATGTGTATCGAGGCAAACCATTTTCTGTCAAAAGATATGGATTGTGCAATGAAAAATGCAGCTTCCACTGAAAAATCACCTCTTGGAAAGCAAATTCTGAATCAATTGCAGGATAACCTGCAGATTGCAGCAGAAGACATGATTCCGATCTGTCAGGATACCGGAATGGCAGTTATATTTATCGAAGTCGGACAGGAAGTTCATTTCGAAGGTGGTATGCTGGAAGATGCCATAAACGAAGGAATCCGTCAGGGATATGTGGAGGGATATCTTCGAAAATCAGTAGTGAAGGATCCGATCATCCGCGAGAATACAAAAGATAATACACCTGGAATCATTCACTATAAGATAGTGGAAGGTGATCAAGTTAAGATTAAAATCGCTCCGAAAGGCTTCGGAAGTGAGAATATGAGCCGTGTATTTATGCTGAAGCCGGCAGACGGAATCGAAGGTGTGAAAGATGCTGTCCTGACTGCGGTGAAAGATGCGGGGCCAAATGCCTGTCCGCCGATGGTGGTAGGTGTCGGAATCGGAGGGACTTTTGAAAAATGTGCATTAATGGCCAAAGAAGCTTTAACCAGAGAAGTAGGAAGTCATTCAGAAATTCCATATGTAAAGGATCTTGAAGAGGAACTTCTGGAGAAGATCAATAAATTAGGAATCGGTCCCGGCGGTCTGGGAGGATCCACAACAGCACTTGCAGTAAATATAAATACTTATCCGACCCATATTGCCGGACTGCCTGTCGGAATCAATATTTGTTGCCATGTCAACCGGCATGTGATCCGTACGATATAAAGAAAGTCGTAGCAGCAAGTATGAAATGTACAGTGCAGCGAATAGAGAAAGATAAGGAAGAAAGTGAGGAACAAACAGATATGGATCAACATATTACAGCACCGATTTCAAAAGAAGAAGCACAGTCCCTTAAAGCAGGCGATTACGTATATATAACCGGAACGATTTACACGGCAAGAGATGCGGCACATAAAAGAATGGACGAGACTCTCTCAAGAGGTGAGATGCTCCCGGTCAATATTGAAAATCAGATGATCTATTATATGGGACCGTCTCCTGCCAGAGAAGGACGCCCGATCGGATCGGCAGGACCGACAACGGCCAGTAGAATGGATAAATATGCACCAAAACTGCTTGATCTGGGGCTTGGCGCAATGATCGGAAAAGGCAAGAGAAGTCAGGCGGTTATTGATGCAATTATTAGAAATAAATCTGTTTACTTTGCGGCAGTTGGAGGAGCCGGTGCGCTACTCTCAAAATGCATCAAAAAATCAGAGATTGTTGCCTATGATGATCTTGGAACAGAAGCAATCAGAAAGCTTGAAGTGGAGAATTTGCCGGTAATCGTTGTGATTGATTGTGAAGGAAATAATCTTTATGAAACAGCAATCAAAGAATATTGTGAGGAATAGTACAGATGAAAAGAATTTTATTGATGGTATTTCGGAATATCATTCTGGTGCCGGTTATGTGGTGTAAGCTGTGCTATTATGCTTCACATGCGGATAAAATTCCAGAAGAGAAAAGATATAAGTTTCTTCAATATATAGTAGCAAGAGCAAATAAAGGAGGAAATGTGACCATAGAACCGCATGGACAGGAGAATATCCCAAAGGAAGGCGGCTTTATGTTGTTTCCCAATCATCAAGGACTCTATGACGTACTGGCTATTGTTGATGTATGTTCAAGACCGCTTTCTGCAGTCATCAAAAAAGAAGCTGCAGGAGTTCCGTTTTTAAAGCAGTGTGTAGCTATAATGAAAGCATTTTCGATTGACCGTGAAGATATCAGGCAGTCTATGCAGGTAATTTCAAATGTAACAAAAGAAGTGCAGAGTGGAAGAAATTATATTATATTTGCTGAGGGTACCAGATCGAAGATGGGAAATAAACTTTTGGATTTTAAAGGGGGAAGCTTTAAAGCAGCCACAAAAGCAAAATGTCCGATTGTGCCGGTTGCTTTGATTGATTCGTTCAAACCTTTTGATACAAGCAGCATAGAACCGGTAACAGTCCAGGTGCATTTCCTGAAACCGATGCTTTATGATGAATATAAAGATATGAAAACAGTAGAAATTGCGGCTGAGGTAAAGCATAGGATTGAAGAGACAATAGAAAAGTACGAAAAATAATGATGGAGCAGCAGGGAAATTTACGGACGAAGTAAAATCCCTGCTTTTCATTATTTGACGTTTCTTATCAATAAAAAATAGAGAAGTATACTTATAAAATCACAAATATATATAGAAGAAAAAAGTTTTTGAAAAAGATTAAAAAAACTGTTGACATAATACGACTTGTTATGTATAATAACTAATGCGCTGTGATGTTACAAGTTAAAAATGTGTAATGAAACAGTAAATATAGAATAAAATTCAGGCTAAGGAGAAATACTCAAGAGGCTGAAGAGGCGCCCCTGCTAAGGGTGTAGGTCGGGTGACCGGCGCGAGGGTTCAAATCCCTCTTTCTCCGTTTTCTTTTGAAAACACCGATTTAAAAAATAAAAAAATTCAAAAAAGGTGTTGACAAATGAAGAGAAACATGATATTCTATTAAAGCTGTCGCGAACGACAGCGAACAACAAAGAACGTTGATAACTAAACAATAGACAACAACCCTGAAAATTCTTTAAGAGATTTTTCAAGAACGGTTGAATCGACAGATTTAACAAACCTAAAAACAGTAAGAAGGAACAGAATTGCCAAGCGATTCTGGACTGGATACAAACAATGAAGCTCCGATGGTTCTAGGTTCGAAAGGACCTCACCAAGAACGCACGGAGCGCATAAACCGTAAGGTCTGAAAAGACCAGACCTAACTTTTTTATGCGAGAGTTTGATCCTGGCTCAGGATGAACGCTGGCGGCGTGCCTAACACATGCAAGTCGAACGAAGCACTTTACTCGATTCTTCGGATGATGGTAATAGTGACTGAGTGGCGGACGGGTGAGTAACGCGTGGGTAACCTGCCTCATACAGGGGGATAACAGTTAGAAATGACTGCTAATACCGCATAAGACCACGGAGTCGCATGACTCA
>JALFNN010000065.1 GCA_022774325.1 bacterium | reverse complement strand
GATTTTGCCAGATTTCTCGGTTTATCCACATCGCATCCTCTTCCGATTGAAACATAATATCCAAATAACTGGAGCGGGATGATCGCCAACGAATTGGTAAAATACTTATTTGTCTTCGGAATATAGATCACATAATCAGCAGCTTTTTCCACTTCCGTATTACCGGTATTGGTCACTGCCATGACAAATGCGCCCCTTGTCTTTACTTCAACCATATTGCTGATCATTTTCTTATACAGTTCCGGCTGAGTCAGGACTGCAGATACCAGTGTTCCCTCTTCGATCAGTGAAATGGTTCCGTGTTTCAGTTCACCGGCAGCATATGCTTCCGAATGAATGTACGAAATCTCTTTCAGTTTCAAAGAACCTTCCAATGAGATTGCATAATCGATACCGCGGCCGATAAAGAAAATGTCCCTTGCAGCGAGATATCGATTCGCAAATTTCTGAATCTTCTGCTTATTATTCAAAAGCATCTCGACCTGTTCCGGGAGACGCCGCAGATCCTCCAACATTTCAGCCAGCTCGGAATCGCTCAGTTTCCCGCGTACATAGGCAAATTTCATAGCGAGCAGATAATGTGCTACCAACTGTGCTGAGTACGCTTTCGTCGTCGCAACCGCAATTTCCGGACCTGCCCATGTGTACATGACGTTATCCGCTTCTCTGGCGATGGAACTTCCCACCACATTTACAATACCAAGTACGCGCGCCCCTCTTTTCTTTGCCTCACGAAGTGCCGCAAGTGAATCTGCCGTTTCGCCGGACTGGCTGATTACGATGACCATTGTGCCTTCTTCAATAATCGGATCACGGTACCGGAATTCCGAAGCCAGATCTACTTCAACCGGAATTCTTGCAAGTCCCTCATAAATGTATTTACTGGTCACACCGGTATGATAAGCAGAGCCGCATGCCACAATCATGATCTTCTTGATTTCCCGAATCTCTTCGTCCGTCATTCCAAGCTCATCAATCACAATCTTTCCGTCTTTTAATCTCGGTGAAAATGTATCGGTGATCGCTTTCGGCTGCTCATACATTTCTTTCAGCATAAAATGCTCATAACCGCCTTTTTCTGCGGCGTTGACATCCCAGTCAATATGTGTGGATTCCTTCTCGAGAGGTTCCTCATCCACGGTAAAAAACTCCATAGAATCTTTCGTCATCCGCACGATTTCTTCATTTTCAATAAAGAATACGTCTCTGGTGTATTTCAATACTGCCGGTACATCCGAAGCAATGATATTTCCACCTTCCGTGTGTCCAACGATCAGCGGACTGTCTTTTCTTACCGCGTATAATTCATCCGGATGATCTCTGAAAATGATACCCAGTGCATAAGATCCTTCCATTCGATGCATGATCTTTGTAACGGCCTGAAGCGGATTACCTGTATAATAATAATCCAGCAGATGAGCGATCACTTCCGTATCTGTATCCGAGATAAACTGATATCCTTTTGCCTCCAGCTTCTTTTTCAGCTTCAGATAGTTCTCAATGATGCCATTATGAACCACTACAATACTCTCATCTTTATTAAAATGCGGATGTGCATTGATGTCAGACGGTTCCCCGTGTGTAGCCCACCGAGTATGTCCGATTCCAAGTGTTCCCGGCATCATACTTCCATCATGAGTCATCTCACTTAAAACCTTAAGTCGCCCCTTGGACTTCACCACTTCGATTTCTGTTCCATTATATACAGCAATACCGGCCGAGTCATATCCTCTGTACTCCAGTTTTGACAATCCGTCAAGCAAAATAGGTGCCGCCTGGCTCTCTCCGATATATCCCACTATTCCACACATAATTAAGTCCTCCCTTTTCTTTGCACAAAAGTGTATTTTTTTTGCACTTTTCCATGTATTGTAACAAACTTGTAACATTTTGTAAATAGAAAAAGGGATATTGTTTCCAATATCCCTTTTCCCAAGTTATTCTAAATCAATAAAATCCATCTCAAATGTGTCATCTCTTGTTGACTTGGCGGAAGTGGCCTCATACGAATCTTCATCATAATCATCGTAATCATAATCATCGTCCGCGTAATCATCATCATAATAATATTCGTCCAGATTACTGTTTGGCTGCGGAGCCGCTGACATGAAGTCTTCTCTCAGCTCTGCAAGATCGTCGTCTGCCTCTTCATCATCGTAATAATAGGCATCATCGTCTTCATCGTAAAAGTCATCGAAATCATCTTCGTCTTCTTCTGCCGGCTTTTTGAACTGATTCTTCTTTGGCTGAACTTTCGGATTATCCTCTTCCACATCGATACCATACTCATCGTACAGTTCATCAAGTTCCACATTTCTGTTGCGAAGCTTTACAGCCGTTACAATCAAAAGGATGAACATAATAAAGATCAGGCATCCGACACCAACCAGCACCCAGATCAAATAATCCGATATCACACCAAGTACCTTATCCAGTTTGCTTTCTTCCTTCGGCGCAACCGTTGTACCGGTCTTCGGGGTTTCCATTCTCTGATAGGTGTGTTCTAAAGTATCATAAAGATAAAGTGACTTATCCCCGTCGTTATTAACTGCATAAAGAATCAGAAATCCATCTCTGTCAGGTTCCACCCATGCAGGGAAGCTGACACCGTTGATATCGAGTGAAGCCTCCACATATTTCTCAGGCATTTTCACTTCATTCGTTCCGTCCAGGATCACGATAGAATATGTATCTGAAATCATGATTTCTTCGAACGGATAGAAGGAACTGTCTTCTGTATTATACAGCCAGAATTTACCGGACTGATCACTGTCGATCAGGTAAGCTGCCGTCAGACCACTGTTTGCCTGAACAGCTCCTTTAAATGTCTCACCTTCGTAATCGAATTCACCTGCAGCAAATCCTGTAGGAATCTCGCTTTCATTAAACGCTTCTGACAGCGTATATTCTGCGCCATTGACTGTAACGCTTTTCGTGTTTCCGACCGGAAGGATCTTACCTGGATCCCCTTCACCGATTACTACGTCTGCAAATCCGGTCTCGCAATCCACCGTTTCACCATTCTGGTTCGTTACGGAAGTACTTCCCTGCTCCACTCTCGTATTTCCTTCCAGAAGTGCCTGAAACTGCATATTATATTCCAGACGGTCACTGCTGCCGTCTCCCGATCCGCTGAAAACCAGTTTTCCACTTTCGCTCTCACTGACCCCATCTCCTTCTATAAAACGAAGGTAAGTCGTGTCATACGTCATCTCCACTCTTGCATCACCGATCGTATCATTCCTTGCTACCACGGTACCTGTAATGGTAAGCGTATCCCCTACCTTCGTTTCCAGATCCGTGAAAAATACAATTCCGTCTGCCGCCATCGATATTGTTGCAAAACATGGCACCAGCAGACTTACTGTTAATAACATTGTCGCAATTCGCTTTAGTATCTTCATGTGCATTCCTCTTTCTAATTTTCTGTTTGCATACTTACTAAATATTATACATTTTTTACTGTTCAATGTCTAGATGATTATTTCTATTCTATAATAACTGCATTTTTGCCCATGTTTTTATATGCTTTTTCAAAATCTGACATAGAGTATTCCACGGTTCCCCGTATTGGATCATTGACTTTAACAGTTCCCCGGTTCAGATCATATCCGGTCAACACCATGCAATGTGCTCTTCTCGGCCAGTACACTGCTTTTCCGTTAACAGTCCCGGCCTGAAACCATTCTCCGGTACTCCCCATATCCAGCGTAACCCATACGATCACCGGCTTTCCCAGCGCAACATATTTGTACAGATCCTCAGGCGTGCTGTCACTGATATTTTTTGCTCTTTTTGGTGAAATTCCTTTGCTTTCAAAGTATTTATCCGCTGCCTTGACAATCACAGGTGCCCAACAGCCATAACCTGCATTTTTTCCGGCCGGATTACCCATATATGCCACATACGGATTGGTCGAATGCAGGGGGCCTTTGGGCAGATATATATTACACATTTCCGAATTGGATATCTCGTATCCCAGATAACGCATGACCATATTCAGCGAAATTGCTTCACATCCGTTCGGAAAATCGGGATACTGCTTGAATAGCGGGACACCACTGATATTCTTGCTTCTTGGACAAACAACATAGTACCCGGAATTTGCCCCCGGAGCTGCATTTCCTTTAACAACCAGAACAACCTGTAATGCTTCCATCCGAAGGCTACTGTCTGTTGTACCTGCAATCTGCCCATTTTTAGCCCATCCCAGCCATCCTAGCGACTGAACATGTGCCCGGTAATATATATCATAATACTTTGAATTTTCACCCTTCAATCGTATTTTGACTGCTTCCATTCTCTTTGATTCTCCGGTCGTTCCGGCAAGCTGACCGTTTTCCTTCCACGACTGCCATCCGATATTCTGAACATGCGCTTGATATTCTACAACTCCCGCCAGACTATTTGATGTATCCAATATGATTTTTAATGCTTCCAATCTTTTTGAACACCCTGTAGTTCCCAGAGTTCCACCACCATAAACCTCACTGGTATTTCCACTATCTTGTACATGGCCAGAATACTTTAAATTCTCCTTCGAATATCCTTTGATATAGCCTCTTTCTGATAAGTTCTGTTCATTCTCTGATTTTTCCAAACCTATCATAAGAGCTTCGACTCGTTTTGACATTCCCTCTGTACCAGAAAGTTCTTCGCCTTTTACCAGACCGAGCCACCCAAAATCTGCAACATGAGATTTATAATACACTTCATATTCCTTGGTGATTTCACCAATAAGTCGAATCTGAATCGCCTCAATCTGAAGTTCTTCTCCTGTCGTACCTGCCAGTTCTCCATCTTTTTTCCATGACTGCCATCCTTTGTTGCGTATATGAACACGGTATTCGACATGAGATTCTTCTGCCAATTCCTTTGTTTGTTCATCAGATACTTCATCTTCAGATATCTCTTCAGGCTGACCCGAATTTTCATTCGTTTTTTCAAGTTTTATCTTAACAGCTTCAACCCTCAAGGATTCCCCTGTTGTTCCTGCTATTTCATTATCTGTCACCCAATTCATCCACCCTTTATTCTGGACGTGAACCTGATACATGATTTTCGGGGGTTCCTCATCTATGATTTCTTCTGGTATCTCTTCTTCGTTCTCCGTTTGTAGTTCCTCTTCAGATGTTTCTATTTCATCCTGAGTTTCCACCCCATCATCAGTAAACTCATTTTTCGCAGAACTGATATCATTATCCGAATTTTCACTTTCGACTGACTCAATCGTATCATCTAAATTATTGGATTCATCTGTGTTTTCGTTTTCATCTTCTGGAGTTAAATCCTCAATTCCGTTCTCACCGACAGATGTATCAGAACCTTCTTCCTCATTTATTATTTTTTCATCACTAGAACCATCCTGTACTGTTTCACTTTCCCAAATTAAATCTGTATCACCCGAAGATGCAATAACATAACTCCCCGTATTTCCCATCATCATGCAAAAACAAACAATACCCACGACAGTCTTATGTATCTTTTTCATTATTCTGGCCCGTTTTGCACTTTAAGCAAACGGACGCACAACCCCCTTTATTATTGAACGATGCGAATTCTTTATCGGCCATACTACCACTTTATCGGGCCAGGATTCAATCACTTTATCATTACCCAGATAAATAGCAACATGAATAATAGTTCCAGACGAATTTGCGTAGAAAATCAAATCGCCGCGTTGCCTTTCGCTATATGAAACATGTTTCATAGGTAAGTTCCAAAGATTTCTCGACTCATATTCATACCCAGGCTTCGAATGCCTAATGGGACTGACAGGATCCGGATCAATTCCCGCAGAGTACAATGCCTGCATCACCAGTCCGCTACAATCTACTCCTGTTCCTGGTTTACCTGAAGCTCCTATAATATATTCAGTATTCAAGTAAGAATATGCTGTATCAATCATCGCTTCAATACACTGAGATCTCGTACTGGCAGGATTGGTTTTTAAAAGACTTGCATATGCTCCCAGATTATACCAGTCATTTTCGGATAATCCCATCTTCTTCCAAGTTGTAAGATCCACAACCCCATTTACAGTAAGCCCATTCTTCTTTTGAAAGCTTTTTACTGCATTAATTGTTGTAGAATCCATAATGGCACGCCTTACACCAAGTCCAAGTTTTCTCTGAACATATGCAACCTTTAACCCCATATAATTTTTAGACAGATTATAACCACCACCAGTTAATGCTTTCTGCTTATGCTTTATCTGTAAGTATTTTGATGGATTCTGATAAACATAAGTATTACGATAAGCTGCCACAGAGCTATTGAAAGAGCTCTGATCTTTAATTTTTGGTACAAGCACGATTTGAAAAGCTTCCATTCTTTGTGAAATTGACTCACTTCCTGCCTTTTCTCCGTTTTTAGCCCATCCCATCCATCCGAAATTCTGAATATGAGTTCTGTAATATACATTGTAAAACGCTACTGCTTCACCTGTTAGCTGAATCTGAATTGCCTCAATTCTTAATGATTTTCCCGTTGTTCCAGCAAATTCTCCATTTCTTTTCCACTCCTGCCATCCAATATCCTGAATATGAGCTCTGTATGTAATATCACCCTTTAATGAATGAAGTGCACTGGTATCCAGATTCACAGCAAATCCCTCAAGTCTCAAGCCTTCACCAGTTGTTCCCTGTATCTCTCCGCTTATGACCCCATCCAAATCTCCTATATTTTGTACATGCGCCGTATAAGTTAAATCATTTGAAGAATAATCTTTCACAAAACCTCTTCCATCAGGAATACTGTCTTCGTCCTGCTTTTTATCCGCCAACATAATTGTCAGTGCTTCCATTCTAGCTCCAAGTCCTTGTGACCCTGCGCTTGCACCGTTTGAAACATATTCCAGATCACCGATATTAGATACATGAGTCATATAACTAACATCATATTGTTCCGCAAGTTCTCCCGTAAGTTTAATCTCCAATGCTTCTGCCCGAAGAGATTTACCAACAGTACCAGCTATTTCTCCTCCGTTCACCCAATCCTGCCATCCAATATCCTGAACATGCGCTCTATACATAATCTGACTATTTAATTCTTCACTTCCCAAATCGATTTGAAATGCCTCCATCCGAAGAGATTCTCCCGTAGTTCCGGCAAGTTCTCCTGCTTTTTTCCAGCCTTGCCATCCAATGTTCTGAACATGAACCTGATACTGAAGTGTAATCACCCTTTCCACTTCATCATCTACGGGCTGTTCTTCTATTTCTTCATTCATAGACTCTTCTGGACTCTCTTCTTCCTCAGAGTATGAACTGTCCGGCATTTCTTCTGCTTCATCCAAACTTTTTTTATCTCCAACCAAATCTATTACATTATCAATACTTCCTTCCTCATTTGCAAAGGTTGTAACAGGATAAAGCGATAAATAAATTGCTAAAGATAATGCTAATATTCTCTTATACATGTGCTCCTCCCTTATACTCTCTATTAAAACAGGGGCCAGACTCTCACGCAGCCTAGCCCTAAACAAAAATTATTATTTGTAAAATGCTGTTTCTGAAGTAGATGGCGCTTCCTCACCCTTTGTTACTATTTTAATTTGAATTGCTTCCATCTGCCTGCTAAGGCCTTCACTACCTGCCGGTTCTCCATTCTTTGTCCAGCCAAGCCAGCCATAACCAGCAACATTTACTCTGTAATATACATCGCAATAATCTGCAATTTCTCCCGTTAACTCAATTTTTATTGCTTCAACCCTTTTACTTTTTCCTACAGTTCCACTTATGGAATTGTTTGTTGTAAAAGGTTGCCAACCAATATCTTGTACATGAGAACTATAGCGTATTCCACCTCCGCATTTCATATCTGTCAACTTAATCTTAAGTGCTTCTAATCTCAATGATTTACCCGTTGTTCCTGCTGTACTTCCATCACTAACATAAGATTTCCATCCGATATCTTGAATATGAGCAGAATACTGAACCGATGTATATTTTCTTTTAAATGCAGCATTCGTATTTCCTGGTGCTTCGGCTCCTTTATCCAATAATCTAATTTCAATTGCTTCAACTCTGTAACTATACGCCTCAGTACCTGCCGCTTCACCATTTTTTGCCCAACCAAGCCAACCAAACTCCTGTACATGAACACGATAATAAATATCGTATTGCTTTTCCATTTCATCAGTAAGCTTAATTTTAATAGCTTCCAATCGCTTCAGTCCATCTGCAGTACCACTTACATCTCCATTTTGTTTCCAATCATCCCAGCCTTTATCCTGTATATGTGATGCATATTGAACATTTCCAGATAAAATCTTATTGCTTAAATTAATTTTTATACCACCAAGCGCTTTAGCAACTCCAGTTGTTCCGCTAAGTGCTCCATTTTTCACTTCATTTTGCCATCCATTTCCATTGATAAAAGAAGCATATACTATATCTGCAGGTTTCAATTTAAAAGCATTTTCTATACTTCCTGGTGCTTTACTTCCTTTCTCTACAACAACAATCTGAAGTGCTTCAATCTGACAAGAGTATCCTTGAGTGCCAGCCTTTTCGTCATTTTTCGCCCAACCTAACCAACCATAATCAGCACAATGCATCCGATAATATACATCATAATTATCAGCATTAGGTCCTGTTAGTCGTAGTTTAATTGCTTCTATCCTCTTTGGTGAATCATTGACTTTTGATTCCTCACCGTCCGCTACGTAAGACTGCCAGCCCACATTTGGAATATGTGTTGAATATTCTACTCCTACTCCTTCTATTCCACTTTGAATTTTAATACTCTCAATCGGTACTGACATTCCCACCGTACCACTTTGTTCTCCATTTTGGGATGCAGCTCCCCCCCAACCGAAAGTACTGGTATAAGTACTATAAGAAATATCCGCTTTATTATTTACACTAATATCCTTTTCTTTTTTTAACAATACAATTTGAATTGCTTCAACCGGCGTACTTTCTCCTGTTGTCCCTGCAATCTCATCTTCTGAGACAAAGGACTGCCATCCATCTTCCGCGACATGAGCTCGATAAAAGATATCATATTCGTCACTCTTACTTCCCGTCAAACGAATTTTAATTGCCTCAATAGCTGCATCCTGTTCTGTCGTTCCTGCCATGTCTCCGTTCGATACATAATCTTGCCACCCCACGTCTGCAACATGTGCAGAATATTCAATATTAAGATCCGAAATACCATTGATTTCAATTTTGACCGCTTCAAGCTGATGGCTAATTCCGGTCGTACCAACCTGCTCTCCATTTTTCACTTCTGATAACCATCCGAGTTTTCCTACATAAGGAGTAATAGTCAACGCACTTGCAACATCAGCCGGTACCTTTACAGGATCTACGGTATTCCAAGAAACACCTCCATTTCCACCTGAACCATTATGTACAATCGTTACATGATTCCTATGCGCATATGCATACATATTTGAAAAATTATAATTTCCAGTGGAAGTGTCAATTGCTGTCCTATCACTATTTAATACCGGATCACTTTGCACCCTATAAAAATCATTCTCTAATGCACCATCATTTAAGATTAAGAAAGCATATTGTGATTGTGAAACTGTCTTATATAAAACTTCAGAAGAGGAATCTTTAGTACTCTTATTGCGAACATTTAATGTGGTATGATCACTGCTGAGAAGATCCTTAATTCCAATTGTATACTTTCCATAATCCTTCTTCCCATTATTGTTATCAAGATTCCACGCCACATTTGCTGCTTTCTCTCCCCAATAAGGGTCGGACGCATAATGAACATTAATTCCGCTGGCCTTGTTTCCAAGAAATCCACCTTTATAATATGTATACCCCGCTCTCAGATATCGTTTTGACATATAAGTCTCAGCAAACTCTTTAATACATGTTGTTACATCTGAATAATAATTGGCAGATTCTCCTGGGCTGGAATCAATTGCGTTAAGGCCAAATAAATTATTCTTTGACTGCGAAATATTACTCTTTCCCCATGCACTTTCGTTTGCAGCAATTCCTGTCATAATCAATGCGTTAACACCATAAGTATTCTGATTGTTGACCAAACTTATTCCAATATCTCTCATCTTAGAGTCACTGTCAGTTTTAGCATTAATCATGGAATTAAGTTCAGAACTGCTATATTCTATTTGGCTCCTAAGAGGAAGATACTGATAATAATTAAAATAAGGGATACTTGGGTTTACTGAATTTTTCCTATCCCCATTATTATAATCAGATAACATTGCAGCAAATTTTCCAGATGTATAAAAATAATGTCCATCATAACTATAATATTTGGTTCCTTCACTTAAATACGATGGTGCCGGTCCGTTATCCAATTTTGATGAATATGATTCCTTTGATACATTCGTTGTAATATAATGCATCAGACGACCTGAAGAAACTATGTAATAACTGATGGAACTCGCATCTGAAATATTGACAATCTGAACTTCAGATTCATCAACTTCTCCAATAACTCCAGAAAGCATGAACTTTACTTTTCCTGAGCTTGTACCAAGATAAGCAGCATCTGCTCCATAGGTACCGCAAGTATATCCCGAAGCACCTGTCTCTACTTCTTTATAATCTGTTGTACTCGATCCTTTGGTATTGAAGTTTACTATCTGTGCATCTGCTGCTCTGGTTTTAGTTTCGCTTTCCTTTACAATTCCAGCCTCATCATCTATCTCCTGTAGATTACCTTCTTCATCCATTCCAGTAACAGTTTCAAGCCTATCCCCATTTTCAGGAAATGGTTCTATCTCCTCTTCTTCAATCGGATTTTCCGTCACTTCATCTGAAGAATCCTGATTAATAACCGAATCGTTATTCTGAACACTAATATCGTTGTGCTCAGTTTCTACTATTTCCCGTGTATCGTTTTGCTTTTCCTCTTCTGTCTGAATCTGTATTTCTTCTCCAGAATTGACATTATCTTCTGCCTTGCTTGTATACCCTATTACACTTGTTGCCAATAATGTACTAACAAGCATAGCCGATAACAATCTTGCCACTTTTTTTTGAACCATTTGCCTTCCTCCTATTGTATAATCTGTTACCATTGTATAATAGTTAATATAGATTGTCAAACCAGCAAAATCAAGATACGAATGATTAGCTACTTACGTCCAAGGACAGAATCTGTCATTTTTTTAATACAATAAGCTGAAATGCACTTTCTCTTTCTAAAGGAAACATATAAGAGTTCTGTAAATACTTTTTTCAAGAAATGTCTCCCATATGTAAGCAAGCTTGAAGAGAAAATGATGAATGAGAAAACAGTATGTACAAATGCCACTAATGTAACGGTGAATGGATTGTCAGCATACATTCGAAATACCAGCGTTTATGCTAATCTCATATGACTCCGACACTTTTTATACTCTGCAGACCTTTAACAAAAACAAATTTGTGCAAGAACTCTGCTGCGTTTTCATAATTGCCAACGTATATAAAATGCATCCCAAATAATTTTAATATTTCTATATATTTGACACGCTTTTCTACCATAATTGCTGATTTTGTCGTCCATGTTTTCCCAATTATTCATTCATTCTATTCAATAATTGTCTATTCATATTAGTTAAATATCTTTTTAAAATAAATCTATGAATGGGATTATATATGCATCTTGGCAAAAACAAGTATAGAATCCTTTGTATTTTAAAAATCATCCCGCGATGAACAACTTTTTTTTCATCATCTTTCCACGGCGATTGCTTCAAATAGCGGTTATATATATCATTTTGAGGATGAATACTACCTTTTTCCCACGGTCTTCCGGTCATTGCCCCCATACAATGATAAATAATCGGCGATTTATATGCTTCTTCAATTTGTTTTCTAGTACTAAAGTATTCATCCTTAAGATTATATATTTTAATTGATCCTTCAATACCGTATATATAAAATCCACTATTAAAATTATATTTCAAATGTAAATACTTTATCTTATTTCTAAATAACACATTGATAATATCCTGATCAACAGTAAAATACTTATTTCTCACATGAGATAAATGATATATTATTTTTTCTTCACATTTATACTCTCTCCAAAACTCTGTATTAATCAAAAGCACACCACAATTATAATATTTGTCATTCTGTGGTATATCAACCAAGCTTTTATATTCATTCAAAATACAATCGTACGTTGCTGCACAAACAGTCCCCTCCAGATCCATTTTCAACAATTCATCCAATGGTCCATTTATAATGGTATCACCATCCAACTGCAAAATTCTATCTGTGTTGTTATGTATCTCACCGACCCCAAAAAGTTTAAAATATGTGGTATAGGTATTTTTATATGGTTCAACATTTAACTGTTTCAATTTTTTCATAATATGATCCGTACCAACTATTATTAACTTTCTTTGATATTGATTTGCAAGTACTTGCATTTTTTTTAAGTTTATTTTGGAAATATTATCATTTAAAATGTACACATTTATTTCATCCAGATGTTTATTATTGATGAAAAGAGAGGTCATTGACACTCCCGTTAAATCAGCATAATTATCATTACTCTGATACAAAACGTTTAATACTTTTTTCATTTATCTATCCTTTCCTAAACAACAATTTCCCCCAACAGAACTTACTATACAAATTTATCAGAAAAATAATCAGCTTATTATTATATATTTTCTTCATTCCCAGTTCTTGTTTTATAAACCCATAATTAATATTATTATATCCTCTAACCATTATTTCATGAATAACGGCACATACAGAAGCTTTTCTCCTCGCCTTACCATCTTTAAAGTTCAAAGTTTTGGCCATCTCATATGTATGATAGTAAGAAGCTCTTATTGCATTATTACACACTTCCTGTTTCAATGATTGATTATCATACACACCTCTTGTAGCAAGTACTTGAGGTAAAAACCCGATTTTATAATAATAATTCATTTTCGAATTAAAAACAGAATCTGAATTTGGGAAATATGCATCTTCTGAACCACCAACTTTCATAACCTTTTCTTTATTTAAAAATAAACATGTTGATATAGCATATATATCTCTCATATTATCTTTCAGAGTAATTGGTATAATTCTTCCTTTACGTAAAATCAAAAATAAATTGATCAAGCCTTCAAATATTTTTCGAATTCTCCCTTTTTCCGGTTTAGCCTTTCTTTGATCATCAAAATCCACATATACTCCAATTAATCCATATTCATTCTTCGTTCTGTTTACGACCTTCATCATTTCAGAAAGATAATTTCTTTTCATTCTGTCATCATCATGTAATAAACAATACCATGGGGTTTTGCAGATTTCACAAGATCTATTCCAATTACCCGGTTCTCCAATATTTTCAACATGTCGATAATAAATAATGTTATCGTACTTAGAACAATATTCTTTCATAACACTATCTATCTCGGTTTTCATTCCAGAATCATCCATGACCAATATTTCATATATATCATCATAATCTTGATCTAGCGCACTCTCCAATGCATTAATCAGCCCTTCAACCCTTCTGTATGACAGAATAATAATGGATACTTTTGCCCGATTATTATGTTTGCCATATATAAGTTTCGTTGAAACATTATCATATTTTTTGAAACAACTCTCTTTAGAATTCCATTTCGAAAAATCTGTATTTTTGTTGATTGCCATCGTCTACTTCTCCTTATGATTATAAACAAAATTCTCTTTTTAAATAATATCTATACACACCTATGTACATAACACACTGAGAAAGCATAATTAAACAATAAATTCCAGTTGCTCCATTTAGTCCCCATGTTTTTATCATAAATTCAGAGCCTAGCAACCCTATAGCAGCTACAATGAGATTAATTGCAAATTGTATAAAAGTCTTTCGCAAAGTTGTAAGCGCCGTTGAGAAAATTATAGTAACTGCATATAGCGTGCCCCCTACCAAAATCCAAATCGAATTCTGCAAATACTCTCGCAGCTCTACACTATATACCATAGATAACAGATCAATTCCAAAAACTATCATTACCAAAACTGCCATTCCGCCTAATACCACCAACGCAAAAACCATTTTTCTAACTATTCTTCTGAATGCATTCTTATTCTTTTGATAATATGCATCTTTCATCATTTTTAAAAAAGGATTCAATATATATTGTCCACATAAACTAACTAATGTCGCAGGCATTAGAATAATCCCAAAAACAGCTTGTACTTCACTTGATACACATCCATCCATTGTATATTTCGGTGCATTCACAATATAAATCGACAAAAAATTAAAAAAGAACGCATACTTTCCACGATCAAACAGTTTGAATCCATGTATTATCTGAAGAACTTCATTCTGTTTCTCTGAATTTAAATTCTTGATATCATAAAAAGCAAAAATAATAGCCCAGATTACATTCATTACAACACACGAAAGCACCATATTTCTACTGAATAAATCCACAAATAAAAATCCAATAATACTAATTACTGCTTTTAAAAACATAGATATACCGGCTTTATATAAATTACCTTTAATTTGAAAAATTCCGTATATAGTATCACAGAATGCCTCCTGCGCTTTCAATATACAAAGAAGTAAAACTATCTGCAATTTATAACTACTATAATTCTGTGTAAAAACATAGATCAAGGCCGCTAACAGCATAAGCAACACACATAAAAATCTATGAAAAATATAATCTTTATTTGAATAATTTTGATTATCTGTTACTTGAAATGTTCTTCCCGCAAAAATACCGATTGTAAATAGCAGACATGCAAAAGAAAATGCAAACGTAAAAACACCTGCATCTTCTATGCCATTTACTCTTGTAACAATAATCATAAGGAAAAAAGACAGAAATGCATTACATGTCACGCCTAAAATATTCCAGATAAAATTCTTTTTCATAAGACTCTCTTTCATATCTATTTTCACCTTTCTGCGAAAGGCACCAATGCGGTTATGAAATCCTGTCCTGCTTTTCGCTTTTTATTCTATTTACTTCTGATATAATTCTTTTATAAGATTAACATACTACAGAATACATGGAGGTAAGTGGCGGGACTATATAGCGACAACCTCGCATATCTATATGTTGTCGGTCAGCCGTTAGGGCATCAATGAATGGCGAATTACAGTAGCCCATAAACTTATCTCTCCCCAAGTCGACTCGATTTTTCCAGATGACAGATCAATGTCAGTTAAATAACTACAAATTCACAGGAGGTTTTTATTGTCACGTGTCGAATTATAGTTCCCACCTACGGCGGCTTTACCGCAGGTTAATCCGGCATCTCCTTCATATCATCTATCCTAACATGATGTTTTTTACAGCACATTTTTATCTGCCCTATTGACCATTCTCTTCCTTTACCATATAGTCTTTTCGTTACCAATAGGAAAAGAGACAGAACACCCTTGACCACAGTTCGTTCTTTCTCTCTCATACCCAAGTGTTGCGAAACAACGCTAGTGCAGGGTCTCACCCTAATATATGGTTGCCTGTCCTTTAAACATTCACTCCGCATTGTTATGCAACTCTTATGATAAGAAAAAACTTACTGTTATGCAAGATAATTCGTATCAAAACCTCATCAAAATCTCTGTTTGAACCCTACATAGCTCTGTTTCGCACTGTATATACCGCTTAATGTGAACATGCTGCACGGTCATTTAGTGCACTGCTTCCGCCCGCTCAGTGCATCTATTCCGGTCTGTTGAACACTCCGGTTTTTTACTTCTATAATGAGAATATCACACATTTTGTGTGACTATCATTTACAGGAGGACGATAACCATGGTAGATTATCGCGAAATTCTAAGGTTTAAGAGTCTAAGAGTCTCAACTATTCTAATCTCGATATCGCATCAAGTGTCCACAGTTCTCGCAATACCATCCATGAGGCTTTGCTGACACCAAAGGTTTTAGCGATCTACATTTGTGTAAAATGATTCGAGGCATTGTCATCAAGTACTAATACTATTTAGCAACACTAAATTGTCGTTTTGCATGTATTTTATTATGAATAGTAGCATTATGTATCTTTTTATCCTCATCTGATAAAAGAATTATATGGTTTTTTTCTGGACATAGAATCACCTTGCCTTTTCTTTTATCATAACATATTGCCATAATTTACAACTTGTCAACGCACTAGTATAACGAAAATTAAGTTTTTGATAGTTTGACGCAGAATAATTCTGAGAGTGTTGCTTCCCAAACACAGATGTAGTGATGGCTACGTTGAGGCTTGGAAAGTAGTGCTATCAAGAAAATAGGCAAGTAAAACTGCCAATTAACTTTTGCTGCGATTGTATTGTGCTCGGCCTCCCACGCAGCTAACACTTCATGAAGCTTCGCAATATTTTCGATTCTTCGTGTCAAACGATGTTTTATTATTTCGGATGACAGATTTTAAGCTTTTTAATTGCTCATCCATAAATTCTATTTTAAACTTTGGGGGTCTTGCCATAGGAAATCACCGCCTTTTATATATTATACCAGAGAACGACAATAATAGCCAAAAATATTTAGCTAAATATCAACATGCCAGCACACTGGTACAACATACCGAAAGCTTTTATGGAATAATAATTTTTATAATCGGTATTCTTTGCAAAACTTTTACGATTAATAATGACACTACATATACTATTAAAACACCAATAGTTCTCCACTGCCACACATTAGTATTTATACCACAAAAATCACTTAACATATGTAAAACAAAAATATGCGTAAGATATATTCCAAAACTAGCACTAGCAATCTGTACTATCACATTATACATTTTTTCATTACGTTTCAATGAATCCCAATTATTATATTTAAAAAATACAAAGACTGCAGTTGCCAATGCCACAGAAGGCCAATTCAAATATCCCCAGAATATTCTGTTTATTTCATTATATCGTTGGGATAAATACAATGTCCCTCCATACCTTGCCAATATTCCTATGATCCCCAACACATAAATTACTAATCTCGTTCGTTTCGAAAACTCAACTTTAGACAGTAGATAACCTTCTATTACAAAAATTATATATCCTCCCGTCAAAGGAAAACTTAGTGCCGAATTAAACTCAACACTAAAAACTTTACACAAAAACGGTAAAATCGATATTGTAATAATTCCAGCTCCAAACATATACCATAAATATTTCTCTGATTTCTCAATCAGACATGTCAAAACCGGTATACACATATATACCGCAAATAGTGGCAAAAAAAACCAGTATATATTCTCAAATTTACTTGTTAAAAACATTGAAAGGAATTCATTCACTGAAAGACTACCAATATCTATAACTCCTGTTATACACTTATAAAAACATGCAATCATACTCCATATACAAAACGGTATCAAAGTTTTTAATACTCTCTTTTTTATAAAAACATATGTTGAATACTTGCTGCGATAGTTCATCAAAGTTGCGCCAGATATCATAAAAAAGATTGGTACTGCCCAATAAGCCAGTACTTCTACCATTAAGGCCTGTTTCCATGCCATCGAATCGGAATAATAATGTACGATTCCATTGCAATGCATTGCCACAACACAAAAACTCGCAGTAATATTTAATAAATCATAATAAAAAATTCTACTACTGTTCTTCATATCCTCACTAATTTCCTTTACAGTAAATTTTTGCAAAAAGCCCAAGCAAATGCAACTTTCTTAGCCATAAAAATACAAACTCCAGCCATTTCTAGCCCGTTTATTCTGGTCACAACGATCATATTGAGGTTAAAGAATTTAACGTACTTCCCGCCAAATTCCACAGGAAATTCTTTTGAAACTGGCGTGCTATACTATTCATCTTTTTCATATAAAGCAATCTCCTGTGCAAGATTTTTAATACGAACTGATAATCGTGATACTACAATCGTCAGAATAAATATAATAACTAACGAAAAACAAAATCCCAGAAAAAAGAGCATATTAACCGGTGATGCAATTCCTAACTGCGCAGCGAGAACGTCCATTAACTTCGGGACGCAGTCCATCACCAACACGATTCCTCCAACTATCAGCCACATCAATGCATATTTCAATTCAATTTGTTTTTTTCTAACTAAATTAATAATAAACACAAAACTCAAAATCATTAACACAACTACTATTATCTGAAGTCTTATCGTCATCATTTTTCATTCCCTCTAACGTATCTTTTCTATAACAATTGCAAGTGTTACTTTAATCATATAATATACTGATTTGAATGGAGATATCGAAGACACACCACCTTGTCTTTGTTTCATAATTACTGGTATTTCTCTGACATCACATCCTCTTTTTATTATTGCAACAACGCTTTCTGGTTCTGGATAATCCTTTGGATAATCCTTTACGAACATCTCAATGACCTTTCGATTTACCATTC
This sequence comes from bacterium, assembly GCA_022774325.1. GTDB lineage: Bacteria > Bacillota > Clostridia > Lachnospirales > Lachnospiraceae > Allocoprococcus. The sequence continues at coordinate 88,547 of JALFNN010000065.1, read as the reverse complement.
TAAGTCCAGATGTCGGATCAGTTATAGTTACTCCCGTCAAAAGTTTTATAAGTTTTGTAAAATAAATAATTCCGACTCTACGTATCATTGATGACTGAAATCCTTCTTTGGCAATAAATCTTGATCCAATTACCATATCAAGTTCCTTATCGCACAATTCATCAAACATCATTTCTAAATATTTCGGATCATGTTGCCCATCACCATCAACTTGCACAACCACATCGTAATCATGACGTAGTGCATATTTATACCCTGTCTGAACAGCTCCCCCTATTCCTAAGTTAATTGGGAGATTTACAACACGATATCCTTTTTCTTCGCATATCTTTCTTGTTGAATCAGTAGAGCAGTCATTAATAATGACATAGTCAAATCCCGGCGCATCTTTCTTTATATTTTCAACAGTTCTTTCAATATTAACTTCTTCATTAAAAGCTGGTATAATAATCAGCTTTTTCATCGTACTCTTGTTATAACTCATTAGATTTCTCACCACTTGAATATAATTTAACTAATATCTTCGCCAGCCACTTTGGCCAGAATTTGCAATACATAACAAAATCTTCTTTTACCCTTTCATTATCTTGAATGATATGGCTTGTCTCTGAATCTTCATGAATCCGATGTCCCATCAGAATCCTTTTATTGTAAATAAAAGAGCCTTTCACTCTAGAAAGCATCTCCCATGCTTCCCAATCTTCACAAGAACGAAATCCGGTTTGAAAAACTGTTTCAGGAAGATTATTACGTACGAATGTCACTGACGGGCAACAGATAGGACATCCTAATGATAAAATTCTTCTTCTTACAAATCTACTATTCTGAAAGAATCGCACTTGCAATGGACTCAACATGAATCTTTTTATATTTAACAACTGATTTTGTGTAACTTTGACTCCATTTCTTATTTCAGCATAATTTGTAAAGTATATTAACGGTCTTTTCTTCTTTGCCATACATCTTAACATTTCTTCAGTATAGTTTTCAAAATACACATCGTCCTGATGTGCTAGAGTTATATACGTCGTTGTTGCCAGATGGTATCCAAAATTCCAATCCTGCACAATACCACCTTGTCCTTCATTAATATACAATGGAATACTATATTTCTGTGCCAGATTACTGATAAACTCGTTCGGAGTTGACGTAATCATAATAATCTGACTTTTTACAGTCTGATTTTTCAAGGACTGAATACACTTTTCCAAATAATTACTTTTTTTATAAGCACATATTACAAATGTATGCTTTTCACCTGTATTCATTTTTTGCACCTCTTCACCCTTTTTATTATATCAGAAATATTTATTACGGATTTTATTTTATAAGTTATTCATTTTATCACACAATTTCTGAATTTTTTAGTGCGATTATCTTGCTATAACAGTTTCAAATATCGTACAGACAGTTAAGAATTGTAAGCAAAATACACCTATTGCCAATTGACCGGTAATATCTTTTTTTACAACAATACTTCGAGTCTGCAAGCAAATAAATACTAGTGGAAGAAATGGTAAAAAATACCGTCCCTGCACTCCATATATACATGGTGATAAAATATTCGTGCAATCTTTTGCCAAATTAAATCCTAATAAAATCAAACAGAATATGCCTAAACTTATTACACTGAACAAAGCTTTTTCTTTAAAACTAGGAATGGTTTCATTTTCCTTTATTACTAATGCTAATGTTAATAAAATATAAAAACCTACAATCACTAATAGCGATATCTCAATTTTACTATAAGATTTATATCCCCCAAAAACCTGTTCTAAATAAAATACACTCCTCTCACGAATAGTATTCGCCCATAAAACAATAGTCTTTAAAGGATTACTCACTATAGTACTCAATGTATATCCAGCAACTCCATCTTCATTAACGTAGCTATTAGCCATGCTTTGTACCGTTTCTTGCCTGCCCCAAATTAATGTTAAAACGTTCATTAATAACAATGCAATTTTTACTCCATATGCCTTCATCGAATTTTGAGATATTTTATTATTAGGAATTAATATAATCAAAAATACCAATAAGATATATACCACTTTTATCGGGGTAAAGCAAATACTCGTTAAGGCAAGTACTACCCAATCCCCTATTTTAGTCTGTTTCTTTTCATAAGCCAGATATAGAGTATACGCAATAAACAAAAAAGCACAACTATTTAACATGCTGTCATATGAAAAAGAAGCTGCGGCTTGAATTGCTGTCGGTCCCAACATTAAAATCATTAATGCTCTCTTACCAAAAGGTATCAGTTTTATCGAGTAATACCCAAAAACCATATAACTGATTAGCGCTAGCAATCGTCCCAGCAATAACAAACTAACATTACTAAATCTTAAGATTCTAGCAATACATATACCAATTATTTGTGGTATATAGGCAAAAGGTGGTACTCCACCCAATAATGAACATCTTAATGAAACAAACTCTTTATTTGTATCTTCATTGAAAAATGGTGAACTAAATATCAAATTATATGAATACTGTCTTGTAGTGATTTCATTCGGTGTAAAGTATAAATCGCATTCACGCACAAGAATATTTCCCTCTTCATCTACGGTAGGCTCTCCTAACAACTCACTTGCATAATAATATGCAGTCCCTACATGAAAATGTTCATCAGGACATGCATACGGACTCCAAAAAACAGTATACAATACCCCAAAAACAGTACAAATAATAACAAACAATGTTTCTATTTTCCACTTTTTTTTCATTATTCCATAACATATTATGGCATACACAATAGAGAGGATCAAATAAACAAGAAGGTAAAGATATACCATATTACTTGAAGCAATGCCACTAATATATGTTGCAATCTCATACTCCATTTTCGAATCATCTTCATACAGCTTTATTTGATCTATATTCCATTGTGATAATATAAATGAAGCCGTTCCGTCTATATACTCTTCATTATGATTAATGCAAATCGAAATAACGTCATCTCTCTCTACAGTCACAGGCGTTGTAAAAATAATCGTAACAGCCTCTTGATCCGAATTTTCAAATACTATTTCTTCTTCCTGTATTATTTCGTCGTTTATTTTTATGCTAATCAAAATCTTACTATCTGGATTTGCGTTCTTGCACTTAATAGGTATTTGTATACGATATATTTCCCCCTCAATCCCTGTGATATCTTGATGGATACTATTACCCAACGATTCAATTGAAATAGAATTATCCGTTGAAAAATTTGTCAACAGAAGCTTCTCCCCTTTACTGTTTGGCAATACAACACGAACTAAACCCGCAAGTAATACAGCAGATAACACAAGATAAATAATACTTGCATATATTATGCTTTTTCTAGTTTCCAGTCTATATAATATATTTTTACTTATCTGTTCATGATTCTTCTTTCTCATTTTACCTTTTTCCCAATCACTCAAATGTTTAATGTATTTCTCCTACAATGAAAATACATGCTCATTTTTAATTTGCAAAGCTTAAAACGGTTTTCTTCATACCTTCAGCCAAACAAACTTTTGGCGTCCAACCTAAATCTTCTATCTTTTTAGTTGACAATACAGTTCTTCCCATTTTACTATAGCCAAGACTCATTTGTTCTGGAATATCAAATATTACTTTTAATTTTCTTTCTGGGAATAATCTAACCAACATTTGTGCAACTTCACGTATTGGCTTTGGTTCTCTTTCATTTGCCACATTATATGCTTCCCCTGATGGAGAATTCAGCATGGTGAGAAACATCGCACTTACTGCATCCGTAATATAACAAAAAGCTCTCACTGCATCCCCAGTACTTTTCAAAACAATATTTCTTTCGTTCACTACATCTGAAATAAAATCTGCCATTACGCGTCCATCATTATTAATTATCATTCCCGGTCCATAAGAATGAGCAATTCTAAGAACTACAGACTCAACTCCAAACTGATAATAGTAACTCTTTAAAATGCTCTCAGCAATTCTTTTGCTTTCAGGATAACATGCTCTACGTTCCATAGGGTCAAGACAGCCAAATATGTCTTCTTCTATCGCCTCTACGTTATCTAGCATTTTTCCATATACTTCTCTAGTTGAAGTATACACAACACGAACTCCTGAATTCTTTCTGGCTAATTCCATTACATTCATTGTTCCAATTGTATTCGCTTTAATAATCCCAACCGGATCATCTAAAATATATCTCGGACTTGCATTCCCTGCAGCATGTATAATATAATCAATTCTACCATCATATCTGATTTCATCACAAACATCCTGTACCAAAAATTCAAAATTTGAATCATTCTCATATTTTGAGAATTTTTCTAACGCCTTTTCCTTATTTCTTACCAATGCCAACACACGTATTCCATATCCCTCAGTTTCATTCAAATACATACAAAAATGCACGACATATGCCGCAAGCATTCCTGTTGCCCCCGTAACAAGTATTGTTTTATTACGCATTTTTTCATAAGGAATATTTTCTTGTTTTAGCAAACGCATATCATCTAATATGATAGTATATCCACAGTTCATCATACTTCTCCTCGCTCTAATCACCAAAAAGCTGTGACTGTTCTCTTGCTTCAAACAGTCCCTTAAACGTATAAAAATCCATTGGAGTTGTTATCTTTATATTCTCCATAGGTCCTTCAACAACCGATAGATTATGACCATAATAGCGCATCATCGATGCTGAATCAATAAAATCATGTTTCCCCGCCTTAATTGCGTTTTCGTGCGCCCTCATAATATCTTCAAGATAAAAACATTGAGGTGCTCTTGCCATCAAACATTGTGAACGCTCTAACACATTTTGAATCATTTTATCTTCATTTAGAGTAATGATGGTTTCAATTGCAGGTGCAACTGTAATTGCATTCTTATTTGCTCTAACACATTCAATACATTCTGTAATGATTTTTTCGTTAATCAGCGGTCTTACACCATCATGTATTAAAACAATATCGTTTTCAGAATCACCGATTTCTTCTGCCGCCTTTAAACCAGCATAAATAGAATCCTGTCCTGTTATTCCGCCAGGTACGATTTTTGCCACTTTCTTCAAACAATATTTTTCAACCAATTCTTTCAAAAATGGAATCCATTCTTCGACACAAGCTATAACAATTTTATCAATCTGCTCATGATCTTCAAAATGTTCTAGAGTATAAATTATAATTTCTTTCCCATATAATTTCAAAAATTGTTTAGGTAATGCTCTACTATTCATACGCTTACCTATTCCACCTGCAAAAATCACCGCAATATTCATAGCCCAATCACCTTTTTTTCTTTTTATATACTATATAATGATTATAAATTCTAGATAAATACACTATAGTACTGATCCATTTCAAATGAATTAAAACAGAAAGCATTTTCTGAGTCATTCGAAATTTTTTTCGAACTACTTTATTTCCTAATTCCTTCATTTCTTCTTCTTCAAGAAAAGTTCTAACATATTCACATTCTTCTTTTAGACTATATTCACATTTCGGACGTTCAAATAGCAACAAGAATTCAATCAAATATTCCATAGCTCGATTATTCCAATCAAGTTCTCCCTTAACTTTTCCTTTAAGTTTTTCAAACATCTTTTTTTCAGATTTCATTGCTTTTGTAACACCAATAATCTGATTAACATGAAAATTGCTCGAAGTACTATGAGATGTTCTCTGATAATGAATATATTTTACATCTGACATGACATAAATATTTTCACACATATCAAGTAATTGATAATTAAAAATCCAGTCTTCATAACCCTTAACCACTTCTTCATCAAACAATAATTCTGACGATTTCAAGAATTTGTTTTCATATAATCCATTCCATATCATATTAAAAAAGCCATCTTCTTTTAACATATAAAACTGTTTTGCTTCAAATGACCTATTTAAATCAAATTTTCCACTCTTCCTAAAAGTTCGTACTCTTCCTTCCTGAATATTGTTATGCCAATCCTCAACAACTCTGTATCCATATTTTACAACTTTACACGAATTCTCTTTTGCATTCCTATAAGCACTATCCAGTAAATCCTCCAAGTATTCATCATCATTGTCAATAAATGCCACATATTCACCGATAGCGTGCCTAATTCCAACATTTCTTGTATAAGATATCCCATGATTCTCATGATGAAACACTTTAATTCTTGGGTCTTCTCCAGCATATTTTTCGCAAATATGCAAACTACTGTCAGTAGATCCATCATCAATCAGCAATAATTCCCAGTCCGAAAGAGTTTGTTTTAGAATGCTTTCAATAGCTGTATGTATGTATTTTTCTGAATTATATACTGGCATTATCACGCTTACTTTAACCATTCTTCTTCCTTCCCACTATGCATTTACTAATAATTTTCTTTATATCAATATCCCAAAGATATAGATTAACCAAGCCATAAATAACCATGCCAATTATACCAACAGTTAAAATATATACAATACCATTCAAATTGAAATAATACCTGATTAGAAACCATACTATTACAATTCCGTTACAACTAATTACATATTTCATGATATCTCTTTTCATTTCCGATAAATCAATGTATTTCTTTGCTGCTTTAGACGATACTAGAAACATAACCAATTCAGCAATCATTGTCGTTAGTGATGCGCCTATAAAACTCATTTTAGGAATCATCACAAAATTTAGCAAAAGATTTACTACAGCAGATGTTATCGATGCTTTCAAAATCTCTTTCTCTTTTCCATTCGGGAGCAAAACTGATGTAGTCATAAATGAAGCCATAGAGGAAAAGACCAGGGAAAGACTTAAAATTCTAAGAGCTCCAGCAGCTAAAACATATTTCTCACCTGCTATAAATATAATGATCTCCTTAGACAACAATCCACTTAATAGACACAAAGGAAGAACCATCGACAATACAACATTAAATATTAATTTCATAAGTCTTTTCGATTCTTTTGCGTCTTCTTTTCCACTTAATGCTGAAAGACGCGGTACGGTTACTATTATTATTGCAGCAACAACATTTTTAAAAATGTTATATATTTTTACTGCCGCACTATAAAGGCCATTATCATATGCCCCCTTCATAATATTTAACATTGTAGAATCAACATTAACATATATAACTGTGGCTACGCTAATAGCAAACAACATCATAATCGGTTTAATATGTTTCTTCCACTCAATATGAAATGTAAATTTCAGCTTACAGTATTTCTTTATATAAAACCAATTAGGAATGGCTGCACCTACACTTGAAAATGTTAAAATACCTACATATACTAAATAATCATTTTTATTCTTAATCAGTGTTAACATTAATACAAGCGCGATAAACTGAATAATGATGTTTCTTATTGTAATATATACAAAATCCTCATAAATGGAATTAATCCAATCCACAACAAAGGTTGTTCCCACAGTAATTATGCTAAATATGGATAAAATTTTACCATAACTATGCAAATACGGAGTAAAATAATACACCATAGTCAACCCTAATAACGCTACGAATGTCATTATCAGATTAAGTGAAAACATTTGATTTGCAAAATTTGAAAACTTCACTTTATTATCTCGTATTTTCGCCCCTTCTCGTATTGCATAATTTGCTATTCCCAGCCCCGCAATTAAATTCACATAATTAATAATTGATCTCGAGAACTCAATATTTCCCATATCTTTTACTTCAAGGATTCTAACCACATATGGATACGTAATCAGTGGAAATATAATTGAAGCACAAGTTTTAAAAATATTAAACAATGCATTTACAGCTATTGACTTTTTTTTCATTATCGTATCCAATCACTTCCTAAACAAGTCGTTTCAAAATATAAGCAAATTGTTTTCCGGTATTCTCCCAGCTAAGATCTTTCATACAATCCATTGCATTTTCATGCAAAATTCTAAGGTTGTCTGGATGTTCAATATTTTTCTTGATCTTGTGATATAAATCATCAGCCGAAAAAGTTGTTAATATAGCAGATTCCTTTTCAAAGAAATATGGAAAAGTTCCGTCTGCAAATTCAATAACCGGAAGCCCTGTTGCCAACATTTCAAAAGGAACCAATGATATATTTGTCATAGATGATACCATTCCAAAATCTGCTTTACTATATAATTCCATTAATTCAGCTTTTGATAATTTACCTAGATTTTCTCCTAACTCAGCTGGAATTTTTTCTATTCCGCCATAAAAAGAGATTTTGAGATTAATTCCATCTCTCTTCAGCTTTTCTTTCACTTTTTTTAACATCAAGGGAATAAGCGTTGGCAATCTACGTCCAGCTTTTTTCAAATATACTACTAGATGAATCACTTTTTTCTTGTTATATTCCATATAATTTCTTTCCACAAGATGATACTCACTTTTTTCATATGGAAAATCAATATAATCAATTAAAGTTTCTACATTGACATTTCTCTCTATTTCTCGCTTATTCCAATTTCCAAGACTTACCATATGCAATCCAAGCTCATAAGTCTTTTTTGCCAATATATACCTTTCACCATCTTCGCAAAAATATGGTTCATAGTCTTGAACAAAATACATCTTATATCCATTCATACGTGTAACTGTATATACCGACTTCCAATCTGTCGCAATTATTACATCATAGCAATCATTTACAGCTTCTTTTGTGACCATTATTCCTTTGTAATTTTCTAAATTAATATGGGCATTTTCCTCGATCTCTTTTTTGCTTTGACTACTTAATGAAATATATTTCACATCAAAGTTCTCATTGCACAATGCAGTACCTATTCTTAATATAGAAGTCATCCCCCCCGCATGAGCTGCAACATAACTCGTAACAATAGCCACTTTGTCGACTTTATCCGGTAAAACATTATCCACATTTTCGAATGTTTCATTTTTTATCAGATTCTCAATCTGTTGTGTTAGTTTCTTTTCTTTATATGTTTTTAAATACTCTACAATAATCTTTTTCATCTTCATTTAACTAAAGCAATTTGCATTATGCTTCCTTCCTATATTTTTTATTTTTATCAATTAACTAAATATACTTTGGTATGGCGAAATAGACCATACATCAAATGTCATCACAAAATACCACAGGTAAAATGCTAATAATAATGAGTAAAAAATCCACTTTCTGATTCGATTTTGATCTTCTTCCAATAATTGAGGAACATACACAATACTCGGAATAAAAAAATAATATACAAATCTTTTATACTCAGGAAGCCAGCTCCCAACCAAAACTATCATACTACTGATATACATACAGTTCTTAAAAACCATATTACTATTGCCCATTTTTTCATACAAAATACTAATCACCAGTGGAAACAATATCAATCCTAAATACATAGCTGTAACTTGAAAGCCTCGAGTCACAAAATTCGTATTCAAATAACGAGGTAAAAATGTAGCAAATAACCACGTCATTATTTCTGAATAAAATAGATTAAATGGCAATAATATAATTATACCTATAACATAAGCTGAACTTCTCCATTTTTTACCAAGTATCCAATAAAATGGAATCATTATCAATGCTGTAAAATGAAATGCTGAAGCCAAACCTATACATACAAAATACTTTAACGGTTCTTTTGATGATATATAAGAATACCCCAAAAACACTAACATAACTGCGACAAATTGTCTAATCTGATGTAATCCAAGTGTCGCAAAGTAGCCATTTAAATAAAACATTAAGTAGCTTACTGCATAGTTACTTGAATACTTTTTTATACAAGCAATTAGTAAGGAATAAGAAATTGCAGAATAAATAACAAATACCCATTGAAAGCCAAGTCCTAATTTGTTCAAGATCAAACATATTAATTTATATGTAAAATCAACTTCTTGGTTTTGCCCAGATATTATTCTTTGAAAATACACATAATAATTCGTATAATCCGTACCTACGTTTTTCATTAAAGAATTAATTAAAAACATAGGAAGAAACGTTAAAATTGCAAAAACCAAACACTGTATTTGCACACTACGTCTGCTTTTTGTTGTCATATTACTCGTCATCTGCTTTTGTCTTTCGCACCAAAGCCAAGCAAAAAAGACAGTAAAAGCTATCATTAGATTATATGTTTTAATAAGTCATCATCCTTTTTTAATCTATTGCTATAATCCCAGAAATTGGAATATTTTTTTCATTCCAATAATTAATGTTTTGTTCTATTTCATACTTTAGTGATTTACCAAATTTTTCAAGGAATAGCACTTTTACGTTATCTGTCTGCTGCATTATTTTGCACACATCCGATTCATTTTCAAAAACAATGTATTTTTTTGTATTTAAATTCAATTTTTCTACAAACTCATTTATTTCCGGATCCCCACTCGTTCCAACCACAATAACATTTTGGGTATCACCGAAATAACTATCTATTCTTGTTATAAGCTGAGAAGTACCAGTGCAATCCCATTTATACCCTTCTAAAATACAATAAACTTTTCCCCAGAACTTCTTACATTTTTTTCGAGATGAAAAACCAAATCCTAACATTGGCAAATTGTATTTTTTTATATCACTCACTGTATATAGTTTTCTTGACATCATATATGCAAAGAATAACACTATTATAGAAGCAAAAACTCCAATCACCCCTCCCCATACAAGACCTTTGAGAGTCTGAATGATTACATATTTCATAGTAATCTTACTATTTGAACTTATATTGTTAACAACACGAGTAGTTTGTGCTCCTGCACTTGCTGCAGGCAATTCATACAGTACTGTTTCTCCTAAGATGGAATACTCAAATTCTCCTATTTCATCCTTAACTAACTCAGTTGTTTTGTTTGCATAATCATATGCAATTTTTTTTGCAAGCTCTTCGTCTGAAGATTTGAATCCCATTGTAATAATATGCTCTGAAGAGTTATCTGCACCTATCGTTTTTGCAATAGTATTTAATTCCACACCATCCACAAGAAACTGTCCCCAAAAATCCACTTTCTTATATGGATATTTCAATTCTTTATCAAGTATATAGCCATATTCATGTAGTTTTTTCTTTCTTATCTGAACTTCTTGCGCTTCTTCATCGTACCAGTTCTCATACATTTCTTCCAAAACATTTTCGTTAATACCAAGTTTTCGATATCCCTCAATATATCGTTGTGTCTCATCTACAACAACACCATTTACATTTTGATAAACCGGCTCAATCTGAATATTGACAAGAACTTTACTCCAAACTGGTTCATCCTCACTATATACTTTCTCTTCCACCTCTCCTGATTGATTCAGAAACTCCCTAAACAATCCAATACCACGATTCCCGGCATACCCAACAGCCAATAATATTACAATTATTAAAAAGCTTTTCCACTTTCTCATCAAAAAGACGATGAAATCATTTATATCATAAAAATTATCCATACTTTTCATGTGCGATGGTTATAGAAGCAAAAACAACATATCCTTTCGTTTATTTGTTATTTAATACATTCAGATACTGTGAATTTTTAATTCTGTTCTATATCTTGACTCCTTTAAAAATATCTATGATGGCTTCTATATGCTGTTTTCCTAACTTGCACCATTTGTCCAAGCCAGCATCATCATAGTTCTTTTTTAACTTGACACTAAGGTGTTCTCTTATTGTAATGTCAATTTATATATCTTCTCCGCAATTATCTCACAAGCTCGTCCAGTTTCTTTATTTCCCAGTAACTCATGATGCTCATCAATTTTTAATTCGTTTTTAGCCTCATCAAATTGTTTTATTCTTTCGCATAATTCATCATTTGACAAGGCCAAAGGAAATGCCCAAGTCATAGGATCTGTATAAAAACTTCTTTCTTTTTGATATTCATCCAAATCTGGCACAAAAAGAAATCCCGGCTTATATGTCAGAGAAAAATCCCAAATTGCCGAAGAATAATCTGTTATAAAAGCATCACATGCATACAGTAATTCCTGCATATCTGGATATCCACTTGCATCAATGCAATTTTGTATTTTAACATCTTTCACAAAATGATGTTTTCTCATGAGCATTACCCATCTCCCGCCAAACCTATTTTCTAAAGCATTCACACACTTAGAAACATCTAACTGGGAATGAAAGCTTGCCTCATTCTCTTCGCCACGATAAGTAGGCGCAAACAATACTAATTTAACATCTTTATCCACTCCAAAAAACTTCTTCACTTTTTCTGTAACATCGTAATCTGCACCTCGAATAAGGATATCGTTTCTTGGCATTCCACATTCCAAAAATCTTTCCCTTGGAACCATCTTTGCAGTGGACATCACTTCCGAAAACTTTTCACACCCAGAAATAAAAATATCCGTTCTCTGACCACAGATTTTATTAATTTTCAAATCAACCGGATGCTGATCTGTAACAAAATCAACCCCGCTTTTTTTATATGCGCCGCCTCCATGCCAAGTATTTATAAAAATTTGCTGTTTTCTTTTCGGCAAAAAGCTCCCAAATCCATCATTGCTGATAAGCACTTTAGACGTCAGCTGATAATATATTCCTGTTAAGCTTTTGGGTTTTACACATCTAGTATCTGCAGCATCATATTCACCATCGTATTCCCAGATATATTCAAATTCACCAGAATATTCTTTCTGCATATATTTGAAAATATACAATGGGTTGCAACGTATTCCGCTGCCTCTGTCGGAAGATAAAAATATTCTATTTTTTTTCACTGGAACAATCCAGAACACTTTTAAAACTGTTCTACAGAAATAAATAATCGCTAATTTACAATATTTCATTCTCCTACCTCTTCTGCTTGGCAATAGAAAAAATCATTGGAAGTTTTTCTTTACATATGAAAATGCATCTTCCTAAAATTAATGCTCCGGTCACCTGTTTCTTTTGTAATATAACTAATAAAACTTTAAGTAATTTTGCATCTGTTTTACCATATGGAATTAATTCATTAAACAATTTATCTTTGTATAATCTTTTTACCCAGTCTTTTCGATTCTTATAATTCAACTTTGCTCTTTTATCACAATTCCTTTGAAGAGCCGAAAATATATATCTCGTATATAATGCCGCAAGAATACCTCTTATCTCATCTGTACACAAATTCCAATACTGATACTGATGATAAATCATCTCAATTCTCTTATGATGCAGCTTATAGTATTCCGGTACAAATTTTGAGGTCAGACTTTGATCCATTCTTTTATTATAATGGTAACCACAATAATCCAACACATTCATTGTATCTATATCCATAAAATATTGAACATTAAAAAGAATGTCCTCAATTAAAGTGATTTTCTCATATTTTAATTGAATGCTTCTCAGATAATTCAGATCATAGAATTTATTCCACGCATACCCATATAATGTTTTCTGCTCTAATTCAATTACTTTTTTTCGTAGTTCATCAACATTACAATAATTGTATGCCTTGTCTTTGATCTGTACACTATGATGAAATTGATCTTGTGCCGTGTAGTAATCCTCCGTCAGCCCAAACAATATTACTTTTGCAGGATTTGATTTCACAGAGTCATATGCCCTCTCAAACAAACCATTTTCTACATAATCATCCGAATCCATAAACCATATATATTTTCCACGAGCTATCTCCATTCCGCTATTTCTCGCTTCACTTAATCCTTTATTTTTCTGATGATGAATAACCCGAATTTTTGGATACTCCTGACTTAATCTATTACATATCTCTGGACACTTATCAGGAGAACAGTCATCGACAAGAATAATCTCAAAATCCTTCATTGTCTGCTTCATAACACTTAAAACTGCTTTTTCTAAATATTTTTCCACATTATATACAGGCATTACTACACTTATAAAAGGTTTGCTTTCCATTATCTTCCCACTTTCAACTTTGTAAACAGTTTTGTATTCTTCGTTTTCACATACGTGATTACTTTTGCCTCCCAATATGTAAGTAATGTACTGTTCCATTTAATTGGAAGAAGCATAATTTTCATATACAATGAACGTGGTTTCGCTATTCTTAGCATTTTACCCACTCTCGGATTCGCAAGCATTTTTTTGATTTCCTGCTTTTTTTCTTTTGTTGTCATATCACATTTCGGATTGGTAAGGTTTTCGACACATCCAATAAAGCGCTCGACATATCTTCTTGCAATCATTTCAACGCTGTCAACATCTCCAACATGCCATTCCTTATAAAGATCAACCAACCAGCCATGCTCCTCTTCTCTTTTCTCATACATTCCGGGGCGATACGCTGCCGTTTCTGATTCTGCTCTCGCTCTAAGAAAATGATAATACAAACCAGAAGTAACCGTCACTCTTTCCACGTTTCTAACAACACTTATATTAAACGGGAAATCATCCCAAAGTGTTTTCGGAAATCTCAGATTGTTCTCCAAAATGTATTTAGACTCATATAATTTGTTCCAAGGAGTATACAATAAGTTTTTATCAAACAATTTATATGCATTCTTACGGAACATTTTTTTATCAGAATATACAGCATCTTCAATGGAATAAATATCTGTCATATATTTATCTTTTTCATAATATGTATCAATATAAAACCCTGCCACAACAAGCTGAGCATTATCTCGTTTTGCAAGGTTATACATGTCTTCAAGCATCGTCGGTTCAGCCCAATCATCCGAATCCAGAAAATACATATATTCTCCTTTTGCCATATCGATCGCTATATTTCTCGCACTTGGTGCCCCGCCATTCTCTTTATGAATGACATGTATTCGATCATCCTTTGCAGCATATTCGTCACAAATTTCACCACTTCTGTCGGGTGTTCCATCATCTACTATTAAAAACTCCCATTCATTCAGTGTCTGTGCTTGAATACTTTCAATAGCTTTCCCCACATATTCTTCCACTTTATATACGGGCATAATAACACTTACTTTAATTCCATTATGTTCCATATTTTATTCTCCTAACTTACTTGCTTCCTGCAGTCGTTTTATTCTCTTCAATTCCTTCCGTAGCTTCTGGTATAAATATGATTTTTATTGTATAAAAAATCAGTTTAAAATCCAGCAAAAGCGAGCGCTGATTAATATATAATAAATCAAGCTTGAGCTTATCTTCCGGACTCGTATTATACTTTCCAAAAACCTGAGCGTAACCAGTAAGACCTGCTTTCACTTTCAGTCTCATACCAAACTCCGGAATTTCTTTTAAATATACGTCCTCGATCTCTGGTCTTTCCGGCCTTGGTCCTACTAAAGTCATATCACCTTTTAGAATATTAATCAACTGTGGTAATTCGTCAACTCGTGTTGCACGTATTACTTTTCCAATTGGTGTAATTCGATTATCATTCTGCGCTGCAAGCCTTGCTCCATTTTTTTCCGCATCAACGATCATACTGCGAAATTTATATATTTCAAATTCTTTATGTCCTTTTGTAAGACGAATTTGTTTATAAAAAACAGGCCCACCATCATATAATTTAATACACGCTGCTACTATAAGAAGCATTGGGGATAATATTATTAATCCCATGCTGGAAAACAAAATATCTATAGTTCTCTTTATAAAAGCATAATACCATTTTTCTGGCATACGTTTTGTCCGAATAAATGGAGTATCAAATGTATGAGAAACATCAAATCCCATTGTCAGCAAATCTTCTACGCTTTGTGTAAGATAAATATCCTTAGAAATGCTATCACAGAATAAAACCAGCTTTCTTTTTAATTGATCGTCAACTTCATAAAGATATATTCCCTCAGCTTTTCCTATATTATCTTCTAGAACCTCTAACGACGTTTCATCTGAATAGCACCCAACAATCTCGTATCTGTACTTTTTAGACTGCATTTTCTTAATCAATGTCTTATATCCATCATTACCATAAACAATTAGAATCTTTCTGCGCTCATCATATAGTGCGAAAAGGCGATTATGAACAAATATATTACCCCCCATCGCCACAACCTGAAAGACCATCCCTAGAAAATACGACCATATTTTCAATTTTTGGAATCCATGAAACCACATTATAGATTCAAATAGGAGTGCTGCGTCTGCTAATACAATTGCCAGTACTTGAAAATACATCAGTTCTGTCAATCTGTAAATTCCAATTTTCAATGCCTGATACATTTTCGCAAAAAACCAATAAATAATGCAAAACATTATACCTACTAATGCTAAAGTCAAATACCCAGTATAGCCATTTTCCCAATAAGGACTAATATTGTAATACCATAATGCCGATGCTGAAAGAAACATGATAAATAAAGATACAATCTTATATGATTGCTTAACAATATTTTTCTTAAGTAAATTATTTTCTCTTTCCATAATATCTCCCATATTGTCATTTTGATTATTCTTGATACTTGCTAATTGTGTTATTATATCTCAAAATGCCTTTTTTGTCAAAATAATATGAATTATTCTTTTACTTTCTTTACATTCCTGTAACATTTAGATTATAAGCATTACAAAACAATTAATTTTTTAATTCTTTTCGCATATAACAGCCAAATAACGTTCCAAAGCGTTCTGCCATGCCGGCAGTCTCTCAAACCCCGCTTCAGTCAGCTTTTCTTTACTGATCCTGCTGTTATGAGGTCTTCTGGCTCTGGCCGGAAATTCTTCACTGGTTACCGGTACGACCTCCACATCCATTCCTGCCTGACGGAAGATTTCTTTTGCAAATTCATACCAGGTACAGAGTCCTTCGTTTGTCGCATGGTATCTTCCATACTTATCTGTTTCAATCATATCAACAAGAAGCCTTGCGAGATCATAAGTATAGGTAGGTGATCCTACCTGATCGTTAACCACCTTGATTGTCTTATTGTTCTCTCCAAGTCTCAGCATCGTTTTAATAAAGTTTTTTCCATTCACTCCAAATACCCATGCGATCCTTACGATGAAAAACTTCTTCACATGCTCTTCAACTTCCAGTTCCCCCTCATATTTTGTCTGACCGTATACATTGAGTGGTTCTCTTGCATCATCCGGTTCCCAAAAATTCTCTCCTTCTCCGTTAAATACGTAATCGGTACTGATATACATCATCTTAATATCCATTTTTTCGCAGACGACTGCAATGTTTTTCGTTCCCTCTGCGTTGATCTTTCTGCAAAGTTCCACATTGTCCTCTGCAGCATCAACTGCTGTATAGGCTGCACAGTGGATCACCGCATCCGGCCTTACTTCATTCAAGGTTTTCTCAACCAGCTCCGGATTTGTAATATCCATATCATCAACATCGGTTCCGACTGCAATGTGTCCACGTTTTTCAAGTTCATTTACAACATCATATCCCAACTGTCCTTTGACACCGGTCACCAACACTTTCATGATTATAATCCTTTCTGTCTCATAAATTCCTTAAGTCCGCCCCATTTCTGGTCTTTTTCGGATATCGTAAGTTCAACACCTTCCTGAAGCGGCCATTTCACACCGATCTCACTGTCATTCCATGCAAGCCCGCCTTCATCATTCGGATGATAGAAGTCGGTACATTTATAGGCAAATTCTGCTGAATCGGAAAGCACCAGAAATCCATGTGCAAAATTCTTTGGAATGAAAAACTGTTTTTTATTCTCTGCCGAAAGAATCACACCGTGCCATTTTCCAAAGGTCGGTGACCCCTCTCTCAAATCTACTGCGACATCAAACACTTCTCCGCTTACCACTCTGACCAGTTTATCCTGAGGATAATTGATCTGAAAATGCAGTCCGCGCAGAACACCTCTTTTCGAGCTTGACTGATTATCCTGTACGAATTCCATATCAATACCTGCCGCCTTGTAATCGTTATAATTATATGTCTCCATAAAATACCCGCGTTCATCGCCAAATACGGTCGGTGTGATCACCTTTAATCCTTCAATCTCACATGTTTCAACTGTTATTTTTCCCATGATAATCCCCTTTTCTATAAGCCATTTGCCACTTCTACCAGATATTTTCCATATGCTGTCTTAAGCAGTGGCTGCGCCAACTTCAAAAGTTGCTCTTTATCAATGAATCCCCGTTTATATGCAATCTCCTCGATACAGGAAATATAGAGTCCCTGGCGTTTTTGGAAAGCAGCCACAAAATCCGCCGCATCAAGAAGTGCATCATGATTCCCCGTATCCAGCCATGCAAATCCGCGTCCTAGCGTCTCCACATGCAGATCACCTCGTTCCAGATATGCATTATTGACACTCGTGATCTCAATCTCACCGCGGGCTGAAGGTTTCACCTTCTTCGCGATCTCCACAACATCATTGTCATAGAAATACAATCCCGGAACCGCATAATTTGATTTCGGATGCTCCGGCTTTTCTTCTATAGAAATGGCTGTTCCGTTTTCATCAAATTCCACCACTCCGTATTCTCTCGGATCTCTTACATAATATCCGAAGATTGTTGCTCCCTTTTCCATAGATGCCACTTTCTGCAATACCTTTGAAAAGCTTTGTCCATAGAAAATATTATCTCCCAAAATCAGGGCCACATTATCAGCGCCAATAAATTCTTCTCCAATGATAAACGCATCCGCCAGTCCTCTTGGACTTTTCTGAACCGCATAGGACATCTTAAGTCCAAGTTCCTCTCCGGTTCCAAATATTTCTCTGAAAACCGGAAGATCACGCGGAGTGGAAATGATCAAAATTTCCCGAATGCCCGCCAGCATCAGTATTGACAACGGATAGTATATCATCGGTTTATCATAAACCGGCATAATCTGCTTTGATACAGCCTTGGTCAGTGGATATAATCTTGTTCCCGAACCGCCTGCTAAAATAATACCTTTCATCTTTTTTCCTCCATTCTTCCAAACGCAAACCAGCAGTATCCATAATAGATACTGCCTGTCCGCTTATTTGTACATTTCTTCATAATATTTCTGATAATCGCCGCTGGTCACATTCTTCATCCATTCTTCATTCTCAAAGAACCACTGAATGGTACGCCGGATCCCTTCCTCAAACATGGTATCCGGTACCCAGCCAACCTCTTCTTTAATCTTATCCGGAGCGATTGCATATCTTCTGTCATGTCCCTTGCGATCCGTAACATAAGTGATCAGATCTTCGCTGACAAGCGCTTTCCTAGGATCGCCGTCAGGCAGCATTTCCTGAAGCGTATCCAGTATAATATGAATAATCTCTATATTCTGTTTTTCATTATGTCCGCCTATATTGTAAGTCTCAAACAGACGTCCCTTTTCCTGAACCATGTCAATTCCTTTCGCATGATCCTCAACATAGAGCCAGTCCCGGACATTCTTACCGTCCCCATATACCGGGAGTTTTTTCCCCTGAAGCGCATTGTTGATAATGAGCGGAATCAGCTTCTCCGGAAATTGATATGGTCCGTAATTATTACTGCAGTTGGTAATATTCGCCGGAAATCTGTAAGTATCCATATAGGATTTCACCAGCATATCGGAAGAAGCCTTACTTGCCGAATACGGACTGTGCGGATCATACGGTGTAGTCTCATAGAAATATCCGCCGTCATCGTCCAGCGATCCATATACTTCATCCGTGGAAACATGGAGAAACTTCTTATCTTCTTTATATACATTATCTCCGATCTCCCATGCCGCCTTTGCCGCATTTAACATAACCAGTGTTCCGAGAACGTTTGTCTTCACAAATATGTCCGGGTTCTTGATGCTTCTGTCTACATGGCTTTCTGCCGCGAAATGTACCACCCGGTCGATCTCATTTTCTTCAAATATCTGATTGATCGCGTCCGCATCACAGATGTCTGCCTTGATAAATGTATAATTATCTCTGTTTTCCACATCTTTCAGATTTTCCAGATTTCCTGCGTAGGTCAATTTATCTACGTTTATGATCCGGATTTCATTATCATATTTTTTAAACATGTAATGAATATAATTTGAACCGATAAAACCGGCTCCTCCTGTAACTAAATAAGTTCTCATAATGTCCTCCTAAATCTTGTTTTATACTGTTGGGTCTGTCGGATCCCAGTTCTGTGATAACGGTATTTTCGCATAAACCGGTTTTCCGAGCGGTCCCGGGTTGCTGTTATTGTAAATAATTACTTTTGTACTTGACGCGCAGTTATCATAAATCCATTTTGCGTCTCCGCTGCGGAGTCTTACGCATCCCTGTGATGCCCATGTTCCGATTTTGTTGTATTCTTTGGCCCACAGAGTATGGTTATCAAACTTCGTATACGGAGGTGAATGGAAAAGTATATGACCGGTTATTCTGGTACACCATTGTCCCATAGCTCCGTAAAGCTCGTGCCATCTGTATTTATCGGATGTGTAGAATGTTCCTGTCGGAGTTGCTTTCCCCGGCGAACATGCAAATGCAATGACCGGAATAATGTATCCTCGTGTTCCGTCTTTCGCGTAGACCGTCACACAGCTTTTCTGTTTGTTGATACGGATCTCATAGCTGGACTGTTTGCCGACAATACTTCTGACATCCTTCTTCAGCTTGCCGTTCACATAATAAAGCTTGTAACCGCCTTCATAGAACCATCCGTTCTTTCCTTCTTTATAGCATTCATCTGTACTACCCGGTGCCGTAAAATCTTTGGGAACAATCGTAATCTGAATTGCTTCCATCCTCCAACCTAGTTTGGAAGTACCTGCCGCAGCACCATTCGAAGCCCATCCCATCCATCCAATATTCTGAACATGGCATCGATAGTAAATATTGAAATACTTTTCAGCCTCACCTGTGAGCTTAATCTTAACAGCTTCTACCCGCTTACTCTGTCCTTTTGTTCCGGCATATTCGCCTTCCTTTTTCCATTCCTGCCAACCAATATCCTGAATATGCGCACAATACTCAATATCTGCCTTCAGTACCTCATTACTGCTGTCATCGAGAGTAATCTGAAATCCTTCTACCCGAAGCGCCTCTCCAGTCGTTCCGAGTATATTTCCACCTGTTACTTCTTCTGTATCACCCACATTCTGCACATGACCTTTGTAAGCTAATTCACTGTCATAATAGTCTCTTATATATCCGCGTTCTGATTCATCAAATCTTTCTCCACCGGCAGATATTTCTATACGTAAACATTCCATTCTCTTTCCCAGCCCTTCCGTACCAGAAAGTTCATCTGAATGTACTTTTCCAAGCCATCCAAAGTCTGCTACGTGGGACTGATACACGACATCATAATGCTCAGCCAATTCCCCAGTCAGACGAATCTGCACCGCTTCGATACGCAAAGATTCTCCGACTGTTCCGGCGATCTCGCCATTCTTTACCCAATCCATCCAGCCTTTGCTCTGAACATGTACACGATATTCTACATTCCCCTCATACATAGGATCTTCCATCTGGATCCTGATTGCTTCCATGCGCAAAGATTCTCCGACCGTGCCGGCTTCTTCTCCTGCATTCTTCCATTCCTGCCATCCAATCCGCTGTATATGAGCCTGATATGTAAGTACTGGTTTTCCTGTCGCTTCTTCGTCTTTTCCAGGTTCTTCCGGATTCTCCGGTTCTTCGGTTTCTGTTCCCGGATTTTCCGACTCACCAGGTTCTGTTTCCGGTGTCTCCGGCTCTTCGGTTTCCCCCGGCTCTTCTCCTTGATTTTCTTCCTCTTCTTTCTTTTCTACCTCTTCAATCTCCGTCTCATCCGTATTTTCCACAGCATCTAAAACTTCATCCGATTCCGCATCCTCAGACATAAGCGCCGGCTGATCGGATGCAGTAACCGATAAACCGCTCGATAAACCAAGGCTGCAACATAATAACAACGCACAGATTACTCTCATTTTCTTTTTCATTTAATATTCTCCTTTATCAATCAGATCTCGAATCGCTGCAACTACTCCTTCTTTGTCTTCTTTATAAGTCACTCCGAACCATTTATCCTTCGATTCTAAAACTTTAACCTGTACCTTTCCCTGTTTTAAAAGTGCTCCGATAATCGTCGGGAGCAAATATTCCGATTTTAGATCTTCCTCATTAAGCTGACTAAGGAACTCACTAAATCCTTTTTCGAGGATTTCAAAAAATCCCGGCTGTAGTCCCCACATATTCATAGAAACCGGAGATTCAATATCGATTTCTTCTTCTTTTTTGTCCAGCTTCACTGCTGCACCTTTATCTGTCTTTATGATATTATGTGTCTCAACAATTTCTCTAAGCATCCGCTTTTCATCCACTTTGCAAACACCTCGAGTAACTCCCCCGTTTTCGCTGAGCGTATTCTTAAGAATAAAGCCCACCATGCTGATGTTCATGACATCACTGTCTTCTTTATCGCTTGTAAGTTCCTTATAAGCTTCACGGTATGCTTCTTTTCCATAATAATCATCCGCATTAATAACCAGAAACGGTTCATGAACCACATCCCTACAACACAAAATTGCCTGTCCGGTTCCCCAAGGTTTTTTTCTTTTTCTAAAAACCTCCCGGTATTGTTCCGGAATATCGTCCAATTCCTGAAACGCATATTCCACCTGAACCTTTTCTTCGATCCGATTTCCTATTACCTCTTTAAAATCCTTTTCCAGATCCTTCCTTATTACAAATACGACTTTATCAAATCCTGCGTCCATTGCATCAACTATCGAATAATCCATTATAATCTCGCCATTTGGTCCAACCGGCTCTAACTGCTTGATTCCACCACCAAATCTGCTGCCAATCCCAGCTGCCATAATAACCAATGTCGCTTTATTCATCCTATTTCCTCCTGCACAGTATCTCCTTTTTTCAAGACAACAACTGTTTCCGTTGTTTTTTAACCATTTACAGCACCTTCCAATTAAGCAAATTATACCATAATCTACTACTCTTTACAACATATTGTGTCTTATGTCAGGAGAACACTAAAGCTCGTTTCTCACGCACTGAAGTGCTTCAGCAACCACATTATGCATATCAAAATACTTATACATACCTAATCTTCCTCCGAAAATAACATTCTTTTCTTTGGAAGCAAGTTCTTTATATTTAGAATAAAGCATATTATTCTTTTCGTCATTCATCGGATAATAAGGCTCATCACCCTTTTCCCATGTAGCCGGATACTCACGTGTGACGATCGTTTTCGGATTATGTGTTCCATTCTGGCATCCAAATTCAAAATGCTTGTGTTCGATAATTCTTGTAAATGGAATTTCATATTCTGTATAATTAACGACAGCATTTCCCTGATAATTCTCTACATCCAGTTCTTCTGTTTCAAAGCGAAGGCTGCGATATTCGAGCTCACCATAGCAATAGTCAAAGTATTCATCAATCATTCCGGTAAAAACAATCTTATCAGCCTGCTTCTGCAGTTCTTCTTTATTTGCAAAAAAATCTGTTTCCAGCCTTACTTCAATACCGTCAAGCATCTTTTCGACAATCTGTGTATATCCGCCAATCGGAATTCCCTGATATTTATCATTGAAATAATTATTGTCATATACAAATCTTACCGGAAGACGTTTGATAATAAATGCAGGAAGCTCTGTTGCGCGTCTCCCCCACTGTTTTTCTGTGTAACCTTTTACCAGCTTCTCATAAATATCTCGTCCTACAAGTGAGATTGCCTGTTCTTCCAGATTGTGTGGTTCCGTTATTCCTGCTTCTTTGATCTGTTCTTCTATTTTCTGCTTAGCTTCTTGTGGTGTAGTAACGCCCCACATCTTACTGAAGGTATTCATATTAAACGGCATGTTGTACAATTCATCTTTGTACTTTGCAATCGGAGAATTTGTGTAGCGATTGAATTCCGCAAACTGCTGGATGTAATCCCATACTTCTTTATTACTGGTATGGAAAATATGAGCACCGTATTCATGCACCTGAATTCCATCTACTTCTTTTGTATAAATATTCCCTGCCACATGTTCCCTCTTATCAATAACAAGGACCTTTTTACCTGCCTTCTTTGCCTCATGTGCAAATACTGCGCCAAATAAACCTGCACCAACAACTAAATAATCATACATGATTTTGACCTCTCTTTCGTAATCAGAACTGATTCTTATTTAAGTCTATTATACCAAATTTCACATTGTTTTTATATGCTTAAAAATGCACATATATTTTTATTATAATCTTTATTATTTTACATTACAAGACAAATATCTACTGTTTACTATTACTTTTTTCTTATCCTCTGTCAATCAGACCTAGTACAGGTGAACGAATCGACGCACTTGCTGAATATTGCAAAAAAATCTTTCATAAATCTGTTCTTGTAGCATCATCACTAAAAGAATCCCGGGAGAAAGCTTTCATTGTACTTTCTTCCGGGATTCTCATTTATTCTTCTGAAACGTTTTCCTTATTCTCTCTCAGATATAGGACTATTCCTTCAATCAGTTGTGTATTTGTAGGACGATTTTTCTCCTTCATTTGGGGGAAATACGTAGAAAGCCACTCCGGATTTACATTCTTCCAGCACCGTTCTATCATGCTTCGAATATCAGACTCTACCATCCACACAGACACCTGATGCTGCCCGGCTATCACCGGATAAACATCTTTTGTAATATGTTCCAGATTCCCCTCTTTTTCTACCCCCATGAGAACAGCCTCTACCAGGTATTTGTATCCGGTATATTTCGGAAGCATACCGAGATTATGAAGTACTTTGCATACTGCAAGCTCCATTATTCTCCCAACCCACTTTCCACAATCTCTATCATCGTCTTAAGCGCATCTTTCTCGTCTTCTCCGTCACATAAGATTTCAATCTCATCGCCTTTTTTAATGCATGCTCCGAGAACACTCAGTACACTTTTCGCATTACCTTCTGAATTATTATGGCGAAACGTAATCTTACACGCAAATTCCAGAGCGGTCTGACAAAACAGTCCTGCCGGCCGCAAATGCAAACCTGTGGGATTTGTAATAACCACTTTTTTGCTAACCATCATTTCCTCCGTCATTCTTTTCTAATGTAATCTGAACCACAACATCCTGAACCAGTTCTATTCCTTCCGGAAGTGTCACCTGAACCGGTACCGTATATGTTCCTGCTTCCTTTATATCTACCAGATTGATAGACACACTTCCCTGTTCTAAAGTAAAGTCATCAAGGCTCTCTGAATCTTCAGCCGTGATCACAATTTCGATGCTTCCTTCTGATTCATATTTCACCGAATAATTTTTCGGCGCATTCAGAAGTGAAATTGATCCAACCGGATATTCCAACGTTCGCGTGCCTATTTGTGTAACAGATATTTTCACAAGAACAGATATTCCCGCACTCTCATCCTTCGCTTTCGCCCATTCAGGAAGATAATCCGTAATATCAACCGTCTTCTCTACAGACTTAGTCAGGCCATCCACCGCCAGCACCTCTGCCGGAATTTCAATCTCCGTCAAGGTTTTCAGTTGCTGCTCTGTTCCAACAATATCAACATTCTCCGGCTGGACAGAAACACCTTCTAATACATATCCAACTGCCGGAGCAATGCCAGATTCATCGAATTTAACCGGAACCGTCTTTGTATGAAGCACCTTTACTTTTACACTCAGTCCTTCCTCTCCAAGGTTTGTCTCTACCAAAGTTGAATCTATTACAATACCTGCCGCATTATAGAGAACCAGATCCGCTTCCTTTACCTCATCTCTCGAAATACCCGATGTATTCACCTGAGCAATGACTTTAGCAATCGAATTCACAACTGATTCCGGTCCACTGATCTTCACTTGCTGCGGATCTGCCTCAAGACTGCCGATTTGGTATCCGTCTCTCGGATCTCCGGATGATTTCGGTATG
The DNA here is from genome assembly GCA_022774325.1 of bacterium. GTDB lineage: Bacteria > Bacillota > Clostridia > Lachnospirales > Lachnospiraceae > Allocoprococcus. The sequence continues at coordinate 62,954 of JALFNN010000065.1, read as the reverse complement.
ATCGGGAATGTTTTGGAAGTTGCAAGTTCGATTGAAATCACCAGATTCGGCTCACTTGTCGAAGCTTCCACAAACTGTCCCTGATAGGCAGGGATCATAACCTCATACGGTATCAATGCTCGTGTCTCTGTATTCAGCTTTTTAACATCTGCTGTAACTTTAATATCACTTGCTTTGATTTCTTTCAGAACATCCTTTCTTGCGCGAACAGTAACATTTACCTTCTTATACTCCTCTGCTACCTGATAAGTATTCCCCTGATTAGTAATAAGTTCCGTATGAAGCAACGTTACCGGAACTCCTACATACGTCTTTGATGTAATAGGTCTCTCATTATTCATAACGATAACCCAGAGCAGAATGGAGAAGGCAACCGCCAGCACTTTAAGTCCCAGATTTTTAGTCAGCGTCTTTTTCATGCTTTCTCCATCCTTTCCATATTTTCTTTACTTTCCCCGTCTCCGTATGTTTGCTTCGAATGACTTCCAGTCTTTCTTTCAAATATTCCGGTGTTACATTGCGAACCAATTGTCCCCCCAAAGCAACCGAAACATAACCCGTCTCTTCCGAAACAGAAATTACAAGCGCATCGCTTACTTCACTCATACCGATTGCCGCTCTGTGACGAGTACCGAGATCTTTGCTAATCCCCATATTGTCCGAAAGCGGAAGATAGCAGGTTGCTGATACAATTCTGTCTCCACGCACAATCACTGCTCCATCATGAAGCGGCGTATTGTGTTCAAAAATATTGATCAGAACCTGACGAGATATCAAACAGTCCAATTCAATCCCTGTCCTCTCGTATTCTGTCAGTTTTGTAGCCTGTTCCACAACGATCAATGCCCCCGTCTTCACTGCACCCATATCAAAAGATGCCTTTACGATCTCATCGATCGTCCGTTCACTAAAACGTACGCTTTCACGTCCCTTCTTATCGAACGGAACCATAGACGCCAGGAACTGCTTCTCACCCAGCCGTTCCAGGGCACGTCTGAGTTCCGGCTGGAAAATAATAACGACCGCCGTTGCCATCACCGGAAGAAGTGTGTCTGCAATCCATAAAATCACATACATCCGGAAAATTGCAGCCACAAGAATGAAACCGACAAGTACCATGATACCTTTCAGCAGCATCCACGCTTTCGTATTTTTAATCCAGAGAATAATCTGATAAATCAAAAACGCTATAATAATAATTTCAATAATATCTACAAACCGTATCTCCGGAAAATAGAAACCTTCCGGAAGATTACTTCCAAAGAAACGTGCAACAGCCTCTCTCACTCCTGTACCTCCTTTCCCATATAGTATGCCAACTTATTATCCAAATTAATGCTCTTCTAATTCTCTCTTCACAATATCCTGAATATCCAATTCATCCTGCAGACTTTTTGCCAGCAACAGTTCATCTTTATTCGCCGGAACACGGGTATTTCTAGGAGTTCCGGAATTTTTCTTTGTCTCTTTTTCCGTCTGACGCTTTTTCATATTTTTTCTTTCATCTGTGCGTTTTGGTGCCCTGCGTCTGATTTCTTCAGATTCCTTTTCATCCGGATTGCGGCGTTCATTAATACGTTTTACCATTTTTTCCGGAGCTGCAACCGACATCTTCGGAACTGCTTTTACATAATAATAATATTCATCATCTTCATACTGTATATGCTCAGTCCTTGAATAATCCACAGAAAACAGAAAAAATTCCAACACAAGACCGATAAGAATCGCCAAAATATTGCCACCGATCAGAACACCATAAGAAGTATGTATGTCAAACGCAATATCTCCAATAACAATAACCAGAATACTGGCGACCGCGCCAGCCGCAACAGCCGCTTTCCAGGCATGATCAATGGAAAGTCTGCGAACAACATATACAGTAAAAATACAGATTGTAAAGGCAATCACTGTAATCCAAAGTTCTTTATTCTGAAATACTGTCCTGACAAAAAATGAGATTTGACCGGTGATCCCTTCCGTTGCGGAAATCGCTGCCGCAGAATTCTTCACACAGAGAATCATATAATAGATAATTGTTCCAAAAGCAATCGGAACTGCCGTAACCGGCGTCATCGCAAGTCCACATACCACTGGAACCACATACGGAATATGCAGCATAAACGCAATCGGAGTAATCAAAAGCACCAATGCCTTTTTCGGAGTGAACCGACAGTAAAAAATAAACATCATTACAAAAATCATGGCGCTCACTGCCATAACACCCAGAGATAGTTTAAACAAATGCGCAAGAATCAGCGCAGCTGCCACCAATGCTACTGTAACAGGCGGAAGAAACGTACAGATCACCGCCAAGGCAACCGTAACAACCGGAGTTGTAAGTGTCTTCATCACACCAATATTCTGATTAATCAGATAAAAGGAAACGAAGCTCAGAATGAACTGAGCTGCCTTATCCACATAAATGGAATAACTGGTATATATTTTCTGTATTCTTTCTCTTAAAACCAACAACTCGCTCATTACTTCTTCTCCCTTTCATACATTCTGTTCAGTCTGGTCAGATCATGGTTAAATTTTTTCACTCTCTGACGGGCATCATTATGCTTCTTCTGATAAAACTGTGATGCCACAATGCCATAAAGCACAACCAGAACAATATATCCGGTCAATATACAGAGCCCTATCATTATAATAAAAGCAAAATTAAGGTTCTCCAGAATTACATCCATAAATGCAACCGCGCCGACTCCCACTGCGATCATGTATCCAATCGTAACCAAGATGATCGTAACAATGGTATGAAAGCTCGAATAATCTTTTCTGTAATATGAGCTGATCTTGAAATCTTCCGCACCTTCCTTGCTTTCGTACATTGCCATTCTTGTCATCAGCTTCACTTTGTCTTCATTTAACATATAGTCACCTCGATACGTTTTCTCCTCGTATTTGCGCTATTTTTAGTATAACAAATATCAGTATCCTTGTCCAATACTAATAGTCAAAAAATAGACTTTTTCTGCCCCTGCTTTCAGCAGTACCCGCGCCGCCTCATCCAGTGTGCTTCCGGTTGTATAGATATCATCAATCAGAACTATCGTTTTCGCCCAGACACTTTTTCTCACAGAAAATGCACCTCTGATACTCCTTCTTCGTTCTTTATCATTTAACTGCTTCAAAGGTTTTGTATTTTTCACCCTGACAAGAATATCTTCATCGACCGAAATGCCAGTGATTTCTCCAAGAACTTCTGCGACAAGCGCCGCCTGGTTATAGCCTCTGATGCGCATCTTCTTTCGATGCAGCGGAACCGGAACAATCAGTTCCACCTTTTTTTCTCTCAAATAATAACCATACTGGTCTGCCATTTCTTCTCCAAATGCTTTTGCATAAATTCTTCTGTTTTGATATTTCAACGCATAAACTGCCCGGCTTACAGGCTCTTTATGAATCCAGATACTTCTTCCTTCCTCGAATACATGCCTGATCATAGTGCAATCATAACAATATTCCTTTTCCGCCTCCCGGATAGGCTTTCCACATTTTTTACATCGTGGTTCCTCCACCGGCAGGATTTTTTTACGGCACTCCTTGCAGATCCGCTGTTTTTCTATTTTTCCGCAAAACGGACATTTCTGTGGATACAAAATATCGAGGCACCTCTCCTCTATCCATTTTCTATTCCATAGGATTTTTGCCTTTTCTCTCAATATTATGAACGGATTCGGTTTCTTTTAGCTCTCTTCACTCAAACCATATATTTCCCTGATGCGTTCATCAAGGCTGGTATTTCTGTTCTGTTCATCTGTATTCTGTATCATTTCCTGAAACGTTACATCACTGCCCACGATTGTTACACATTTTTTTGCCCGTGTAATCGCAGTATATAAAAGATTTCTGTGAAACAGCTGACGCGGTCCTGTCAATAAAGGAATCAAGACAGCCGGATATTCACTTCCCTGTGATTTATGGATCGTTATCGCATATGCCAGTTCCAATTCCTCAAGGAGCTCAAACGGGTACTTTACCTTTCTTTTTTCATCATACTCCACTTCCAGAGTTTCTGTATAGTTATTGATCTCTGTTATCACACCCATATCTCCGTTAAAAATACCGGTTCCTTTATCAACAACAAGTCCATATTTTGTCGTAATTTCCCATTCCAACTGATAATTATTCTTAATCTGCATCACTTTATCGCCGACACGGAATTTTTTATCACCGTACTCTTTCTCTTCTTTATTTTTTGCCGGCGGATTCAAATATTGCTGGAGAATATTATTCAGCCGTTCCACCCCGAGCAGACCTTTACGCATCGGAGTCAGTACTTGAATATCATATGGTTTCGCATCCACATATTTCGGAAGTTTCTTCTGGATCAGAGTCAAAAGCACACTGATGATCACATTTGCATCATTTCTCTTCAGGAAAAAGAAATCCCGGCTCTTATTATCCAGCTTAACCATTTCTCCACGGTTGATCTTATGTGCATTTACAACAATATCACTTTCTTGAGCCTGACGAAAAATCTTGGTAAGCATCACGACCTGAAATTGTTCTGACGCAATCAGATCTTTTAAAACACTTCCGGGCCCCACCGACGGAAGCTGATTGCAGTCTCCTACCAGGACAAGTCTCGTTCCAGGCGTAACAGCAGCAAGCAGCGCATGCATCAGCGAGAGATCTACCATAGACATCTCATCAATGATGATCACATCTGCTTCCAGTGGGTTCTCTTCATTTCGTGCAAATCCGTTTCTGACATTCTCTTCTTCCGGATTTCCGGTTACTTCCAGCAAACGGTGAATCGTCTGTGCCTCATATCCGGTTGCCTCAGTCATCCGCTTCGCAGCCCTGCCCGTCGGTGCTGCCAGGCGCAATTCCAGTTCTTCATTCCGGAAATAATGTATCATCGCTTTAATCGTAGTCGTTTTTCCTGTTCCGGGGCCTCCCGTCAGAATCGTGATACCATGCCGCACTGCCGCAATTACTGCCATCTGCTGCTTTTCATCCAGCTCCATTCCGGTTTCTTTTTCAATTTGATGCAGCCTCTTTGTAACTACAACGTCAGTTTCATCGTATTCCACATTCAGATCATGCAGCATTTTCGCCGCATTAAGCTCCAGATAATAAAAATGAGCCGGATATACTCTGAGACCGTCCTCACCTTCTTTCAGAATCACCTTTCTCTCCATAGCCAGATCCATCAGATGCTTTTCCATATTCTGAATTTCTACTTCCAGAAGCGCAGAGGCTCTTTGCATCAACACTTCACGAATCAGATAGACATGGCCATCCGCTACACTTTGTTGCAGCGTATAGAAAATTCCGCTTCTTATTCTGTAATCAGAATCCGTATGAATCCCAATGTGCATTGCAATCTCATCTGCCGTCTTAAACCCGATCCCCTGTATATGATCTGCCATTTGATAAGGATTCTCTTCCAATACACGAAATGTATTCTGACCATAATATTTATATATTTTCGCCGCAAGGGTCGTAGAGACTCCGTATTTCTGCAGATAAATCATTGCTTTCCGCATATCTTTTTTTTCTTCTACCTGAAGTGCAATGTCACGAGCCATTCGCTCACTGATTCCTCGCACTTCCGCCAGTCTTTCCGGCTCTTCTTCCATGATTCGGAATGTATCTTCCCTGAACTTTTTCACAATTCGTCCCGCAAGAGATGCTCCTACCCCTTTGATTGCACCGGAACCGAGATAACGTTCAATAGAAATAAGATCTTCCGGCGCTTTTATTTCATACTCGCTTACTTTGAGCTGTGTTCCGTACATACTGTGTACAGTATACTCACCCTTGACCTCTACAAGTTCTCCCTCAGCTATATAGTTAAAATTTCCGACACAAGTCAAATCTCCATCATCATTGTTTAAGTGAAACACCGTATACCCATTATCTTCATTCCGGAATACGATATGTTCCACATAACCTTGAATTACTTCCATATCTTCTCCTTATAGAAATAATAAGTATACCCGAACTTTCGTATAGAGTAAAAAGGCTGTCTCATCACGAAACAGCCTGACTTTTATTATACACGCACAATCATCGATCCTTTATAAATCTTTTCTTCCATTCATAAATTCTACAAACTGTCCTGTACCGATCGCAACAACCTTCATCGGATCTTCCGCTGTCATGGTGTTGATTCCTGTCTTCTCTTCGATCAATTCCTCCAGTCCACGAAGCATTGCCCCACCTCCGGTCAATACGATTCCACGATCCAGGATGTCGGCTGAAAGTTCCGGTGGTGTGCGCTCCAGCACTGCAATGACCGCCTCAACAATCTGACTTGTCGTTTCACGAAGTGCTTCCTCTGTTTCAGAAGATGTAACAGTCACGATCTTTGGAAGTCCTGTGACAAGGTTCCTTCCGCGCACCTCCATCGTCTCTTCCTCAACCAACGGATAGGTTGTCCCTATTTTAATCTTAATATCCTCTGCGGTACGCTCTCCAATCAAAAGATTATGCTTCTTACGCATAAAACGCACAATTGCCTCATCAAAATCATCACCGGCAATCTTGAGTGATGTATTTACTACCGTTCCTCCAAGAGAAATAACAGCAATATCAGATGTACCTCCACCGATATCCACGATCATATTGCCACACGGCTTAGCAATATCAATTCCGGCCCCAATCGCCGCAGCTACAGGTTCCTCGATCAGATGCACTTCCCTGGCTCCGGCTGCAAATGCAGCTTCCTCAACCGCTTTCTTCTCAACTTCGGTAACACCGCTCGGAACACAAATACTGATATTCGGTTTCTTAAATGTACGCTTTCCAAGTGCTTTTTGCACAAAATACTTAATCATCTTTTCGGTTACTATATAATCGGAAATAACACCCTGCCGAAGCGGTCTTACTGCTACAATATTGCCCGGAGTTCTCCCCAGCATCAGACGTGCTTCTTCTCCGATTGCTTTGATTACATTTGTATCTCTGTCAAAAGCCACCACAGATGGTTCCTTTAAAACAACCCCTTTTCCTTTTACATAAACGAGAATGCTCGCTGTTCCCAAATCAATTCCCAAATCTACTGACATGCTGATTCCCCTTTCATTCTTCTATCTATTTCCACTATCTTTCGTTATATCATTACAAACTTGTATGAGACACATACATATTCTATTATAATAAAAATTCTAATAAATGGAAAGAGTTTTTTCATTTTTTAGATTTTCTTAAGGTTTATCATTTTTTCAGCATCATGTCAATATACTTGCCGGTATATGAATTCGGATTTGCAGCAATTTCTTCCGGCGTGCCGTGAGCTACGATCGTTCCTCCCTTATCACCGCCTTCCGGACCGATATCAATGATGTAGTCCGCCGTCTTGATCACATCCAGATTATGCTCGATTACAATCACCGTATTTCCATCTTCTGTCAGTCTTTTCAGAATTTCTGTCAACTTGTGTACATCTGCAAAATGAAGTCCTGTGGTCGGTTCATCCAGAATATATACCGTCTTCCCGGTACTACGCCGGCTGAGTTCCGTTGCCAGCTTGATTCGCTGTGCTTCTCCTCCCGAAAGCGTCGTGGACGGCTGTCCCAGTCGGATGTAAGACAATCCCACATCGTACAATGTCTCCATTTTTCTACGGATGCTCGGCACATTTTCAAAGAAATGCAGAGCCTCTTCCACTGTCATATCCAGCACATCGTAAATACTCTTCCCTTTATATTTCACCTCAAGAGTCTCCCGGTTATACCGCTTCCCGCCGCAGACTTCGCAAGGGACATAGACATCCGGAAGAAAATGCATTTCAATTTTGATAATCCCGTCACCGCTGCAAGCCTCACATCGTCCGCCTTTTACATTGAAACTAAATCTCCCCTTTTTATAGCCTTTTGCCTTCGCATCCGATGTAGACGCAAAAAGATCACGAATCAGATCAAAGACTCCCGTATAAGTAGCCGGATTCGACCGGGGGGTCCTGCCGATCGGGGACTGGTCAATCGCAATCACTTTATCCAGTTGTTCCAATCCCTCAATTCTGGTATGTTTGCCGGGTATCACTCTTGCATGGTTCAGTTTCCGCGCCATACTCTTATAAAGGATTTCATTTACCAGAGAGCTTTTGCCTGATCCGGATACCCCCGTCACACAGGTCATCACTCCCAGTGGGAATTCCACGTCAATATTTTTCAGATTATTCTCGGCGGCACCGACCACTTTGATCCATCCGTTTGGTTCTGCACGTTTTTCCGGGACAGGTATCTTCACTCTTCCGCTCAGATAAGCCCCTGTAATCGATTCCTCCACCTTCATGATCTCTTCCGCCGTTCCCTGAGCCACCAGTTTCCCGCCGTGCTCACCGGCTCCCGGCCCGATATCAATGATATGATCCGCCGCAAACATAGTATCTTCATCATGCTCCACCACAATCAACGTATTTCCCAGATCGCGGAGGTGCTTCAACGTAGCAAGAAGTTTGTCATTATCCCTCTGATGAAGTCCGATACTCGGTTCATCCAGTATATACGCCACTCCAACGAGCCCGGACCCGATCTGTGTTGCAAGTCGGATACGCTGTGCTTCTCCACCTGAAAGGCTTGCCGTTGCTCTCGATAAGGTCAGATATTCCAATCCCACATCCATCAGAAACTGAATTCTTGCGCGGATCTCCTTCAGGATCTGTCCTCCGATCATCTGCTGGGTTTTTGTCAGTTCAAGCGCTTCTAAAAATTGCTGAAGGTTCTCAATAGACATAGCTGTCACTTCATGAATATTTCTACCACCAACCGTCACAGCAAGTGCCGATTTCTTCAACCGCTGTCCTTTACACTCCCGACAAGGTGTGATCTGCATAAAGCTCTCATACTCTGCCTTCATCGTCTCCGAACCTGTTTCCCGATAACGGCGTTCTACATTCTTAATAATCCCTTCAAAAGCCACATCATAAATCCCCTCTCCGCGCTGACCTTTATAATGAACCTTTACCTCTTTGCCTTTTGTTCCGTAAATCAGCAAATCATGGATCTCCTTAGGATACTCTTCGAATGGCGTCTCCAGACTGAAATGATATTCTTTCTGAAGTGCATCCAGAATCGCATAAGTAAAGCTTGATTTATCCGTACAAGACTGCCATCCCGTCACGGCGATCGCTCCCTGACTGATACTGAGGGATTTATCCGGTATGATCAGATCTTCATCAAATTCCATCTTGTAGCCGAGTCCGAAACACTCCGGGCATGCACCAAACGGATTGTTGAACGAAAAGCTTCTCGGTTCGATCTCATCAATACTGATTCCGCAGTCCGGGCAGGAAAAACTCTGGCTGAAATTCATGGGTTCTCCCCCAATCACATCAACCAGAAGGAGGCCCTCCGCCAAATTCAGAACACTTTCCACGGAATCCGCCAGTCTCTTTTCGATCCCCGGCCTCACAACGAGACGGTCTACAATAATTTCAATATTATGCTTAATGTTCTTATCCAAAGCAATCTCTTCGGAAAGTTCATACATGTTCCCATCAATCCGCACGCGCACATATCCACTCTTTTTTGCACGTTCAAGAAGCTTCGCGTGCGTTCCCTTTCTTCCGCGCACCACCGGCGCCATGAGCTGAATCTTACTTCCCTCCGGCAGTGCCATGATCTGATCCGTCATCTGATCCACCGTCTGCTTCTTAATCTCTCTCCCACATTTCGGGCAATGCGGAATTCCGATTCTCGCATACAGCAGACGGAAATAATCATAAATTTCTGTCACAGTTCCCACGGTAGAACGGGGATTCCGGTTTGTCGATTTCTGATCAATGGAGATTGCCGGAGATAATCCTTCAATGCTTTCCACATCTGGTTTCTCCATCTGTCCCAAAAACTGTCTTGCATAAGAAGACAAGGATTCCATATATCTTCTTTGCCCTTCCGCATAAATGGTATCAAAAGCCAGAGATGATTTCCCCGATCCACTAAGGCCAGTCAGAACCACCAGTTCATTTCTCGGGATATCCACATCAATATTCTTTAAATTATGCTCATTTGCTCCTCTGATCTTAATAAATTGCTTCTTTTCTTCTGCCATCTTAGTCTACCTCTGTCTTATCTCAATCTATTCAAGTTCATTTAAATTTCTCTTCAACTCAACCAGCTTATCACGCAATTCCGCCGCGGCTTCGAAATTCAGTTCCGCCGCAGCCTTCTTCATCTGCTTTGTCAGACTGCTGATCAGCTTTTCAAGCTCTCCTTTACTCATGGATTCCGGATCTTTTTCAAGACGCATCTCTTCGGCCGCCACTTTCTTGGAAATACTGATCAGGTCACGCACGGATTTTCGGATCGTCTGTGGAGTAATTCCGTGTTCTTCGTTATAAGCCATCTGAATTGCACGCCGACGTTTCGTCTCATCAATCGCTACGCGCATAGAGTCCGTGATATGATCCGCATACATAATGACATGACCGTCCGCATTTCGCGCCGCACGTCCTATCGTCTGTATCAAGGAAGTCTCCGAACGCAGGAAGCCTTCTTTGTCAGCATCCAGAATAGCGACAAGCGTAATCTCCGGAATATCCAGTCCCTCTCTCAGAAGATTGATACCCACAAGTACATCAAACACGTCCAGACGCATATCACGAATGATCTCCGTCCGTTCCAGTGTATCAATATCGGAATGCAGATATTTCACCCTTATTCCCAGTTCTCTCATATAGTCTGTCAGATCTTCTGCCATGCGTTTCGTCAGAGTAGTGATCAGGACTTTATTCTTCTTTGCTGTCTCTTTATTCACCTCGGCTACCAGATCATCAATCTGTCCCTCAATCGGACGCACTTCCACCTCCGGATCCAGAAGCCCGGTCGGACGGATCACCTGCTCAGCCCGCAGCAGTTCATGCTGCTCTTCATATTCACCCGGAGTCGCGGAGACGAACATGACCTGGTCGATCTTGCTTTCAAATTCCTCAAAACTAAGCGGCCTGTTGTCCTTAGCCGACGGGAGACGGAACCCATAATCCACCAGCGTTGTTTTTCTCGACTGATCCCCATGATACATCGCTCCGATTTGCGGAACCGTCTTATGGGACTCATCAATGATCATCAGAAAATCATCCGGGAAATAGTCGATCAAAGTCTGCGGCGGCTGTCCCGGTGCAAGTCCTGTCAAATGTCGGGAATAGTTCTCAATACCCGAACAGAATCCTGTTTCACGCATCATTTCAATATCAAAATTAGTTCGTTCGGAAATGCGCTGCGCCTCCAGAAGCTTGTCTTCTCCCTTAAAAAACCGGATCTGTCCCTCCAGTTCCTTTTCAATCTCCGCAATCGCCGCCTCCATTTTATCTTTGGAAACTACATAATGAGATGCCGGGAAAATTGCGACATGTCCGATCACATTCAGGATTTCTCCCGTAAGCGTATCAATCTCCGTGATCCGGTCAATCTCATCTCCGAAGAATTCCACTCTATATGCTATTTTCTCCGAATACGCCGGAAATATTTCCACAACGTCTCCCCGGACCCGGAATGTGCCCCGTTTGAAATCCATATCATTTCTGTCATACTGAATCTCGATCAGCTTCTTCAGCATCTCATCTCTGTCCTTTATCATTCCGGGGCGCAGAGAGATTACCATTTCTTTATAATCGATCGGCGAACCCAGTCCGTAAATGCAGGATACGCTGGCCACAATGATCACGTCATTGCGCTCGGACAGCGCTGCTGTCGCAGAATGACGGAGTTTATCAATCTCATCGTTGATTGCGGAATCCTTGGCAATGTAAGTGTCTGATGACGGGACATATGCTTCGGGCTGGTAGTAGTCGTAGTAGGACACAAAGTACTCGACTGCGTTGTTAGGGAAGAATTCCTTGAATTCACCGTAAAGCTGCGCTGCAAGAGTCTTGTTGTGCGCTATAATCAGCGTTGGTTTATTTAATTGTTGGATGACATTCGCCATCGTAAAGGTCTTACCGGAACCGGTAACACCAAGAAGTGTCTGGCACTGGTTACCTTCCTTAAAGCCTTTTACTAACTGTTCAATCGCCTGCGGCTGGTCACCGGTCGGGGCATATTCTGATACTAATTCAAAATGATCCATGTAGTCCTCCTATGTTTGAACCCTCGAGGGAAACTCGATAGTTGGAATAAACTTTTTCATCAATTTTCATATTTTTATAACATCTGGAACTCTACTTCTTGCACATTTCCAGTACCCATTCTATGTACAGTACAGTATAGCATCAAAGGCCAAAAAAGTACAGAACAAAATGAACATTTGTTCTGTACTTTTTATCATGCCTTTTAACACTTTCTGTGTATCATCTAAGTTACCATTTAAGCATAAAAATCTACTCAAATTAAATCGTCACATTAAACGCCTTTTCCGGTTCAGTCGCATTCTGAATCGCCTCCGAGATCTGCTCCAGCGGGAATTCCTGAGTGATAATAGATTCCAGATCCCATTTTCCACTTGTCATAATTGCCATCACGTCTTTCCTTAATAATTGTTTCAGAATTGTTAAAGCCCTCCTGTCTTTCTGCTGATTTTAGTTAAGCAATTCATTCGCTTTTTCACATACAGAATAGAGTTCATCTTGTTAATTCATAATCATCCAGAAAGTTATACTCAATATCATCTTTGCAGTATCCGATCACCTTTCGTAAATTGATTTTCCTAACACTGTTAAATATATTTGTATCAATGACATCACTTGTTTTTCTGAACTGTGCAATCAATTCCTTCATTTCATCTCTTTTCGATCCTCTTCCTCCACCGCAGCTCACACAATTTTCCGTAAACCGGCAGGCACATTGGATAAAATGAAGTCCATTAGAGTCCCTCCAAGCTTTGATTGCCTCTTCTTTTACCAGATACAGCGGCCGTATCAACTCCATTCCTTCAAAATTCTGACTGTGAAGCTTCGGCATCATCGTTTCCACTTTACCGCTGTATAACATGCCCATGAGAATGGTTTCGATGACATCATCAAAATGATGCCCTAACGCAATCTTATTACATCCCAGTTCCTTTGCCTTGGAATACAGATATCCCCGTCGCATTCTCGCACAGAGATAGCAGGGATTCTTATCAATTGCCGCCACGGTATCAAAAATATCAGTCTCAAATACAGTAAGCGGTATACCAAGGAGATTGGCATTATCCCGAATAATTTTCCAGTTATCTTCATTGTATCCTGGATTCATAATCAGAAATACTACCTCAAAATGAACCTTACCATGCTTCTTCAATTCCTGTATTAATTTTGCAAGAAGCATGGAATCCTTTCCCCCGGATATGCACACTGCCACACGGTCTCCTTCCTGGATCAGCTGATATTCATTCAGTGCTTTGGTAAATGGCCGCCAGATCGCTCTGCGGTATTTCTTAATGATGCTTCGCTCGATCTCTTCTTTTTTCTCCTCTTTTTCTTTTTGACAATTCCCCTGCATAAACCTCGACAAAGACAAACGTAAGTAAGCTCGATAGCCACCCTCCACATTGACTGCATCGTACCCTTCATCTTCCAGTTCTTCCACATATTCCTGGCTTCTGTCTCCGGTATGACAGAGCATATAGATGGTTTTTGCCTCATCCAGTTCTTTCCTGCGTTCTTCCAGTTCAGCCATCGGAATATTCACCGCTCCCGGGAAGGTTCCCCGCTGATACTGATCATTGGGGCGGATATCCACCACCATACTTTGGTTCCATTCTATCTTTTCCAATTCTTCTACAGTAATCTTCTTCATCTCTGCTCCTATATCAAACGTAATAATAATAATATATTACATATCATTCCCAACATAATAGAAATCAGCACCACTGCCACTCCTGCCAGAAATGCCTTCCTTTATCCCCTATGAATACTACCATTATAAGCCTATTTAGTCGATAGGTTATATATGTTTAACAAGTAACAAAAGCGACCAACTTTTTACGGTTGATCGCCTTTGGCTTATTTACTCTTATTCATTTGCGCTATCATTTTATTCGTTAATCTAAATGATATACAACATCAATTGGGACTTCCTGTATTGAATTTAAATACGAAACTATAATTCCGATTCGTTTTGATTTTCCTTCTAAACTATCGTGCCATCGCAAGCTAAATTCTTCTTCTGTAAGATATGTGTAACTACCGGCAGTAGATGGATCTATAAAATAATAAATATATGTATCTTTTTCCGTATCCTTCTTATATCCAATTAACACAACATAGTGACCGTCGTCTTCTGTTTTAGCCTTATAATCACCGTCATCCCTCCATGCTTGAATCGCACAAATAACAGGAGAATCATCATCAAGAGCTGCCCTTAATTGCGATAGCAAACTATCTGTAAGCGTCAAGTCATTTGAAGCATAATCTTCACACACAACCTCTGTTGCAATCACTGGTGTATTCGGAAAATCATCTATACGAACGGCATCTAAATATTCTGTTATATTCACATAGTTCGTCCCATTTTCCGGAGTTGCTGCAAGTTCCCAAAGTAATCGATCTTCTCTGGTGTCAAAATCATACCCTGCATAGCGTAAAACAGATGCAACGCAAGCCACTCCACAGGTAAAATTATGGCTTTGTCTATATAACGGTAATTTTAAAAATTTACATTTTCCTGTTTCATCCGTTTCAGGCAACGACATTTTTGAAATATTATAATTATAAAATGTATTTCCTTCCGGTTCAGTGTCGTTCAAGTAATAATCCTTCATTTGATTGGCAAGATCTTCAGCTTCGGGTACTTCGTTTGCCGTAATTGTTGCGGTTCCGTCCGTAACGGTCACGTCACTGTATTGTTCAAATGCGTAGGAGACAGTGGCTTTAACGGTCACATTTTTGCCGTCAATTTTTACGGTTTCTTCAACAGAAAAACTCTTCTTCTCGGATGTGGCATTTGCTGTCATAGGCAGCATTGCTCCCGCCATTGCAAAGCAGAGGATAAGAGACATTGTCCCTTTTGCGTGTAATTTCTTCTGTTTAATTCCGATAAAGAGCAACGCACCGCCCGACAAAATCATCAAAACAACAAAAAGACCTGTATGGGAATTATCTCCCGTCTGCTGACTGGTTGTATCAGTTGTAGGCTCGGTTGCCTTTACAATTTTGATAAGCTCGCAAGTCTTGCTTTCGGTACTGTTCAGTTCAAAAGCTTCCTGTGTTAAGCTGCCGTCTTTCAGCGTGACACCGTCGGGCAGAGTTATCTCTGTCTGAATATCTTTAACGGCATATGAATTGTTATTTTTTACGGTAAGCGTTACATTGACATCTTCATTTGCCGCATATTCCGGCTTGTCGAAAGTAAGCGTAGCCACTAAACCGTTCTGTTCTGCTTCGGCTGCAAAAACTGTAATTGTCATAAATGTAGATACAACAAATACAAAACTTAAAAGCACCGGCATAAGCTTCTTGATTTTTTTCATCTCGAAATACCTCCGATCAATTATTATCTCGTACCGCTCCTTTACGGTAGTTTTATGTTGATTAGTAAATCAAACGTTCGTTTTCATTATACTATTTTTCCTTTATTCTTCCAATATGGTAAATAAAAAACCACATAGCCGTATCGCATACAATCTATGTGGTCTCTCGTTATTTCACGTTCACGTTTTAATATATAGGATTTGCTCTATACTTAATTCTCATTCATCTTCGTCAGCTTCGCTGCCTGGTCAGCCGCAATCAGACTGTCAATGATTTCATCCAGATCTCCGTTCATAATCGTATCAAGTTTATGCAACGTGAGCTTAATTCTGTGATCCGTCACGCGTCCCTGCGGGAAGTTATAGGTACGGATCTTCTCGGAACGGTCACCGGTTCCGATCTGGCTTCTTCTTGCCTCGGCTTCTGCCGACTGCTGCTTCTCCAGTTCCAGCTCATACAGTTTAGAACGCAGAAGACGGAAAGCCTTTTCCTTATTCTGAAGCTGTGATTTCTCGGTCTGGCTGTAAATGACAATTCCTGTCGGGTAGTGGGTCAGACGAACCGCAGAGTCCGTTGTGTTGACACACTGTCCACCATTTCCGGAAGCACGCATAACGTCAATACGGATATCTTTCTCATCGATCACAACATCCACTTCTTCCGCTTCCGGCATAACTGCTACCGTGATCGTTGATGTATGGATACGTCCGCCGCTTTCCGTCTCCGGTACACGCTGTACTCGATGTACACCGCTTTCGTATTTCATACGGGAATATGCTCCCTGCCCGGTTAACATGAACACAACTTCCTTAAAACCGCCGATCCCATTTTCACTTAAGGAAATGATCTCACTTTTCCAGCGTCGGCTGTCCGCGTAATGGATATACATGCGGTAGATCTCTGCAGCGAAAAGTGCTGCTTCATCTCCGCCCGCTCCTGCACGAATCTCCACGATAACGTTTTTGTCATCGTTCGGATCTTTCGGTAACAGCAGGATTTTCAGTTCCTGCTCTAATTCTTCGATTCTCTTTTTGGAGTCATTCAGCTCTTCTTTTGCCAGTTCCTTCATCTCTTCGTCGCTTTCTTCTTCCAGCATAAGAAGGCTGTCCTCTATATTCTGCTTACAACTCTTATATTCCTTATATGCCTCAACAATCGGGGTCAGATCATTCTGTTCCTTCATGAGCTTGCGGAAACGATTCTGGTCATTCACCACATCCGGTTCCTGCAGTTCGCCCATAATCTCTTCATAGCGGATCAGCAAATCCTCTAATTTGTCAAACATATTATTCTCCTCCTGCTATCAGCTTAGTCTCAGCCTTTATGATTCTATTTTACTATTCTCTCCTGAAATATTGTACACGCCGGAAACGACCCGGTCAAGACCTGCCAAATCCTTTTGTGTATGTATTTTCTCAAATCCGGCCTCACGAAGCAGCTCTTCGACCGCTTCCTTCTGATCATGGCCGATCTCCAGATACAAATACCCGCCATCTTTCAGATACTTTCTGCTCTCTTCCGCCAGAATCCGATAGAAATAAAGTCCGTCTTCCCGTCCGTCCAACGCGATAAACGGATCATATTTCTGCACTTCTTCTTCCAATCCCCCGATTACTGCGGTCGGTATATAAGGCGGATTAGAAACGATGATGTCGAATTGCCCCTGTATTTCGGAAAACATATCGCTCTTAATAAATTCCACATCAGCTCCCAGTCTGCGGGCATTTTCTCTTGCAACTGCAAGCGCCTCTTCCGAGACATCCACTGCAGTGCAGACCAGTTCCGGATTTCTTTTCTTCATACTGATAATAATACAGCCGGATCCTGTGCACATATCCAGCACTTCTATATTCCCCGGAATCTCTCTTCGAATCAGCTCTTCTGGAAATTCTTCTCTCGCCTCATCGCCAAATTCCTCGCCTCTGATCCGCGGAGAGTTCTCCGCCTCTTCCACCAGGATCTCGGTATCCTGCCTGGGAATCAGCACATGCTCATTGACCATAAATGCCATTCCCATAAATTCCTGAATCCCGGTCAGATGCTGAACCGGTATTCTCTGAAGCCGTTTCCCGATCAATTCAAAATACTGCTTTTCATCTTCAGGATCCATTTCATCGAATCCGTCCACATAATATCGAGTGCGGTTCATTCCCGTCACATGTTCCATCAGGATCCAGGCATCACTCTCTGCATCTGAAATCTGATTTTCATTTAGATTCCGTACTGCTTTTTTATATGCTTCCTGATACGTCACTTGTCTCTTCTCCATCCTGCCATCCGAAATTCTTACGCAGATACTCTTTCCAGTCAAATACCGCTTCAACGGAAGCGATTCCCACCTGAATCATCTCATCATTCGGCTCCTTAGTTGTCAGATGCTGCAGCATGAGTCCCGGTTTACTCAAGATACAGACAATCGGGTTATTACTGTTCCCGGCCCATTTGATCAGCTCATACGAAATACCGGCAATGATCGGAAGCAGCGCAATTCTCACGATCACCCGCATGACAACAGAATCAACCCTTACAAAAAACAGTAGTACGATTCCGACAATCATGACAAACAGCATGAAACTGGTTCCACATCTTTTATGTTCCTTGGAACTCTTGCGGACATTTTCCACGGTAAGCGGAAGCCCATGCTCAATACAATTGATACATTTGTGTTCTGCGCCATGATACTGATACAGTCTCCGGATATCCTTCATCAAAGAAATGGCTGCTACATACCCGACAAAAATTGCAATTCGGACCACACCTTCCAGAATCAGCCGTACCGTATAAGATGGCACCCATTTTTTCAGAAAATCAGATATAAAATAAGGGAGCACCATGAAGATGCCGATCGCCAGAACAAACGATACCACCATTGTCAAAGCCATCAGAAGATCCTCCTGCTTTTTGGCCTTCTTCTCCTCCGCTTCTGTCCGTTCCCGCGCTTCTTCTTCCTCTTCATAGAATCCTGCGGACCAGTTCAGCGTGCTCATTCCGAGTACCATGGAATCCACAAAATTAAACACACCGCGTATGAACGGAATCTTCGTAAGTGCCGACCATTTACCGGTGACACTTCTGTAGTTGTCTTTTTTGATCTCTATTTCTCCGTCAGGCTTCCTTACCGCAACTGCGTAAGTATCACGATTCTTCATCATGACACCTTCCAGAACTGCCTGCCCTCCAATATTGGATGATTTCATCTTATTTCCTTTCCATCATACAAATCCATATAAACCTTATAGAGAAAACAGGCTGAGATTCTGAAAACCTCAGCCTGCTGATATCTTACAGTATGAAAGCTTCGATAAGCTTTCTTCCTATTCCGGATATTATTTAATTCCGTATTTCTTATTGAACTTATCAACACGGCCACGAGCCTGAGTTGCCTTCTGCTGTCCTGTGTAGAACGGATGACACTTAGAGCAGATTTCTACGTGGATATCTTTGCTTGTAGATCCTGTTACAAATGTATTTCCGCAGTTGCAGGTTACAGTTGCCTGATGATATGCTGGATGGATTCCTTCTTTCATGATTTTCACCTCTTCTTAGTTTATTCGTTTTACGCGTTCAACGCGGCTAATTGTCTATAAACAGCTTTCTTATTGTAGCACACTTCATGTGCAAATGCAAGTTTTTTCATTTAAAATTATTAACCAAATTCTTAAATGCATTTCATTTTCTTGACCATCTGAACAAACTCGGCATTGTTCTTTGTCCGGTCAAACAGATTCAGGATATTGTCCACAGCTTCATCCGGCTTCATGCCGTTCAGTGCGCGGCGCATAATATCAACCGCCTCCTGCTCTTCTGTGCTGAGGAGCAGGTCATCTCTTCTGGTTCCGGATTTCGGAATGTCGATTGCCGGGAAGATTCTCTTCTCAGACAGCTTTCTGTCGAGAACAAGCTCCATATTACCGGTTCCTTTGAATTCCTCGTAAATCACATCATCCATCTTACTTCCGGTATCAACGAGCGCTGTGGCAAGAATTGTAAGGCTTCCGCCTTCCCTCATATTTCTGGCCGCACCGAAGAAACGCTTCGGCATATGGAGTGCAGCCGGATCCAGACCACCGGACAGTGTTCGCCCGCTTGGCGGAACAACCAGATTGTACGCTCGAGCCAGTCTTGTAATACTGTCCAGAAGGATCATAACATCTTTCTTATGCTCTACCAGTCTCTTCGCACGCTCGATTACCATCTCTGAGACTCTCTTGTGATGTTCCGGCAATTCATCAAATGTAGAATAGATCACCTCCACATTATCGCCTTCAATCGCTTCCTTAATATCGGTTACTTCTTCCGGTCTCTCATCGATCAGAAGAATCAGAAGATGAACCTCCGGATTGTTCTTTCTGACAGACAGTGCAACCTGTTTCAGAAGCGTTGTCTTACCGGCTTTCGGCGGCGACACGATCATACCTCTCTGTCCTTTTCCAATCGGGGACAGCAGATCCATAACACGCATGGAGGTGCTTGTCCGCCCTGTCTCAAGGCTCAGCCTCTTATTCGGGAAAATCGGTGTCATATCCTCAAAATTTCTCCGTTTTGCAGCTTCTGCCGGAGAAACGCCGTTGATCTGTGTCAGATACAGGAGTGCACTGAACTTTTCCTGCATTGTCTTCACTCTGGTGTTACCGGTCAGGATATCGCCCGTCTTAAGTCCGAACCTGCGGATCTGAGACGGAGACACATAAACATCATCCTCACCGGGAAGATAATTCTTGGAACGTATAAAGCCATACCCGTCCGGCATTACTTCCAGAATTCCATTTACGGTGCGTCCGCTGTCAAGTTGTTCAATATCCACGTTACTGCCCTGCTTCTCATTCTTGATCTCTTCCTTGACCTCTTTTGCATTTTCTTTATCATCTTCATTCAGCATCGCTTCGATGAGCTCCGCCTTCTTTAATGTAGAAATTCCTTTTAAACCTCTTGCCTTGGCAAGCTCTTTTAACGTAGCAAGCGGCAAAGATTCATACTTTTCTCGCGTCATGTTCTATATTACCTCCTCTAAAAATATTTATCATTCATATATCAAAATTATTAAGTAACCTATTCTTCTCTCAAGGGAAAATCTGTGGATATGACTTCAAATCGTTCACTGAATCAGCTATTACACGGTATATAGCCAAAAGGATGATTGAATATAGTATACCTTATTTTTTACAAATTGAAAAGCATTATTTTCAATTGCTTTACTCTCTCAAGAATGTTATCATAAGAAGTAAGTTTCAAAAACAAATATCTGAGCAGAATTTTACTGCCCAGTCGAGGAGGATAATGACATGTCAATAAGTGAAAAAGCATTGGAAATGCATGAAAAATGGAACGGTAAGATTGAAACAACTGCTAAATCACACGTGAATTCGCGCGAAGATCTGGCAATCGCCTACACTCCGGGTGTAGCTGAACCTTGTAAAGTGATCGCCAAAGATAAGGAAGCAGCTTACAAATATACGATAAAGGCAAATACGATCGCCGTAGTTTCTGACGGAAGTGCTGTCCTCGGTCTCGGAAATATCGGAGCCCATGCCGCTATGCCGGTTATGGAAGGAAAAGCGGTTCTCTTCAAAGAATTCGGCGGTGTCAACGCAGTTCCGATCTGTCTGGATACCCAGGACACCGAAGAGATCATTAAAACAGTGGTAAATATTGCGCCTGCATTTGGCGGTATCAATCTGGAAGATATCTCTGCACCGCGTTGTTTTGAGATTGAAAGCCGACTGAAAGAACTTCTTGATATCCCGGTCTTCCATGATGACCAGCACGGTACAGCCATCGTTGTGCTCGCCGGAATCATCAACGCACTCAAAGTAACCGGCAAGAAGATGGAAGAATGCAAGGTTGTGGTAAACGGTGCCGGCAGCGCCGGTGTGGCGATCACAAAGCTCCTTCTCACCTATGGTTTCCCGGATATCACCATGTGCGACATCAACGGAATCATTTCCGAGAATTCTCCGAATCTGAACTGGATGCAGCAGGAAATGGCGAAGCTCACCAACCTTTCCGGTGCAGCCGGAACACTTGCAGATGCCCTCAAAGGCGCCGATATCTTCGTCGGAGTTTCCGCACCGAACATTGTCACAAAAGAAATGGTTGCATCCATGAATCCGGATGCCATTCTTTTCGCAATGGCCAATCCGGTTCCGGAAATCATGCCGGATCTTGCCAAGGAAGCTGGTGCAAAGGTAGTCGGAACAGGACGTTCTGATTTCCCGAATCAGGTGAATAACGTCATCGCATTCCCAGGCATTTTCAAAGGTGCTCTGGAAGGACGTGCCACACAGATCACGGAAGAAATGAAGCTTGCAACTGCAAAAGCAATCGCCGGTCTTGTTTCAGACGAAGAACTGAACGAGAATAATATTCTTCCGGAAGCATTTGACCCGCGGGTGGCAGATGTTGTCAGCAAAGCGGTCAAGGCACTGATCTAATCGATGACGGAGCGGAGATTCTGGGGAGAAAAACGATATTTCTCCCTGGATTACTATCTGAAGACAACCTATGGCGAGAAGCTCTATAAGGTTTCATTAAACGGCGGCTGTACCTGTCCGAACCGTGACGGGACCTGCGGTGAACGGGGCTGCATCTTCTGCAGTGAAGGGGGTTCCGGAGATTTTGCCGCCTCGCCTGCCCTGACGATTCGGGAACAGCTCGAAGAAGGGAAAGCACTTATTCGGCGCAAACAGACCGGTAACGGATACATCGCCTATTTCCAGGCATACACGAACACCTATGCTCCGCTGGAACATCTCCGAAAGATCTTTTACGAGGCGATTCTGGAACCGGACGTAAGGATCCTTTCCGTCGCCACCAGACCAGATTGTTTAAGCGACGAGATTCTTGCACTTCTCGATGAACTGAATCGGATCAAACCGGTATGGATCGAGCTTGGGCTGCAGACCATCCATCCCGAGAGCGCGCGTTTCATACGTCGTGGTTACGATCTGAAAGTATTTGAAAATGCCGCAGAGGCATTGATACGACTTAACATTTCGGTTATCGTACATGTGATCCTGTTTCTTCCCGGAGAATCTCCTGCGCAGATGCTGGATACCATCCGATACTTGAACCGGATCCCCATTCAGGGTATTAAACTGCAGCTCCTTCACATATTAAAACATACGGATCTGGCAGATTATTATCAGGAACATCCCTTCTCCGTTCCTTCCATGGAAGAATACTTTGACGTTCTTGGTATGTGCATCTCCAATCTTCGTCCGGATATTGTAATACACCGGCTCACCGGAGACGGCCCCAAATCACTTCTGATTGAGCCGCTCTGGACCGGGAATAAAAGGCTGGTTCTGAACTCCATGCAGAAATACCTGAAAGACAACGATATCTGGCAGGGAAAAGAGTATATTGATTTATAAGGAGGACGACATCATGTCTGAAACTTTCACACTATATAAACTGATCATTCTGTATATGCTGGACAAGGTGGATTTTCCGCTTACCAACGCACAGATTTCAGAATTCATACTGAACAAAGGATATACGACCTATTTCAAGCTTCAGCAGGCACTTTCCGAACTTACGGAAGCGGAACTGATCTGGGAAGAGACTTCCCACAACCGTACCCTTTATCATCTGACAGAAGACGGTGCCCAGTCCATCCAGTATTTCAAAAACAATATCTCCCGCTCTATACGAGAAGATATCGACAATTATTTACGCGAGAAAAAATATGATCTCAAAAATGAGGTTGCTGTAAAGGCCGATTATTACCGAAACACATCCCGGGAATTCTCAGTCAGATGCCAGGTTCTGGAAGACGAACTTCCTCTGATCGACCTGACGCTCTCTGTTCCAAGCGAAGCCGAAGCCGAAGCCATCGTCACAAACTGGCAGAAAAAGAATCAGGAAATCTATGCCTGGCTCATGGCAAATCTGCTGTAAGCCAATATAATACACAAAAAAACGGTGCCCGAATCCGGAGGTTTTGATCCATTGTCCTCCTTTTCGGACACCGCTTTTTTTATTCATTTACACGACTACACGAAAACAGATATAATTCCGTTCATCGATAAAATCCGTACTCACCGTAATCTCACCGCCGTACCGCTCACTGAGCAGCTTTGCATTATAAAGACCAAGTCCCCGCTTCCCGTCTTCACTTTTTGTAGAAAACCCTTTTTCAAAGAAACGTCCGATATTCTCCAGCTTGACATTCCTCATACGGTTTTTGATAGTGAAGACAACCCGGTCATTTTCGGAATCCAGTTCCATGATAACCCGGTTCAGTTCCTCCGTGCATGCTTCATAAGCATTATCAACCAGCGTTCCGATGATCTCGATCAGATGATGTTCGGATATCCCGGAGAGGATTTCCAGATTCTTCACCACGATTTCCGTCTTCACATAAGATGGTGCCCGCACGATCTTGCTGTATAAGAAGCCTGCAAGCACTTTATCACTGATCTTGAGGAGCGGAAGATACATCCGGTTCTCATCATCCTTCACTGCTTCCATGATATATTGTGACTGCCGTTCCACAAGCTCATCATAATTGTCCACCGTAAGATGCATGTTTAAAATGGCATTGATCTGGTTGTCGAATTCGTGCTGTCTCGCCCGGATCTCTTTCACCAGTTCCTCAAGCGGCTGAATGTAGAGTTGATACAGGCGCAGTTCCTGCTCTTTTTGCTGCATAATCAGATAATTCTTTCTCCAGTCAACGATTCCCCATATGATGACCACCACCATCAGAACGAACATGACAAATACCCGATAGTCAAAGGTTCCGCTGTACAGGAAATCCACGACCAGATAGACCGATACCAGCAATGCAATCACACAAAAAATACGATACAAAAACTTTCTCACCCATTCAATCATTTATCATTCTCCCCATTTCCGCCTTGTACGTCACGCCGATTTCTACCGTATCACTGCTGTTTCTTAGCTTAATCACCCGGTTCACTGTATCAATGTATTCAATTTCCTGGCGATTCACAGCAAACATCCGGTGCGACTGCACAAACATTTCTTTCGGCAGCTTCTGCATCATCTGCTTCAGCGTTACATATGGTACTTTCCAGTTTTCACCCCTCATGTGAATGCAGATTCCGCGCGGAACTGCTTCAATATAGCGAATGTCCTGACATTTCACCTGATAGTTAATTCCATCCTTTTTTACGATGACTGTCCTCGGCTCCTCCTGTTTTTTATTCACAAGTACTTTTCTTACGACTTCCTCCACCTGTGTACGATCAAAAGGCTTCATAATATATTGATAGCAATGCAGTTCTCGATACGCCTGCATCTCCATTGCTCCCACGGAAGTCACCATCACGATCGGTGTAAACATATACTGGAATTTTTCTCTTACCTCTCTGGCGAAGATAATTCCTCCGATATCCTCTTTCCGGCTTCCGCTTAAGTTTACATCCAGAAGAAAAAGACCATATCGGATATTTTCTTCCAACAGGTCTTTCGCTTCCTTATATGAGGAGGCGGCATGGACCTGAATCTCGGCCGAATACTCATTCAGAATACGGACGAGCGCTTCCATCGAAGCGTGTTCATCTTCCAGAATCAGCACATGTATCATATCCAGCACCTCCCAATCTTCTCTATTCAACTGTCTGCTCTATTCGGAAATAATTTCCTTCGCGCTCTTAACCAGACCTGCAAGTCCCTGGATCTCTGACGGAATGATGATTTTGGTCGCTTTTCCGTCCGCTGCCTTCTCGAAAGCCTCCAGACTCTTGATCCGAAGAACTGCCTCATCGGCCCCCGCTTCACGGAGGAAACGAATACCGTCTGCATTTGCCTGCTGCACTTTGAGGATTGCTTCGGCTTCACCTTCGGCTTCCTTGATCCTCTTTTCCTTCTCTGCTTCCGCCTGAAGGATCGCCGCCTGCTTCTCAGCCTCCGCTTTCAGAATTACAGATTCCTTCTCACCTTCTGCAACAAGGACGGTAGATTTCTTCTCTCCTTCTGCTCTCAGGATTGCTTCACGACGCTCACGTTCCGCCTTCATCTGCTTCTCCATCGCATCCTGGATCGCTGCCGGTGGAATAATGTTCTTCAGCTCCACGCGATTAACCTTGATTCCCCACGGATCCGTTGCTACATCAAGAGATGCTCGCATCTTTGTATTGATCGTCTCTCGGGATGTCAGTGTCTGGTCCAGTTCCAGTTCACCGATGATATTTCGAAGTGTTGTTGCCGTCAGATTCTCAATTGCCATAATTGGATTTGCCACACCATAGCAGTACAGCTTCGGATCTGTAACCTGATAGAATACAACGGTATCAATTCGCATCGTTACATTATCTTTCGTGATAACCGGCTGTGGATCAAAATCAACGACCTGTTCCTTCAGATCGACTCTTCTTGCAACGCGGTCGATCAACGGAAGTTTAAAATGAAGCCCTACACTCCAGGTCGCCTGATACGCACCAAGCCGTTCTACGACCAGCGCCTTTGCCTGCGGAACGATCTTCACACAAGAGATCAATACCAGTAAAATAATCACAAAAATCGTTGCTAAAATAATGAATCCCATATTAAACCTCCTTGTATCGTCTGACTATTAATTTAACTCCGGAAATATCAACCACTTTTGCAATGGTTCCGGCTTCCAGGATCTCTTCATCCTTCTCCGATCGCACCGTCCATTCCTGCCCGTTGACCACCGCCATTCCGGTCTGGCTTATGTTGTCCACTCTTTCGGCAATCCGGATCGTCTTGCCGATGATTCCTTCATAGTTGGTCTTCTCTCTCCTGCTGTTGATGCATTTCACCGCGAACGGTCTCGTGAAAAACAACAACAGAAACGTGACTGCAAAAAACGCGACGGCCTGAACAAGAAACGGAAATTTCAGAATGTTCAGAATCAGCGCCACAAGCGCGCCTCCGGCAGCCCAGATACTGGTCAGTCCCACCGTAATGATCTCGACTACCAGAAGGATGATCAGAAGAACCAGCCATGCAATGGTAATATAACTTTCTTCCAGTACCATCTCATCACTTCCTTCCTGTTGCATACATCGTATCAGAGTTTCCCCCGATGTTCAACTGATATTGCGTGAATCGGGCGATTTCCTGTTTCAATGAAGTATCCTGGCTATTTTTCATGAAGCCAGCGCATATGTTCCTTGATCTTTGCTTCATAACCGTTATCTCCGGGTTCATAGAATACCTCTCCTTTGATCTCATCCGGAAGATACTGCTGTTCTACATAGTGCTTCGGATAATCATGCGCATATCGATATCCCACACCATGTCCCAGATTTTGGGAACCCTTATAATGTGCATCCTGCAGATGAGGCGGAACAGTCGTTTTCACTCGTTTTACATTATCCATGGCGGCAGAAATGGCATTGCATGCCGAATTACTCTTTGGTGCAGTCGCCACATACAGCACCGCCTGTGACAAGATAATCTGTGCCTCCGGCATTCCGATCCGCTCTACAGCCTGAGCCGCAGAAACGGCAACCGTAAGAGCCATGGGGTCTGCATTTCCCACATCTTCCGACGCACAGATCATGATCCGGCGGGCAATAAACTTGATATCTTCTCCCGCATACAGCATTTTGGCCAGATAATAAACTGCCGCATCCGGATCAGACCCTCGCATGCTTTTGATAAATGCCGAGATCGTGTCATAGTGGTTATCGCCGGTCTTGTCATACCGCACAACCCGCTTCTGAATACACTCCGAAACCACATCCAGCGTAAGATGAATCCATCCGTCATCGCTCCGGCTTGTAGTCAGAATCCCCAGTTCCACTGCATTTAATGCAAGTCTCGCATCTCCTCCCGACAAATCGGCCAGAAAATGCAGCGCGTCTTCGTCGATCTTTGCATGGTAGCTGCCCATTCCCTTCTGACTGTCCTTCACCGCTCTCAGGATCAAAGTTTCAACATCCTCCGTGGAAAGCGGCTTTAATTCAAAAATACTGGAGCGAGAGATCAGCGCACTGTTTACTTCAAAATATGGATTTTCCGTTGTGGCCCCGATCAGGATCAGGGTTCCGTCCTCCACAAAAGGAAGCAGATAATCCTGCTGGCTTTTATTGAAACGATGGATCTCATCCACAAACAGAATCGTCTTTCTCTGATACATGCCGTAAATTTGTTTTGCTTTGTTTACGACCTCTTCCATATCTTTTTTCCCGGCCACCGTAGCATTGATCTGCGTAAATTCGGCGCTTGTCGTATTTGCAATCACTTTCGCGAGCGTCGTTTTCCCCGTTCCGGGCGGGCCGTAGAAAATCACCGAGCTCAGTTTGTCCGCCTTGATCGCACGGTATAACAGTTTGTCCTTCCCGATAATATGCTGCTGTCCAACCACTTCTTCCAGCGTCGTCGGCCGCAGTCTGGATGCGAGCGGAGATTCTTTCTCTTTATTTGTCTCTCTCATATATTCAAACAGATCCATTTTCCATCTCTCCTTTGTATTCTACACAAGTCCTGCCAACTCACGTATTACTTCCCCTGCAATCAGAAGCCCTGCCACCGGAGGGGTAAAGGAAATGCTCCCCGGTATGCTTCTTCGTACGCCGGCATCTTCCCCTGTATCCCTACCCGAAGTATCAATCGGCTTCTCTTTCGAGTATACCACTTTTAAATGGCCGATACCACGATTCTTCAGTTCCTTTCTCATCACTTTACAGAGCGGACAGACACTGGTCTTTGTGATATCCGTTATCTCAAACATCTCCGGATGAAGTTTATTCCCGGTCCCCATACTGCTGATGATCGGTATTCCACGCTTTCTTGCCTCACATACCAGTGTCAGTTTTGCCGTCACTGTATCGATCGCATCTATGATATAATCCGGTCGTTCATCCAATATGTCCCCCAGATTATCGGTCAATACAAATCGCTCATAGGTTCTGACCCGAATCTCCGGGCAAATATCCGCGATTTTCTCTTTCATGACCTCTGTTTTATATCGTCCTTCCGTGCTGTGCAGTGCAATCGACTGGCGATTGATATTCGTAAGCGATACAGTGTCATTATCGATCAAAATCAATGTTCCGACCCCGGATCTCGCCAGCGCCTCCACACAGTGTGAACCGACGCCTCCGATTCCGAATACCATAACCGAAGCCTTTTTCAATCGTTCCATGCCATCCGTCCCCAACAAAAGTTCTGTTCTTGAAAATTCATTTATCATACTCTTTCATCTTTCCTAATTTAATATCAGTTCATCCACCGTCACAAATTCATAGCCTTCCTTCCGGAGCAGGTCTATGATCCGAAGCGCGGCATGTACCGAAGATTTGTAACAGTCATGTAAGAGAATCATATCATTTTCCCGCACATCCGTCACTACTTTATTTACAATTTCATCCTCATTCTCCGTCGTCCAGTCCAACGGATCTACAGTCCACAGAACGGGAATGACATTCATCTCCTTTTCCAGATCCTTCTGCCAGGCACCAAACGGAGGCCGCATGTATTCCGTGGGACGGCCGGTAATTCTTTCCACAGCCTGACTCGTCTTCTCGATCTCTTCTTTTGCTTTTACACTGTCGATCCTCGTGATCTCCACATGATTATACGTATGATTCCCGACAATATGACCTTCTTCATACTCCCTTTTCACCAGTTCCGGATAGCGTTCTACATTGAGGCCGATCACGAAAAAAGTTACTTTTACCCCTCTTTCTTTCAGACCGTCCAGCAAAAGCGGCGTACACGACGGGTGTGGTCCGTCATCAAATGTCAGTGCGATTTTCATTTTTTCTTCTTTCATTTCCTGTACTGCATCTTCCCTGCTGCCGGTTTCCTGCGATCTGCCCTCCCAGATTCCCAGTGCCGTAAACAGCAAAATCATATAACAAATGGTGCAAACAGACTTCCATAACCGGTATTTCAAGCTCCCACCCCGTTTTCCATATTCTCTCTAATATATGAAAATCTCTGATTTCCTATACCTCGGGCATTTCTCTTATTGCAATATACATATTCAATGTTATAATATCAGATAGGTTATCGATACAAAGGAGGAAAATCATGTCAGATTCGACAGGAAAAGAGAATAAAATGGGGGTCATGCCCATACCGAAACTACTGTTCACAATGTCACTTCCTATCATACTTTCCATGCTGGTACAGGCACTTTACAATATTGTTGACAGCATGTTTGTTGCCCGGCTGAATGAAAATGCACTTACCGCCGTTTCACTCACATTTCCCATACAGAACCTGATAATCGCGGTCGCATCGGGTACCGGCGTCGGGATCAACTCACTTCTCTCCAGGAATCTGGGCGAGAAGAACTACGAGGCGGCTGACCGTGCTGCATCCAACGGCTTATTTCTTGGATTTATGAGTTCCCTGGCGTTTGCTGTTCTTGGCGGCCTTTGCTCAGGTGTTTTTTTTCATATTCAGACAACCGATCTGCAGATCGTCCGCTACGGCACACAGTATATGCGAATCATTACGATCTGTTCCATCGGCATTTTCCTGCAGGTTACTTGTGAGAGGCTGCTTCAAGCCAC
Organism: bacterium; assembly: GCA_022774325.1. Classification (GTDB taxonomy): domain Bacteria; phylum Bacillota; class Clostridia; order Lachnospirales; family Lachnospiraceae; genus Allocoprococcus. Next base: position 33,146 of record JALFNN010000065.1, on the reverse strand, counting down.
CGGGAAAACGTTCTATGCTATGATCACTCAGGGAACCGGTGCCATTATCAACATCATTTTAGATCCGATTCTGATCTTCGGGTTGTTCGGTTTTCCAAGACTTGAGGTGGCAGGTGCCGCAGTTGCCACGATTATTGGTCAGATGATTGCAGCGGCAATGGCTCTGCTTTTTAACATTACGAAAAACAAAGATATTCATATTCATTTGAAAGGCTTTCGTCCAAACCGTACTGTCATTCTAAATATTTATACAGTCGGGATACCTTCGATTATTATGATGTCCATCGGTTCTGTCATGACGTTTGGCATGAATAAGATTTTATTGATGTTCTCTTCAACAGCAGCCGCTGTATTCGGAGTTTATTTTAAGCTTCAAAGCTTTATCTTCATGCCGATCTTCGGTCTGAATAACGGAATGATACCGATCATCGCGTTTAATTACGGTGCGCGTCAGAAAAAAAGAATTCTGCACACGATATGGCTCAGTATCTGCACTGCTGTTACGATTATGCTCTTTGGGCTGGTACTCTTTCAGTGCTTTCCGGATGTCATGCTCCGCATGTTCGATGCTTCTGACCGGATGCTTGAAATCGGCATTCCTGCTCTGCGGATCATCAGCCTCAGTTTTATTTTCGCCGGATTCTGTATCGTATCAGGTTCGGTATTTCAGGCCCTCGGGAACGGCATGTACAGTCTGATCGTCTCTGTTGCAAGGCAGTTATGTGTTATACTGCCTGTTGCCTATTTATTTGCCCGGCTTTTCGGGTTAAATCAGGTGTGGTGGGCAATTCCGATCGCTGAACTTGTGTCGGTCGTACTTTCCGCCTGGTTCCTGAGGCGCATTTATCTCCAAAAAGTCAACCCGCTGTAGTACGATATATAAAAAAATGATATTCCAAAAACAACTTGGTTTCTGGGATATCATTTTTTATACTCCTAAAGTGCTTTGTGGTACAGCATCTCAATATCTTTCTGTGTAGATTGTCTCGGATTTGCCAGAATATTTCCGCTCTTCATTGCATCTGCTGCCATCTGCGGGATCTTGTCTTCTGTCACCCCTACATCGGAAAGTCTGGAAGGAATACCAAGATCCTTCAGAAGTTCGCGCGCTTCGTCAACCAGCATCTCCGGCACAAAATCGACAACCGGTTCGCTTTCCTTGCTGATGTAATTGTAGATCTTCTCATAACGTCCGTGATCTGCAAGTGCGTTGTATTCTACAATCGTCGGAAGCAGGATGGAATTTGCTACTCCGTGCGGCACATGGAAAAATGCGCTGACCGGATGACTCATCGCATGTACATTACCCAGACGTGCCCATGCAAATGCAATTCCTGCGAACATACTTCCTGACATCATTGCGCAGGCTGCTTCTTCATCCTGTCTGTTTGCGACAAAACGGCGGATATTTGCTCCAATCAGTTCCATCGCTTTTTCTGCCATTGCATCGGAAAATGGAGATGCATCGCGGGATGTATATGCTTCCCATGCGTGGATCAGTGCATCCACACCACAGGACGCCGCGATGGATGCCGGCGCTGTCATAATAAGTTCCGGATCGAGAAGTGCATAACTCGGAATCAGTTCATAACTGAATACCGTCAGTTTGTAGTTCCTTGATGTATCTGTGATAACAGAGAAAGCGGTCACTTCACTTCCCGTTCCTGCTGTAGTCGGGATCGCAATGATCGGCACAATCTTGCCCGGTACCTTGTGCGCTCCTTCATATTCTGTGATCTGTCCGCCGAATTTTGCAAGTACACCGACTGCTTTTGCAACGTCCATCGGGCTTCCTCCGCCAAGTGCCACAATACTTGTCGCTTCCGCTTCCTGATATGCTTTTACTGCCGCATTCACGGTATCCACGGAAGGATTCGGCTCTACATCCAGAAATTCTGCCACCTCAATTCCGGATGCCGTAACAATACTCCGCACCTTTTCAACCACTCCCAGCTTCTCAAGTCCCCTGTCAGAAACCAGCAGCATTTTAGCCGATCCGTTTTTTTTCAGCAATTCCGGAAGTCTCTTTAAACTTCCCATTCCAAAAATAATATCCTGTGGTACTGTAAACGTAAAATTCTTCATTTTTTCCGCTCCTTTTCTAAAAAAAGGGCGAAACTGCTCCTTCACAGTCTCGCCCTTGAGATTTACTCAAACAGCATATACCCTGACGCCTTTCTTTGTCAAGCTATTTCCTTTTATTCTCTTTCTTTTTCTTCTTGATCTTTTTTCTCACACTATAGCCAAAAGTTCCCAGTAGTCTTCCAAGACTGAAATACTGCCCGTGGACGTAAACCAGCGGCTTTGTCTTCTCAAGCGCGAACCGGTTCGACTCGTCCATGTAGGCATCATTCACATGAACCGCAAGGACCTCTGCCAAAAACATATGATGTGAACCAAGTTCTTCTTTTTTTACCACTCTGCATTCAATATTGACCGGACTTTCCTTGATCAACGGTGCTTTTACATACTGCGCTTCATCCGGAGTCAAATGCATTTCTTTAAATTTGTCCACATCTCTTCCGGAACGCACACCGCAATAATCGCTGGCCTTTGCAAGATCCTCATTCGTCAGATTGATGACAAATTCTCCTGTCTCATCTATCATATGATAAGAATACCGTTCCGGCCGCACGGAAATCGATACCATCGGAGGGTTCGTACAAATCGTTCCTGCCCATGCAACCGTAATAATATTATTCTTCCCGTCCTTGTCCGATACACTGACCATGACCGCCGGTAACGGATACAGCATATTTCCTGCCTTCCAAGTCTGCTTCGCCATAATTTTCTCCCCTGCTGTCCTATTTCTGCTGCAGATAACCTACCAATGTCGGAATAAACTGTTTCTTGCGGGACACAACATCCTTAAGAAGTACCCGTTCGGTATCCTCCGGCATCTCCCAGGCCTCCAGGATCCTTGCTTTTGCCCCTTCGCCACAGCACATCAGTTCCGTTGATTCCTCGAGAATATTTGTCAACATCAAGAATACCATATCCAGATGCTGATCGACTCTGGCTACTTCCAGATAATCGGTAAGACGTTCTCTTACATCATCCAGCTCTTCCTGATTCATCGAAGTGATCTGGCCGACACCAAATGATACTCCGTTGGCATTGAATACTTTGAAATCCTGGAAACAGATCTCTTCTTCTGTCTTCTCACGCAGATTGCTGCCTGCATTGAACATCGCCTTTGCATGCTCTTCCATATTAATTCCCGCAATCTGTGCCAGAGCAGCAGCCGCCGCCTGATCCACCATCGTACATGTCGGAGAACGGAACAGTAATGTATCCGATAAGATCGCCGAACAAAGCAGTGCTGCGATCGTCTTATCTACCGTAACACCATTCTCCTGATACATCTGATAAACAATGGTCGCCGTACATCCCACCGGCTGATTGCGGAAGAATACCGGCCCGATCGTCTCCATACTTCCCAGTCTGTGGTGATCAATGATCTCCAGGATATCCGCCTCTTCAATTCCGTCCACCGCCTGAGATTTTTCATTGTGATCCACCAGAATCACCTGTTTCTTTCTGGAACTCATCAACCGACGTCTGGAAAGGAAACCGCGAAAATGTCCCTGGTTATCAAGAATCGGAAAATCACGGTATTTCTTCTTCGCCATAACTTCCTTGACATCGTCTACATAATCCGACATGTGAAATGTCTCCAGATTATCCTTACTCATGAAATACTTAACCGGAATACTCTGGTTGATCAGCCTTGCCGCTGTAAATGTATCGTGCGGTGTCTGAATCACCACAATATCTCTCTCCATTGCCATCTTCTTAATTGTTCTCGATATTTCCGCTCCCTGACAGATGACCAGACAGCTGGCATCCATCTCGATCGCGCAGAGCTGGGATTCATAACGATTTCCGAGAATGACCAGATCGTCTTTCTCAATAATATTTTCCATCATATCCGGACTGGACGCTGCAATAATCACTTTCCCCTTCAGAAAATAACCGTGTTCATTCCCTGTCACAATCGTTCCGTCCAGCGTATTCACGATATTGCGATACTGCGTTCTCGCGGTCGACAGAATATGACTGTCATACACCTCCATGTAGGATGTCGCAATATCTCCGATCGTAATCAATCCTTCCAGCCGGTCATTTCTGGTAACCGGAAGGGTGCGGATATTCTCCTGCTTCATCCGCGTCCACGCCTCACGGATCGATGCATTGGACCGGACACCTTCAATCTGACGGATATCCATATCCTTAACCTGCAAATGCACATCTCCAAGATATCCCGGGACTTCTACGCCAAATCGATCGAGTACGTAAGCCGTTTCCCCGTTCAGCTCACCGGCACGTTTTGCCACATACTCCTCCCCGGTCATTTCTCTTTTTAAATTCGCATATGCAATCGCAGAACAGATGGAATCCGTGTCCGGATTCTTATGTCCGATAACATACGTTTTTTTCACTTTTCTATTTTCCATTTCTACCACTTCCTTGTTTTCATACTACTTACTATTGTCAGAATGCCATTTTTTGCTCATTTCGTCAACCATATTTTCCAAAATAATACATTCTCATAAAACGTTCTTCCATATTTTGATAATTTTTTGTTCCGATTCTACCAAAAACATGGTATACTAAAACATAAAGCGACCTTTTGTACAACAAAAGAGTAAACGAACTGAGGTAGAGGTGGAATTATGGATAACGAACAGTTAATGGAAAACACAGAGAGCATGGCAGATTATGAGGAACATTTCGATGATGCAAATCCATGGAACATCGTAAAGGATTATCTCGAGAAGGGTACAGTACTCCATGTAACAATTGAAGGAATCGTAAACGGCGGAGCGATCGCTATGGTAGAAGGCATCCGCGGATTCATCCCGGCTTCCAGACTTTCTCTTTCTTATATTGAAGATTTGGAATCCTATCTGTTAAAAGAAGTTGATGTCAAAGTCATCGAAGCTGACCAGGCACAGGGACGTCTGATCCTGTCAGCCCGCGAGATTCTGAGAGAACAGGAAAAGAAAGCCAAAGAAGAACTGCTTGCTTCTGTAAAAGTCGGAAGCGTTCTGAAAGGTAAAGTAGAATCTCTTCAGACTTACGGAGCATTCATCCGTCTTGAAAACGGTCTCTCCGGTCTGGTACACATCTCACAAATTAGTACCCAGAGAATCAAATCTCCTGACCAGGTACTCAAAGTTGACGATGAAGTAGACGTAAAAGTAATCGGTATCAAGGAAGGCAAGATCAGCCTGAGCATCAAAGCTCTTATGGAAGAAAAGGAATCTGAAGAAGAGCCGGAAGAAAAGATCGAACTTCCGAAATCTGAAGCAATCGGAACCAGCCTCGGAGACTTATTTAAAAATCTGAAACTTTAATAATTTTAAAGAAGTTGTTACTTTGCAAAACATTTTTCGACAAAGACCAACAAATGAAACGAGTATCCCATGAGGAATCTGTACTGTAAAAGTACTGATTTTCATGGGATACTCGTATTTATAATACTCTGTTAATCTTCCCCTTGATTTCAAGCAATTTTCCATCTATCTGATATAAAAAATCAAGAAAACGTATTTGAAAGCTTCCTGGTCCGTGGCTGTCTTCTGCCGCCAATTCTCCCGCAATCCCCATTACCGCAGCTCCCAAGAGAACCGCGTGGATCATCTTAATTTCGCAGGTATTCTGCGCCGTGCTTACGTGAACTCCACCCAGATAAGTGCTGCACACTGCTCCCAGCATACAGCCGGTACCGGTAATCTCCGACATCATCGCATCTCCATTTTCCACCGCATATGCTTCCGCTGCATCTACGATCAGATCAGTCTTACCACTTGCAAGGATAACCGCTCCGGTTCTTTTAGCCATACTTTGAAAACACTCTATTACCTTTTCCAGATTCTCCGGTGTCAGTGTATCCTGTATTCCTGCATCGATACCGATACTGTGAGACTCTTCCCCCGCCATTTCCAGTATCTCAGACATATTTCCTTTCAAAACAGAAATGGTTCCCGTTTGCAACAGCTCGCTTGCATATTCTCTGCGCAGATCACTGCAGGCAACCCCGACCAGATCGAGGAGCACGGGAATCCCTTTCTTATTAGCTGCTGCGAGTGATCTCTTCATGGATTCCATTCTTACATCTGTGATATTTCCCAAATTCAGCATCAGCGCCTGTGCTGTCTCTGTAATCTGCTCCACTTCCCGCGGATGTTCTGCCATGATCGGTCTTCCGCCTGCGGCAAGAACCACATTTGCACAGTCATGAATTGAAATCGGGTTTGTAATGCAGTGGATCAACGGCCGTATTTTTTTAACGAGCTTCTGAAGCGCCATCATTTTTTGAAGATTTTGTATGCTTTCTGTCATAAACTTTCTCTCCCAGACTCATTTGGAATTTTGCAAGCAATCCGGCTTTACTTAAGGTTTTCAGGAAGAAATATGCAACCGTTCCGCCCATCAGTGTAGCTCCCAGAAACATGGGCGTATAGAAGAATGCGTTCAGTCCTTCTCTTCCCATCAGAAATGCCATCACCGGATAAGATACAATCGAACCGATGATCCCGGTTCCAAATACCTCTCCAATCACTGCGCAGATGATTTTCCCTCCGGAAAGCCGATAAAACACACCGGACAGAAACGCACCAAACACTGCACCCGTCAGCGCAAGAGGCGGAATTCCCATAAACATCATACGGATGACTCCGATCAGTGTCGCACAGAGCAGAGAATACCACGGTCCCATCAGAACCGAACATACAATATTTACCAGATGCGCCGTCGGACACATCCCCTCAATCCTGAGAATCGGAGAAATCACAACCCCGATCGCCACCATCATTGCCAGCATAATCATCCGGAAAATCTTTACTCTCGTCTTATCCATTTTTTCAAGTCCTTTCCCTAACCTTTTCTCATCCTTTTATATACGAATATCGTGAACATTCTTTGGTATCCTTCCGCATCCGAAGCTTTTAAACACCCTTCGTCGTACTTCCGAATCCACCGTTTCTCACTTCATCGGTGTCATCATCCACCGTGATCCCATACTCCACGAAGATTCCCTGCATAAAGCCGGTTCCCTTCGCTATTTCCAACGTTTTTCCTTCATTGGAATCATTCGTCAGTTTTGCAAAAATATGCCCTTCATTATCGGAATAAAAATAATCACTGTCAATGATTCCTACCGTATTATTGAGCTGCAGCCTGTATTTAAATCCAAGCCCACTTCTCGGATAGCATTTCAGCACCCATCCGTCTTCCATTTCAACCCGGATGCCGGTAGGAATCTTGACCGTCTTTCCCGGTTCCAAAACAAACGTATCCGGTGCATAAAAATCATATCCTGCACTCCCTGATGTTGCTCTCTTTGGAAGGCGGATCTCTTCATAGAGTTTCTGTATCTCTTCTCCTGAAATATCTTCTCCAAATGTGTCCTTCCAGCTTTCGGCAAACTGTTCGGCACTTACTTTGTGAAATTTTGCAATTCTTCTCATCTGTCTCTTCTCCTGTTTCACATTATTACGACCTATACCCGTCAAGTTTCAAACCTGCTAATTCTCATCATAATCAGGGCAATGCAGAACCGGCACTGTATCCGTTTCTGCCGCCAGTGTTCTCTGTACATCGATCACTCTTTGATTACTGCTTCCTTTCCAACAAAGAAGCGGATCCTTTTTGGCAAATACAAATTCACCGTCCACCAACACATCCAGATACCTCACGATTTCCATGCGGCGTACCTCTTCCCACGTAGAACCCGTATACAGCCAGATTGTTTTCTCCGGAAATGTCTCCCGGATTTCTTTTGACAGTTCTGTCACATCATTTACATTTGCAATATGAAGCGGATCGCCTCCGCTGAAGGTGATACCGCTCACATAATCCTTTTTCAATTCTTCAAACAGTTCCGCCTTTGCAGACTCGTCAAAGTAAAGTCCGCCGTTCGGATCCCATGTGACCGGATTGTGACAGTCCTTACAGCAGTGACTGCAGCCTGCCACCCACAATACGACCCGAAGTCCGTCCCCGTTGAGCATATCATCTTTTGTTATATTGTGGTAACGCATCTACATACTTTTCCTTTCCGCAATTTCCGCCATCTTCGCATCGTTCAGACGCGTATCTCCTTTGACTCTTGAATAAGAAAGATATCCATTCATCCGATCGATCTTGGTCAGATTATTACTTCCGCATACCGGGCAGACATCCATCGCAAGTTCTTCATGACCGCAGTCATCACAATATGCAAGCGATAGATTTACGCCTTCATAAAATCCCATATCCATCGCACGGCGTACCAGTGACTTGATTGCTTCCACGTTATAATTGATCGGATATTTCACATACTGGATCTTTCCACCGTTGCACAGATCCCAAAATCTATTCTCCAGATCCTGCTTCTGGATCGGAGTGATATCTTCGGTCACATGGCAATGGAAACTGTTGCTCACATACGCACGATCCGAAACATTTTCCACAATACCGTATTTCTTACGGAACTGCTGTACCTGAACGCCGCAAAGATTTTCTGCCGGAGTACCGTAGATCGCATACAGATGCCCATCCTCTTTCTTGAACTCCTGCACCTTTTTATTGATATATTCCAATGTTTCCAGTGCAAACTCCCCGTCTTCCACCAGAGACTTTTTATTATACAGCTGCTGCAGCTCATTCAGCGCCGTGATTCCAAAGGATGCTGTCGCCGATTTGAGAAGTGGCTTGATCTTATCATGCGGTTTCAGATGACCGCCATAAAATCCACCCTCACAGTATGCCAGCGGATTGGTTGACGCACGCAGCTCGCCGAGATAATCATAGGTACGAATATGCAGCTTCCGAATCAATTCCAGATAATAATCCAGCACTTCAAAGAAATCCCGGTTCTCCTGCCTTGATTTTGCAAGGATCATCGGAAGATGCAGACTGACTGCCCCGATATTAAACCGCCCGACAAAGACCGGTTTGTCATCATCATCTGCCGGATTCATTCCGCCTCTTTCATACCACGGTGAAAGGAACGCCCTGCATCCCATAGGGCTTACGATCTTCCCATATTTCTTGTACATACTTGGAACATACCCTTTTCCGGTAAGGCTCAGCCAGTCAGGATACATCGTTTTTCTCGAACATTCAATCCCGGCTTCAAACAGATCCTCCGCCGGAGCTCCCGGTCCATGAAGCTTCTCATCATACAGAAATACAAGTTTCGGGAATAATACCGGCTTTTTATGTCCGGCCTTACCCTGACCGTTCTTGCGAACCTCCAGCATAGTTTTCGTAATCAGCTTTCCATATTTACTGATATTCGTTCCACTCGTCACGGTGATGAACGGATAGTCCCCGCGGCTTGATGAAACAGAGTTGAATTTATATTCCCATCCCTGGAAGCCCTGCTCCATCTCTTTTTCAAGATCCTTCCACGCTACTTCCTGTGCGGCCTCTTCCGGAAGCCCCAGTGAACGATATTTTTCAAGATGTAATTTATGTGACTTCTCGGCATATGGCTCCAGGATCTCATCCACACTCGGCACCGTAAATCCTCCGTACTGCTGGCTTGCAGCGCTCAGCACAATATCTCCGATCACATCAAAGGCTGTGTCCAGTGTCTTGGGTTCATTATACCACAGATTTCCCATCTCGAACCCTCCGGTCAGAACATTTTTCACATCAAACAGGCAGCAGTTCATCGTATCCCTGCGCGCTGACATATCGTGAATATAAATATACCCTTCCCGGATCGCCTGAAGCTCCTCCACAGTCAGGAAAAATTTCTTATAAAGCTCTTTGTTCAATTCATTGAAAATCAGACTTCTCTTCGTAGACACCAGCGCACTGTCCGTATTACTGTTCTCCTTATCCCCGATGTACATGATCGACTGGCTCTTCCGGTAAACCTCATCCAGCATGTGCACAAAATCCTGCTTATAATTCCGGTAATCCCGGTAACTCTTTGCCACGATCGGATTCACTTTCTCCAGAGCGCCTTCCACCACATTGTGCATCTGGGCAATCTGAATCTCCTTCACTCCCAGCTCAAGGACCTTCTCTTCCACAAACCGGCAGATGAACTGAATGTCTTCCTCCGTAAACTGAATCAGGGCACGATAGGCAGATTTATTGACAGCCACAACGACTTTCTGTACATTAAATTCTTCTTTCGTTCCGTCCTTCTTGATCACTCTGACATTCTTCAGATCCATAAATCGTCTCCTTTCTACTATATATTGTGTTTGTTGTATTATTTTAAAACAATATTATGTGCTTTATTTTGCTTTTCTATTTTACCATTTCTCCCGGATTAAGTCAATGTTCTTGTATTTACTGCTCCAAATATAAACATGAAAAAGTTAATGTACGCTCTTGGCACGTAGCCCGCAGTAAATGCTGGCTACTGTGTGAAAAGTAACATGAAAAAAACAGACATTCCACGTATGAACACGAAACATCTGCTTTTTCTAAATCCCCCTATCCTTTAAATTATCCACAGTTTCGACCATAATCTGATGATCCTATTCCGGCTGCTCGGCCTCCTGTTCAGGTAGCACGATTCCACAGCAGGTGAATGACCCGAATCCTGCGGATGCAATAATATTTCCACAGACCGGACATACTCCTTCTGCGTAAGTTTTTTCTTTTCTCTCAGTTCTTTTCTTGTTTTTCCGATTACATATCCCATTTACATTTACCTCTCTTTGCTGTTTTTTCATAGCTTTATTGTATCTTCCATTTAAAAAAACAGCAACCTACGAAGCGTAGAGCAACTGTGTGCCAGGCAACCATGAGACTTCCTTCTATTTCTTTCTCCTCACGAACCGGATCTTACACACCTCATCCCCATTCGCAATCGTCGCGGGCAGATCCAGCTCGCATCCGAAACTCTCCGCAATTCCCCTGTCACCACACATCGCATGATCACAGAGCACCCGGATTTCCTCATCCGTACATCCCTGCTTCTGCCACGCTTTCACCAGCGGACAATAATTAAAATCAATATCCAGATGATCATCCGTACACTGCTTGATATCCATCTCAAAAACCCACTGTGCAAACTTCGAAAACAACGTTTTCTTCAGCCCCTTCAGCGAATCCCTGCCGCCTGCCTTCTTTCGCAGATTTGCTCCCTGATAAAGACCACATCTGCGGATCGCATCCGGCGCATACTCCTTCGAATCCAGCCCTTTCTTCTTCGCCTCATCACAAAGCAAATACATCCAAAGCGCCCGGTGCTCCAGCTGCTCCCTGATTGCAACAATAAGAGGATTCTTAATCTTTGGTTCATTTTTAATACTCATCTCTTCTTCCTCCTTCACTCCAATAGTTCATCTAAAGATTTTAACAATCACACACAACACCAGATAAATAACCGGAATATCTGCCTTCAGTTCTTTTGCCTTCTCTCTCAAATTCACTTTCCTATCCTCACCATCCCCTCCCTCATCCCACCAGCACCAGGGGCCCTCGCCCCAACAAACTCTCCCTCAACCTCCCCTCCCTCATCCCACCAGCGCCAGGGGCCCTCGCCCCGCACGCGCGTCCCCCAAACAACCGTACGTAGAGTCCTTGGGAAGTACCAGCCCGCGCAGATGTTCGGTAGGGATTACGGAGGTTAAGCGAAGCGCGGTGGAAATCCGTGCCAAAAATGTTAGGGCCCGAGGTGGGCGACCCATTGGTCAACCATCTCGGACCCTTACAGTTTTGTGCACTAGTTCCACCGCAGCGCAGCCTCGGAGTAATCCCTACCGAGCATCTGCGCGGGCGTCCCTAATTCCCACACTCAATACTTATTTCATTAAACATCTTCAATATCTCATCCACCGGCATCTTCGCCTTCTCTTCCCCGCTCTTATCAATCACGCACTCACCCTGGTGCATCATAATAAGCCGGTTTCCATACTCCACCGCATATCTGAGATTATGTGTCACCATAATTGTAGTCAGTTTCTTCTCCTTCACGATCTTATCCGTCAGTTCCATGATCAGTTCCGCCGTCTTCGGATCCAGCGCTGCCGTATGCTCATCCAGAATCAGGAATTCAATCGGCGTCATGGTAGACATCAAAAGTGCCATCGCCTGTCTCTGGCCTCCTGACAGAGACCCCACTTTCACATCCATCTTATCCTCAAGTCCAAGGCCAAGCTGCGCCAGAGATTCCCGATAATACTCGATTCTGGCTTTATTCGTTCCTCTTCCCAGTCCAAAGAACTTTCCTTTATTATCCGCCAGTGACATATTTTCAAGAATCGTCATGGACGGGCAGGTTCCCATCGCCGGATTCTGATAAACCCTTCCAATCTTCCGGTTTCTTTTATATTCCTTTTCCCTGGTAATATCCTTTCCGTCGATCAGAATGCTTCCCGCTTCCACCGGAATACTTCCGCAGATAATATTCAGCATAGAAGTTTTGCCTGAGCCGTTGCTTCCTACCACCGAAACAAATTCTCCATCGCGAATCGTCAGGTTAAAATCCTGAAAAAGACACATTTCATTGACGGTTCCCGGATTATAATACTTATGAATATCTCTAAGCTCCAGCATTCTTCTTCACCTTCTTCTTTCTCTCCATACTCAACACCAGAATCACAAGGAACAATACTGCCGTAATCAGTTTCATATCCTGCGGTTCAAAGCTTCTCAGCGCAATTGCCACACATGCCTTGTAGATCACAGAGCCTACAAGTACTGCCGTTGTCGTCTTCATAAATGTCAGATTCTTGAAAATGCTCGTACCAATAATAACACTTGCAAGTCCGATGACCATAGCACCGGTACCACTGGAAATTTCGAACACTCTCTCCTCCTGACAAAACACACATCCCGCCAGCGCTACAAGTCCATTTGCAATCGCAAGGCCGAGGATTTTCACATTTCCCTGATCTTTCGCCAGAGAAGTCACCAGCTTATCGTTGTCACCGACGGCACGGAGCAGATAACCTGACTGAGTTTTCATATAAAGATCCAAAAGAATTTTGCAGAATATTGCAATGATCAAAATCATGATCAGAGTACTGTATTTTGATAATGCTTCCGGAACCACTTTATCAATTACATCATTTTTAAAAATTGTTTTCTGCGAAAATAACGGCACATTTGCAGTTCCGGCAACTCTCAGATTGATGCTCCAGAGTGCTGTCATCATAATAATGCCGGACAACAGATCCCGCACTTTACATTTCACATGAATCAGTCCCGTACAGATTCCCGCGATCACTCCAACCAGAAATGCCGCAACAAGTGTCAGGTACGGATTCACACCTCTCGTAATCAAAAGTGCTGTCACCGCCGCTCCGAGAGGAAAACTTCCATCTACGGTCAAATCCGGAAAATCCAGTATTTTATATGTGATATAGATTCCCAGAGAAAGGATACCGTAGATCAGCCCCTGCTCCAGAATAGACACTGCAAAACTCATGCCATTAAACCCCGCTTTTCTTCAAAATCGTATAATTCTAATCCAATAAACGTTTTACTTGATACTAATATATTACTCAGCAATACTGTCATAAACTTCCACTGCACCGGAAACCAGATCATCGGAAAGTGTAATTCCAAGATCTGCAGCAACCTTTGTATTCAGATAAAGTCCTGCTTCCGCGATGGTCTCAAAGTTAATCTCAGAAGCTGCCGCCTCACCTTTCAGCACTTTAGCTGCCATCTTACCAGTCTGCTTTCCAAGCGCTACATAATCCAGACCTTCTGCTGCAAGACAACCGATCTTAACCTGCTCGATTTCACTTCCGAATACCGGAACCTTCGCTGCGTTTGCTTTATCCAGAATAGTTGCAAGCGAATTTACAACGGTATTGTCTGTCAGATTGGAAATGCAATCTACTTTTGTCAGAAGATCATCTGCTGCCAGTGCGATTTCTGATGTATTCGTGATTCCCTTTTCTACCAGTTCAAAACCATAATCACCGACTTTTTCTTTGTATTCTTCAATCGCCGAAACACTGTTTGCTTCACTGGTTGTATAAATGATACCGATCGTCTTTGCATCCGGGAGAACCTCTCGGATCATTCGAAGCTGCTCTTCAACCGGCAGCTTATCGCTTGTTCCTGTCACTTCACCGACCGGTTTACCGTCTGCATCCGCAAGCTCTGCTGCAACCGGGTCCGTTACTGCTGTAAAGATAACCGGAATGTCGGAATCCATTGCTGCATTGTATGCGCTCTGCGCACTTGGTGTCGCAATGCCACAGATCATATCCACCTTGTCAGAAACAAAACTGCTCGCGATCTGGGAAGCCGTTCCCATATCCGCTGCCGCATTCTTATATTCAATCGTCAGGTTCTTGCCTTCTTCAATCCCCTCTTCTTTTAGTCCCTCAATAAATCCTTCACGGCAATTATCCAGAGATCCGTGTTCGGCGAACTGTGAAATACCGATTGTATAACTCTTCTCGCCACTGCTTTCTTTCTTAGCGCCACATCCTGCCACCATTGTAACTGCCATTGCCATGCTCAAAATTACTGCTACTGTTCTCTTTTTCATAATTTTTGTCTCCTTCTCTTTTCATAATGATTGACCTTTTTGCTTCATTCCATATGCCCGGAATTCTGCTTTCGTTAGTAAGAAGTACGACTTTCATGTCTGCCACGATAATAAAAAGCGCCCCAACCCTATCCGGATTGAGGCGGTAATAAATTCATATTAACGCGGTACCACTCAACTTCAACAGTCTGACTGTCCTCTTCCATGTACTAACATACACTCCACATTGATAACGGGTCGGGTTCCCGACATACCATACTCTCCAAAGATTTCAGGCTGCCCTCAAAAGTCCATTCAACTATCAGCTCCATACGGCAATCACACCCCCTGCCGCTCTCTGTGATCTTGCTTTGATAATCTACTACTCTTTCTCAACGGTTTCTATTCTATAGAAAATATCCTAATACATTCTTTTTCATTTGTCAACAGTATTTTTTTACGACCGGGACCGGCGTTGTGTCTCTTGCATCAATATTGTTAATATACTTTCGGGTCTCTGCCACGATGACTGAAGAAAGAGCAAGAACAGCGATCAAGTTCGGAATCGCCATAAATGCATTTAACGTGTCCGCAATCAGCCATACCAGATCCAGTGCAGCCACTGGAGCGATTGCCGCTACAATGATGTAGAGAATACGATAAGGAACCAGCGCGCGCTTCCCGCCGAAATATTCCACACAACGCTCCCCATAATATGCCCATCCAAGTACTGTTGAATATGCAAATGAAATAATCCCCACAACCAGAATGATCGGACCGATAACCGGGATCTGGCTGAACGCCATAGAAGTAAGCACACCTCCGTCACTCACCTCATTCGCATTGATCGCCGGATTCTTCATAATCGTTGATACCAGTACCAGCCCGGTAAGCATACATACCACAACCGTATCCCAGAAAGTACCTGTTGCCGAAACCAGAGCCTGTCGCACCGGATTTCGTGTCTGCGCGGCCGCTGCCGCGATCGGTGCAGATCCCATACCGGATTCATTTGAAAACAGTCCACGCGCAATACCATATCTCATGGCAAGCATGATTCCTCTTCCCACAAGACCTCCGGCCACCGCTCCGGGAGTAAAAGCCATCTTCACGATCGTCACAAGTGCCGGAATAATATAATCATAATTCATTCCAAGAATAATGACGCATCCCACAACATAAAACAACGCCATAAACGGCACCAGCTTCTCGCATACATTTGCAATTGTTTTAATTCCCCCGAAAATCACGATCGCAGTACAAAACGCCACAACAATCCCAATGATCCAGGGCTGAATCCCCAGATTTTCTTTACATACAGTAGCAATTGCATTGACCTGTGTGGCACAACCGATTCCAAATGATGCAAATGCCGCAAAAAAAGCAAACATCAATCCAAGAGCTTTTCCTAGTTTTTTGTTCTTCAATCCATATTCCAGGGCATACATTGCCCCTCCTTGCATTCTCCCATCCTCAGTCTTTACGCGGTATTTCACGGCGATCAGTGCTTCACTGTATTTCGTGGCAATTCCAAATACCCCGGTAAGCCAGCACCATAATACCGCTCCCGGCCCTCCGAGCGCCACTGCAGTTCCTACCCCGATAATATTACCTGTTCCGATGGTTGATGCAAGCGCCGTAGTCAACGCTCCGAACTGGCTGACCTCCCCTTCTCCATCCGGATCCTTCGCAACAGACAGACGAATCCCCCTGAATATATATCTCTGAATTCCTCCGGTTCGTACGGTCATAAAAATATGGGTTCCAAACAGCAATACAATCATAGGCCATCCCCAGACAACCTTGTTGACTGCTTTCACGACTGTGTTAATTACATCAAGCATGTTCTCTCCTCCTGCTAACGTATAAAGATATTTAATTATACAAAATTATTGAAGAATTAACAACGCTTTTATTCCTTAAAGACATAGTATCTTCCCCATTTAATATCATGAAAATAGCATTCTTCCCCCTGGATGACCAATTCGTATATATCATCTTCCATACCGGATCCCGTCACATGATTATGATAATAATACACACCCTTTTCCCGGTTCTTGACTTTCGTGATAATGTCCTCAACCACCTCGGGGATAGGCATGGTATTTTTAGAAGAAGTAGACCATTTCCGGATCATCCCTCTCACCTGGCTTTTATTTAATTTCACTTTTCTGGCAGAATAAAACGGTTTCGGGAACACTTCTCTTTTATCCAGATTACCTTTTCTCAGCACACGCTCAAACAAATCTTCGTATTTACTATATTCCATCCCCAGTTCCAAATATGCCTGTATATTGAGCAAAGCGCCAGTCAGATATTCGTTTTTCGGTTCTTCCGCATAATAATCAAGCAAACGTTCTATACTGCCCGTAAGGGTATGTTCTCTTGGCACACCACGTCTGGATGCGGTACTTACTGCCAGTTTTATCGCTTCGATCTCCTCCCTGTATACTTCAAAATCCATTCTTTTTTCCCTCCTTTTGTTTACATCTTAACAGTCATTTTGCATATTTGTAAATATTGTTTGTTTTATACGCCATTTATTTTTCATATTCCAATGCTAAACTATTTTTTAGAGAGGTAATGGTTATGAGCAAAGAATTTGGTAGCCGCGTACGTCAAGCGCGTAAAAACGCAGGTATGACTCAGGCTGAATTAGCAGAAAAAATGAATCTTGATACAACGACAATCAGCCGGATCGAAAATGGAAATCTTTCCACATCATTTTCTTCTATGCTGAATTTTTCCAAAGTACTTAACGTCCGTTTTGAGTATCTGATCTGTGATTACCTGGAAGAGAAGCCATCCATTTCCGATCCGCTTGAACTGGAAATACTGGATCTGTTACGTCCTCTTCCAGAGCATTATAAACGTTATATCCGCGACAATATCCAAAGTCTTATCCGGGAATTCCCTGCAACGCCGGATTCTGAAGATAAGATTTAACCATTGTTTTATTCCAGATGGGCAAGATATTCTGCTGCTTTTATGACATGCAATGCCAGTACGGAAGTCGTCACACTTCCGACGCCACGTGGTACCGGACTTATGAAGGACGCTTTTTCAAGTGCTCCTTCATAATCTACATCTCCACACATTTTCCCCTCTGCGTCTGCATTGATTCCCACGTCTGCGACAATTGCTCCTTCCCCGATCATATCGGAAGTAATCATCTTTGCTCTCCCTGCTGCTGCCACCAGAATATCCGCATTTCTGCACGTTTCCGCCAACTCGGCCGTTCTGGTATGACATACCGTTACCGTTGCGTTTTTCTGAAGCATCAGCATGGCAAGCGGTCTTCCAACAACCATGCTTCTGCCTACAACCGTCACCTTTTTTCCACAGACATCGATGCCGTAGTGTTCCAGCATTTCCATGACAGCTTCTGCCGTACAGGGCGCGAAACCGGATTGATCTCCTGCAAATACCTTTGCCAGATTCACATCACTCATACAGTCCACATCCTTATACGGATTGATCATTTTTCTCACCGGTTCCTCATCCAGATGCGCCGGAAGCGGACGGAAAAGCAAAATGCCATGCACCGTTTCATCCGCGTTGACTTTGCGAAATTCCCCTTCAAACTCCTCCTGAGAAATATCTTCCGGGAGTTCTTTTACGCGGCATTCAATTCCGGTAAGCTCCATCCTTTTTTTTGCTCCCCGCTCATATGACAGGTCATCCGGGCGCTCTCCGATTCGAATAATCGTGAGACAAGGTATAATCCCTTCCTGCTTCAGTCTGTCCCCTCTGCTGATAATTCTTTCTTTCATCGCCTTTGCCACTTCTGCCCCTAACATTTCTATTGCCATTTTCTCTTTTCCTTCCTTCTCGTTTACCTTATTTTTTCCAGAACGCCATGATATACCTGCTGCTCCAGTGTTCTTCCACGGGCAATCCATGCATCCGCACGTTGATTCAGTTCTTCCGCATACTGCCTGTCTTTCATCAGTCTGGTATTGATAAATACATTCAAAGACGCACCTTCCAGAGACGTCTTGGCAAACAAAATACCGACTCCTGCGTCGCTTACTGCAAGGCGACTTCCTTTCTCTTCGAGTACCTGCAGAAGTTCCATCACTTCAATAGAGACCTCCATAATCTCAAGCGGCACCCGGCAGGCTTCGCGAAGCGCCGTCTCCATCACCTGTTCTTTTAACTTCTTCTGTTCTTCCGTTTCTTTTGGCATTCCATATGCCTTTGAAAGCGGCTCAAATGCCTTCGCATCCTCATCAACCAGACGTGTCAGTTTATCGCGCAGCTGTTCCAGCTTTTTCATGCTTTCACATATTTCTTCTTCCACATCGGCATATTTCTTCTTACCGGTCGTCAGATTGCCTACCATCAATCCAAGCGCTGCTGCATAAGCACCTGCTGCCGCCGATGCGCCGCCTCCTCCCGGAACCGGTGCCGATGAAGAAAGTTCTTCCAGGAACTCTGTCGTTTTCTTTTCAAGCATCATATATAATTCCTCCCAGATTCAAGAATGCCCGGGCACTCCTGCCGCATTCTCTAACTTATTACTTTGACCCTCATTATATGTGATGATTCAGAATCTGTAAATAGTTTCTTTACTGTCAGCCGTCCCGTTGTCAGCAAATGAAAGATTCCAGTACCATACATCTGTTTCCATATAAAAAAGCACCGCAGGAAGATTATCTCTTCCCTTGGTGCTTTTATATAGATTGCTTACTTATCCCACCGATCAGCCTAAAACTGCGGTGTCCCAATCATGTCATACGGCGTTGCCTGATAGACATAGTAGTTCAGCCAATTCCCATACAACGTATTCCCGTGTGCCCTCCACGTAAGCAACGGCTTCTGTTCGCAGTCATCATTTGGATAATAGTTAACCGGAAGTTCAATCGGAAGATTCTTGCTCTTGTCACGTTTATATTCCTGATCCAGTGTAATTCTGTCATATTCCGGATGTCCCATCACGAAGATCTGTCTGCCGTCCTCTGCCATGACAAGAAATGCTCCGGCAACATCAGATTCTGCCAGTATCATTAGGCGGTCATCCTCCCTGATCTTTTCGATCGGAACATCTGTGTGGCGGGAATGCGGTGCCAGGAACACATCGTCAAATCCACGTACAAGCGGTATTTTCCGGTTCATCACTTTATGTTCAAATACACCGAAAAGCTTGGACGGAAGCTGTACTTTATCAATTCCATAATGGTAATAAAGTGCCGCCTGTGCCCCCCAGCAAAGATGGATCGTAGATGTCACATTCGTCTTGGTCCATTCCATGATTTCCTTCAGTTCTTCCCAGTAATCCACTTCTTCAAACGGCATCTGCTCAACCGGCGCTCCGGTGATGATAAAACCGTCAAATTTCTGGTTTTTCACTTTATCAAAAGTTTCGTAAAACCGGTTCAAATGGTTTGCCGAAGTATTCTTCGACTCATGACTCTTCACCGTGACAAACACAATATCCACCTGCAGCGGAGTATTGGAAAGCGACCGCAGAAGCTGAAGTTCTGTATCTTCCTTGAGCGGCATGAGGTTCAAAAGCCCGATCCTGATCGGACGGATATCCTGATGAGTCGCCCGGAACTCATCCATCACAAATATATTTTCTTTTTCCAGTATCTCTTTTACCGGAAGATCATTCTGTACACGAATTGGCATAATAAAATTCCCCTTTTCTACTATTCATTGTTCTTTTCATCTTCATCCACAATCGTTATATCGTCACTGATAAACTCTCCTTTTTCGTTCACATAACTCTTTACTCCGTAGTGAACTGTGGTCAACGGGAGATTCTTACGCTCTAGCCTCTGGCTGGTAATCATACTAATAATATAATAAATCACCGCAAAAGTAGGCACTCCCATGATCATACCAACGAACCCGAACATTCCCCCTCCGATCAGGATGGAAAATACGACCCAGAATGGGGAAAGTCCTGTTGAATTACCGAGTATCTTCGGACCGATCACATTTCCGTCGATCTGCTGTAGTACCAGTATAAAAATAATATAATAAAGGCCCTTTTTCGGATCGCTGAGCAGGATCAGAAATGCACTCGGAATCGCACCGATGTACGGTCCGAAGAAAGGAATCACATTTGTCACTCCAACAATTACACTGACAAGAAGCGTATATGGCATCTTAATCAGCGAAAGACCGATAAAACAGAGTACGCCAATAATTGCGGAATCGATAATTTTCCCGATAATAAAACCGCCAAAAATTTCGTTACTTTTTTTCGTAAGATGCAGCAACATATTGGCATGATTCGTTTTTAAAAAAGCGTAGGTCATTTTCTTGCACTGGGCAGAATACTGTTCCTTGCTGAACAGGAGGTATACGGACACGATCAGTCCGATCAGGAAATTCAATACCTCATTCAGGATATTCAACACTCCCACCGTGAGATTTGACATGATCGTATTTACCTGCGGCATCAGATCCGTACGCAGCCAGTTCTGCAGGGTTGTTGTTCCCTCTTCCAGAGCATTTCTCATCAGGATTCCCATTGCCGTATCGGACGCCTGCAAATGATTAAACCAGTCGACTACATTATTCAACTGTCCCGGCAGCGTGATGATCAGGTCCCGGATGCTTTTTACCAGCTCCGGTATCAACATATTACAGAGTGCTGTGATCAAAGCAAATAAAAACACCAGTGACAGGATCACTCCGATTCCTCTGGAGCATTTCTTTGCTCGATTCTTTTGCATGTATTTCTCCAGTCTTGGAACCAGGATACGATCTACCTGATTGACAATCGGATTCAGAAGATACGCAATGACCATTCCATAAAGAATCGGTTTCAATACATCAATCACCATGGAAACAGCGTTCGTGATTGAATCCAGACGCAGTAATGCAAAATACAGGACCACACATGCCATAATGACCAGAAACATGGTCATTCCCCTGCTAAATTCCTGCCGGAGTTTAGACGGGCCTTCTTTACCGAATTGCGGCCTTTTCACATAATACGGAGCAGAAGCAGGATCATCACTTTTTCTTTCCTGCAGCTTCTCATCATTTTCCATTCATTCTTCACCTTTTCTCTTAAATCCGTCTTCTTTAAGACACGATTTCTTTTTCTCATACATCAGCATTATACCGTCAAAATTTACTCTATGCAATAGATTTTCCGTGGCAATCTCCAAAATCCTTTTCTAATAATTCAAGTTTTTCATACAAGTCTCATTCCTTTTCCGAATAGCTGAATGCATAAAAAGACCACCTTCAGGTTGATCGGATACCTAATTTGATATACGTTCCCAATGGTGGTCTTCTCATTTTTCTTCCAGCTGTTTATCTGCTATTTACAGGTAAACGTCGCACATTCTGTCTCTTCGCACTGGCAGGCCTGACTTCCTTCGACACTGATCTTTCCGGCATGGCACTGACATTCATCATTATACTTACAATCCGTTGCCTTGCAGTCGATCTGGCTGGTCGGGGACGCCTCTCCCATCACATTACTGTAGGTTCCGCTTTTGCGCTCTTCGAAGCTGTCACAGCAAGTCTCTTCTGCCGTTTTTGCGGAATTTCCTCCCACAGTAATCGCATTCAGATCACAATAAAAATCCTTGTTATGCATGCATGTCTGCACGGTACATTTTAATTCCGGCATAATACACCCTCCTTCTCTTATCAGAAATCAAATTATATTATGCCCTTATTCTGACTTCTTATTCTTTCGTTTTTACTTCTCTTACCGTTCTTGCCTTGATCTCCATTTTGATCGCCGCAATAAAGTCAGAGAGCATTTTCTGCCCCTCGTCTCCTTCGAAACGGCTTCTGACAGATACCAGACCCTCTTCCTCTTCCTTCGCTCCTACAACAAGCATATACGGAATCTTCTGCATCTGAGCCTCACGGATCTTGTAACCGATCTTTTCAGCACGTGTGTCTACTTCTGCACGGATTCCTGCATTGTTCAGTTCTTCCAGAACTTTGTTCGCATAATCCATATATTTGTCAGAAATCGGCAGCACTTTAACCTGAACCGGTGCAAGCCATGTCGGGAAGGCACCTGCAAAATGCTCGATCAGGATTCCGATGAAACGTTCAATGGATCCGAACACTACACGGTGGATCATGATCGGCTGATGCTTTTCTCCGTCAGCTCCTGTATATTCACATCCAAAACGAAGCGGAAGCTGGAAGTCTAACTGAATCGTTCCGCACTGCCAGGTTCTTCCGATTGAGTCTTCCAGATGGAAGTCGATCTTCGGTCCGTAGAATGCGCCGTCCCCTTCATTTACTACATAGTCAAGGCCAAGATCATCCAACGCACCGCGCAGAGCATCGGTCGCCATCTCCCAGTCTTCATCACTTCCCATGCTGTCCTCCGGACGAGTGGAAAGTTCTACATGATATTTAAATCCAAACAGACTGTACACTTCATCGATCAGTTTGGCAACCCCCTTGATCTCATCACGGATCTGCTCAGGCATCATGAAAATATGTGCATCATCCTGTGTAAAACATCTTACACGCATGAGACCATGGAGCTGTCCGGATTTCTCATGGCGGTGAACCAGTCCAAGCTCTCCCATACGAAGCGGCAGATCACGATAAGAACGTGGTTCAGACTGGTAAACCAGAATTCCACCCGGACAGTTCATCGGCTTGATTGCAAAATCTTCTTCATCAATGACCGTTGTGTACATATTGTCTTTATAATGATCCCAGTGTCCGGACGTTTCCCACAGCTGACGGTTCAACATGATCGGAGTGGATATTTCCACATAACCTGCTTTGTGATGGATCTCTCTCCAGTAATCCAGAAGCTGGTTTTTAAGAACCATTCCCTTCGGAAGGAAGAACGGGAAGCCCGGTCCTTCTTCTTTCATCATAAAAAGTCCCAGTTCCTTTCCAAGTTTTCTATGATCACGTTTCTTTGCCTCTTCCATCATTGTCAGATACGCATCCAAATCTGCTTTCTTCGGATAAGCTGTACCATAAACTCTCTGAAGCATTTTATTCTTTTCGCTTCCGCGCCAGTAAGCCCCCGCAAGGCTTGTCAGCTTAAATGCTTTTACCTGTTTTGTATTCATCAAATGTGGTCCCGCACAGAGATCTGTAAATTCTCCCTGAGTATAGAAACTGATTTCGGCATCTTCCGGAAGGTCTTCGATCAGTTCCACTTTATAAGGTTCTCCCTTTTCTTTAAAGTATTCTATTGCTTCATTTCTCGGCTTGGTAGAACGTTCAAGCGGAAGTCCTTCTTTGACGATTTTCTTCATCTCTGCTTCGATTTTTTCCAGATCTTCTGCCACAAGCGGTGTCTCGCGGTCAATGTCATAATAGAAACCGTCTGCAACGGAAGGTCCGATTGCAAGCTTTGTATCCGGGTAAAGTCTCTTGATCGCCTGTGCCATAATATGAGAAGCCGTATGACGGAACGCGCCCTTTCCTTCTTCGTCATTAAATGTCAGGATACTCAGTGTACAGTCTTCACTGACCACCGTTCTGAGGTCAACCACCTCACCGTTTACTTTCCCGGCTGTTGCTGCTCTCGCCAGTCCTTCGCTGATGTCTTCCGCAATTTCGATTACGGATTTGCTTTGGGCATACTCTTTAACAGATCCGTCTTTCAATGTGATTTTCATATTTTTTCCTCTCTTTCCATGTTTCTTTTAACTTGAAACTTCCTTTGTCAATCCTGGTCGTTTTCCAGTGCTTCTATAAATTTTTCATGATAATCCGGGTATTCCCGTTTGAGCGAGATCGGCCTCCCCTTAAGATTCAGGAAACAATGCCTTGTCAGTCCCCGGCAATGAACCATCTGTGTTTTCTCATCCATTACATCGTAACTGATTGTAAGCTTGATCCCGTTATACTCTTTCACTTTCGGATAAATCGTGACCGTATCTCCAAAATGTACCATCCGCAGATACTCCGCCTCGACTGCCAGCACCGGGCTTATGATCTCCCGGGCTTCCATCTCTTCATAAGGCATTCCAAGCTGTTCCAGATAATCGATTCTCGCCTCTTCAAACCAACGGATGTAATTGGAGTGGTGTACGATCTTCATCTGATCCGTCTCGTAATACTGCACTTTGTGTCTGTATGCTTCCATCTACTTCTCACTCCTTCCGCTCATATATGCATGGCAACAAAAAATCCCCTGCAGTATAAACATATACTGCAAGGGACGAGTCAACATCATTACTCGCGGTTCCACCCCGCTTGCTCCGGCGTCATGCCAAAGCCACTTCATTCGGATGATAACGGTATCCTGCCGTGCTGCTCCTCACAGCCGCTCCGAGATGGTCTTCAAACGCTTCTGCAATAAAAAGCTTCCAGCCATGGCTTTTCTCTCTGTGATTCTTCAGCGTTCTACTCTTCTCATCAACACATTTGCTATTATTATAGACATGTGGAAAGTATTTGTCAATTATGAAATCTATTTATTCTTCCCACAACATTTTTTATATTTCTTTCCGCTTCCGCACGGACATGGGTCGTTCGGATAAACTTTCTTTTCTACGTGTACAGTACGGGAATTCTTCTGTTCTTTATACAGTTCTTTTCTCTTTTCTTCCGTGAAAATATTTTCCCACTGCGGGAGTTCATAAAGCCAGTCCGCTTTTGCGTCTACCATATTTTTGTAAAGCAGTTCTTTGTCAAACGCAAGGCTCACAACGGTATCTTCATCCATGGTCTCGATCGGATTTGGTTCTTTCAGGCTGTCGTTGATACCATCCAGGAATCCGGTCATGGTAAATACTTCTACACCATATTTTTCTGCAAGTTCTTTCACCGTTCCCTTAACCTCTTCATCCGGATTGGTAAGAAGCTTTTCATAGATTTCCTTTTCAATCTGAAAATAGGTTCCCCAGAACTTCTGCAGGGAATTCTGATCCATTTCTTTTGAATATGCGGTATCTCTCCACTGTTCTAATAAAGTACTCATATTTGTAAATTCTCCTTTTTGTTCTTTTCACTCCATATATCATACAGCATTTCTTATCCGTTTGCAAAACATTTTCTTGTGGAAATGCAATTTTGTTATTATAATAGATAGAAAAGATGAAAACAGGTGATTTAAATGAAAAAAACAAAACGGATTCTCGCACTGATCGGTGCTGTTTTACTGATTCTTTTGTATGCAAGTACATTGATTTTTGCACTCACGGATCATTCACAGACACATGGGCTCTTTAAAGCTTCCATTGCCTGTACGATCCTCGTTCCGGTTCTTCTCTATGCCTATACATTGTTCTACAGGCTGCTTCGCAAAGATGATTCGGATGATTCGAACGATGAAAACAAAGCCGAATAGCTTACGTCATGGAAAGCTCTGCCAGCATCCAGGGAGAGCTTTCTTTTTCGTATGTCTGCTCTTTTCTGTTCCTTCTCTCTTTTTCACGCAACTTTCTGCGTCTGTTCAAATATTCTTCGATCGAGATCGTTTCCTGTTCATTTCTCATTTTCTCTTTCTGAATCATAAGTCCCCTCCTTCCCCGACCTTTTTATTATATGAGACCGGACAGCCATTTATGACCGGAAGCACATATTTTCTGACTAAATATTTTTCTGCCAAAAAAATGGATTGACAATCAACACCTCTTTCTACTACACTTGTACTAATGAGTAGGAAAGGAAGATGAACATGGAACACTTGATAATACCGGAGAATTACCATTCTCCGCTTACGATCCGTGAGACTGAGGTTGCTATCAAAGAGGTCAAAGACCATTTTGAGCGTTCACTTGCCAAGTCTCTGCACCTGACCCGTGTATCTGCTCCGCTTTTTGTACGCCCGGAATCCGGTCTGAATGATAACCTGAATGGTATAGAACGTCCGGTCTCTTTCGGTGTGAAGGAACAGAATGACAAAGAGGTCGAAATCGTCCATTCTCTTGCAAAATGGAAACGTTACGCGCTGAAGCGCTACGGATTCCACTCAGGGGAGGGACTTTATACGGATATGAGTGCAATCCGCCGGGATGAAGAAACGGACAATATCCATTCGATCTATGTAGACCAGTGGGATTGGGAGAAAGTAATCTCAAAAGAAGAACGGAATATGGAAACGCTGGAGTATACCGTAAATAAAGTCTACAGCGCATTAAAAGAAACAGAACAGTTTATGGCACGCCGCTATAATTACATAGAGGCTTATCTGCCGGATGAGATCACATTTATTACTTCTCAGGAACTGGAAACCATGTATCCGGATAAGACACCAAAGGAACGCGAATACCGTTTTGTCAAAGCCAAAGGAGCCATTTTTATCAAACAGATCGGTAAAACGCTTGCTTCCGGAACGAAACATGACGGACGTGCTCCGGACTATGATGACTGGGAACTGAACGGGGACATTATTGTATACTATCCAGTTCTGGACATTGCACTGGAACTCTCTTCCATGGGAATCCGTGTCGATGAAGAAGCATTGAAACGTCAGCTCAAAGCTGCCGGATGCGAAGAGCGCGCGGGACTGGACTTCCAGAAATCTCTTCTGGCCGGAGAACTTCCCTATACAGTCGGCGGCGGAATCGGGCAGTCTCGTATCTGTATGTTCTATCTCAGGAAAGCGCACATCGGAGAAGTACAGTCCTCCGTATGGCCGGACGAGATCGTACAGCATGCATCGGAGAACGGACTCTATCTGCTTTAAAACACTGCCGCAATTCTGCGGATTTTAAGGCAGTTGCACACAACGAAAGAGGACACAGCATACTGATATGCCATGTCCTCTTTTTTCATTTATTCTATTCATCCATTATCTGAAAATAATATCATGTCTTCCCGGTCCGTTTGAAACCATGGTAATCGGGTATCCAATCTCTTTCTCGATAAATTCAATATAATTTCTGCAGTTCTCCGGCAGATCTTCATACTTCTTGATTCCACGAATATCACATTTCCATCCCGGAAGAGTCTTAAGAACCGGTTTTGCTTTTTCAAGCAGATGTGTGGTCGGGAATTCCGTCGTCACTTCGCCGTCGATCTCATATCCTACACATACCGGGATCTCATCCAGATATCCCAGAACGTCAACTACCGTAAATGCAACGTCTGTTGTTCCCTGCAGACGGCATCCGTATTTGGAAGCCACACAGTCAAACCATCCCATACGTCTCGGACGTCCTGTCGTTGCACCGAATTCGCCGCCGTCTCCGCCGCGTCTTCTCAGTTCATCTGCCTCTTCTCCGAAGATCTCGCTTACAAATGCACCTGCTCCGACCGCGCTGGAGTATGCCTTACATACTGTTACGATCTGCTTGATCTCATATGGCGGAATACCTGCGCCGATCGCACCATAAGCCGCAAGTGTGGAAGAAGAAGTAACCATCGGATAAATGCCATGATCCGGATCCTTCAATGTTCCAAGCTGTCCCTCCAGCAGGATCTCTTTGCCCTCTTTGATCGCCTGATCAAGATAAGCGGAAACATTACATACATAAGGTTCTACCATCTCTCTGTAGCTTACTAATTCTTTATATAATTTCTCAGGATCGATTAATGGTTTGTGATACAGATGCTCAAGCAGCACGTTCTTCTGCTCCGCCACCCGAACAACCTTTTCTTTCAGCAGATCATCATCAAAAAGTTCGCTGATCTGGAAACCGATCTTTGCATACTTGTCAGAATAGAACGGAGCAATTCCTGACTTTGTAGAGCCAAATGACTTTCCTCCCAGTCTCTCCTCTTCATATGCATCAAAATTTTTATGGTATGACATTACCATCTGTGCTCTGTCAGAAACCAGAATCTTCGGCATCGGCACTCCTCTGTCGATGATGGACTGAATCTCATTGAACAACACCGGAATATCGACTGCAACACCATTTCCGATAATACTTGTAGTATGTCCATAGAACACGCCCGACGGCAGTGTGTGAAGAGCAAATTTACCATAATCGTTGATAATTGTATGTCCTGCATTCGCACCGCCCTGGAAACGGATAATGATATCAGCCTTTTCTGCAAGCATGTCTGTAATCTTGCCCTTGCCTTCGTCTCCCCAGTTCGCACCTACTACTGCTTTAACCATGATATATCCTCCTGCTTATATTCATATATGTATCCCATGTAACTTTTGTACTATAAGAAACACCTTTAAAAATTATACAACATTTTTTCTCATATGTACATTCTTATTTTTTGAAAACTGTTTTTTCCTGGTTTTTTCGCAAATCCTAAGCCGATCAGACACGAAATCTGCCGGTTTACTCCTACATAAGAGGGGCAACCAGACGGAGGATCTGCCCATACAGTTTCGTAAAAAGGCTTCGGTTTCTGACTTCCGTAAGCGTAACTTTATGGCATTTCTTCAGCGTCTCCTGGAAATCCTTTTCAATATCATAAACCACCGGATTATGATAAATAAAGACACCACATTCAAAATGCAGGTACAGGCTGCGGTAATCCAGATTGATGGTTCCTACTGTAGCCGTATCGTCATCCGAAGTAAATACCTTTGCATGTACAAATCCCGGTGTATATTCATAAATCTGAACTCCTTTTTCCAAAAGCTCAGCATAATATGTCTTGGCCAGATAAAACGCATACGGCTTATCCGGAATCCCCGGCATGATGATGATCACTTCGATCCCGCATTTGGCAGCTCGTGTAAGAGCCGTGATCATCTCACTGTCAAGGATCAGATACGGTGTCATAATATGGACATATTTCTTCGCATGATTCAATATGTGAAAATAAACCTCTTCTCCCACATTCTCATGATCAAACGGACTGTCCCCGTATGGAATCATATAACCGGTCTCTCTCCGGAATCCGCTTTTCTTGACCGTCAGATATTTTTTATAATCCTCCGGGCGGCGTTCCCAGAGATTCCACATCTGCAGGAACATCATGGTGAAGCTTTGTACCGCATCTCCTTTCAGCATAATCGCGGTATCTTTCCAATGACCAAACCGCAGCTTCTGATTGATATATTCATCAGCCAGATTGACCCCACCGGTAAACGCAACTTTTCCATCGATCACACAGATCTTTCTGTGATCCCGGTTATTCTGACTGGTGGACATAACCGGTTTAATCGGCGCGAACTGCTTGCACTGGATTCCCATTTTCCTGAGCTTTTCCGGATACTCATATGGAAGCAGGGCAACACTGCACATACCGTCATACATGAAACGGACTTCCACACCTTCCTGTACCTTCTTCTGCAAAATATCCAGAACTGAATTCCACATATACCCTTCTTCAACTATGAAGTATTCCATAAAAATAAATTTTTCTGCCTTCTCCAGTTCCGCTAAAAGCGCCGGGAATTTATCATCTCCCAGTGGGAAATACGTAGCCTCCGTATTTCCGTATGTCGGGAATCCCACCTGCTGATACAGGAAATGTGACAAATTCACATTCGCAAGTCTGCTGCTTCGCATCGTCTGGACAATTCCTTCATTCTGCTCCATATACGGTTCTGTTTCATGCCGAAGATCTTCCAGCCTCTTTCCCAGAAAATGGGTTCCAAATTCGGTCTTCGTAAAAATATAGAATCCCACTCCCACGACCGGTACAAGCAAAATAAACAGAAGCCATGTCATCTTGAATTCAGGCGTCCCTTTCTCATTCATAATATAAATGACTGACACAACAGAAAGTATGACAAAAACTCCATATAAATAGTTTGTATAATTCTCCAGATAAGTGAGCGAAAATAACATCAGCTCAATCTGTAAAAGAAGCAAAATAATCACAACTGCGGTACGGCTGTAGATTACACCAAAAATTTTATTTTTCGCCCTTTTCCTAATTGTCTGACCTTTTTCATACATCAAAGTCTCTTTTTCATCCATTCCTAATTGATGTTCCTTTCTTAAATCAATATCCTATATCGTATCACATATCTTATCACAAAAACCAGTGTTTATAAATATTTTACTTTTCCTTTTACGGAAAAAGTATTACAATGAATTTGTTTATATGCATCTTATTATGCATTTCGTCTAAGAAAGGAGTATTATTATGGCAAAAAATTTCAGAAAACTCCTGCTTGGCCTGACCGCCGCCGGAGCTGCCGGAGCAGGTATCTATTATTGGATGAAGAAAAAGAATGACATCGAATCAGAAGATGATTTTGATGATGATTTCGATGATGATGATTTTGAATTAGATGATGACCTCGGCGAAGTCAAGGAACGCGGTTATGTTCATCTCAATCCATCTTCCGCTCAGACATCCGATACTTCCAGTGCCACTGAAGAACAGCCTGAATCCGAAGCATCGGCTGAAGCGGAAAAACCAGCCGAACCCGTAGAGCCATCCGAAGCAGAAGCACCGGGACAACCTGATGAAACTACAGTCGAAGAAGCAGATTCCGAGCAGAAAATTGACGCTCCTGAAGAAGCAGGGAAGCCGGCTGATGCTTCCGAAGAAAAAAACGAATAGATTACAGCCGTTATACCGGAATAGAAAATGCAGCATTGATTCAAATGCTGCATTTTTATTCTTAAATTTTCGAAAATTCTTTTTTATTTCGGTAGTTTAAATGAACTTTTCAACGATACAATCCTATTAAACACCAACGCATTCGGTTTGGAATCGTGCGAATCCACACAGAAATATCCCTGACGCACAAACTGGAAACTGTCATAGGCCTTTGCCTCTGAGAAGTTCGGTTCTACAAGAATTTCCTTTTCGGTAAGTGAATTCGGATTCAGATTCATGGAACCGTCTTCTTTGTTATAAACGCCCTTCTCCTCATCGATCAGGTTCTCATATAAGCGTGCCGTTGCCTTCACAGCATGTTCCGCTGATACCCAGTGAATCGTGCCTTTTACTTTTCTTCCGGTAAATCCACTGCCTGATTTCGTCTCCGGATCATAGGTACAATGGATCACGGTCACATTTCCATTTTCATCTTTCTCATAATCCACACACTTCACAAAATATGCATTCATCAGACGGACTTCATTGCCCGGGAAAAGGCGGAAATATTTCTTCGGTGGTTCTTCCATAAAGTCATCCCTTTCAATATAAAGTTCACGGCTAAACGGAACCTTTCTGCTTCCCAGCTCTTCATTTTCCAGATTATTCGGTGCATCAAGCCATTCGGTTTCTCCTTCCGGATAATTGTCAATCACGAGTTTCACCGGATCCAGCACCGCCATCATACGCGGCCTTTTTAACTTCAGATCTTCGCGGATACAATACTCCAGCATCGCGTAATCCACAGCTCCCTGAGTCTTGGATACCCCGCAGAGATCCACAAACATCTTAATGGATTCCGGTGTAAAGCCACGACGGCGGAGTGCCGCGATCGAAACCAGACGCGGATCATCCCATCCATCAACGACCTTGTCCTCAACCAGCTTTTTAATATATCTCTTGCCTGTAACCACATTATTCAAATATAATTTACCAAATTCAATCTGACGCGGCGGATTCTCGAATTCACACTCTCTCACTACCCAGTCATAAAGCGGGCGATGATCTTCAAATTCCAACGTGCAGATGGAGTGGGTGATTCCTTCGACTGCGTCCTCAATCGGATGCGCAAAATCATACATCGGATAAATGCACCACTTATCCCCTGTATTATGATGTGACATGTGTGCCACCCGGTAAATGACCGGATCCCGCATATTGATATTCGGAGAAGCCATATCGATCTTTGCACGGAGTACCTTCTCACCGTCTTTATAGACACCGGCTCTCATATTCTCAAATAACTCCAGATTCTCTTCCACCGACCGGTCTCGATAAGGACTGTTCTTCCCCGGTTCGGTCAGAGTCCCGCGGTATTCCCGGATCTCATCCGCTGTCAGATCACATACGAACGCTTTGCCCTTCTTGATCAATTTGACCGCACATTCATACATTGTATCAAAATAATCTGATGCAAAATAAAGATGCTCCCCCCAGTCAGCTCCCAGCCACTGAATATCCTCTTTGATGGAATCCACGAATTCCATCTTCTCTTTCGTCGGGTTCGTATCATCAAAACGCATATGGAATGTTCCGTTATATTTCTGGGCCAGTCCATAATTTAAAAGAATGGATTTGGCATGTCCGATATGAAGATATCCGTTCGGTTCCGGCGGAAAACGTGTACAGACATGGTCATAAACACCTTCTCTCAAATCTTTGTCAATTTCCTGTTCAATAAAATTCTTTGATACCATTTCTTCTGCCATGGTAAATCCTCCTCAGGTTCTCAATCTGTGGAATCCGCCGCAGAAGGCCGATTCCTGAAACTTTGTTCATTAGTTTACCACAATTTATGACAGAGAACAACAATTTTATCATTGTTCCTCTCACTTCATTGACTTTTTCAGGATTCATTCTTATAATTTAAAATGTACTTTAGTCTATAATATGTCTATAACTGCGTACAGGTAATACAACTATCGGGAGGGTTTTTAGGTATGTCAAAAATTGCTTCATCAACACGTATGACAGAAGGGCCTATCTGGAAACGGATCGTACTTTTTGCAATTCCGCTTTTCTGGGGACATCTGTTCCAACAATTTTACAACACGGCCGACACTTTGATCGTGGGTAATTTTCTGGGCAGTAACGCACTTGCCGCCGTCAGTTCTTCCGGAAGTCTGATCATGCTTCTTGTCGGACTCTTCAACGGTATCTCCATCGGTGCAAGTGTGATCATCGGAAAATACTTCGGTGCCGGCAATATGAAGGCACTGAGGCGGGCCATTCACACAACGATCGGATTCGGTCTCTGCTGCGGAGTCGCAGTCACCCTGATCGGGGAAATAGCCGCGCCGCAGATTTTGCACCT
>JALFNN010000049.1 GCA_022774325.1 bacterium | reverse complement strand
ATATGTGATTGTTCCGGTGGATGAAGAATGTATGATTTCGAATGCGGTCATGTCACCAAATGATTCGGCTGTGTTCTTCTGGAAGGTATTCCAGACTCCTCATACCAAAGAGGATGCAGTTAGGAAAGGAATGCAAGAATACGATGTGGAAGAAGAGACAATTCGAAGTGCTGTATACAGGTTTTTGAAAGATACTTTAAAGTATAAGATTATTGAGGAGGTTGATTAATATGAAAAAGAGATGGGAAGAACCACAAATCTTGGTTCAGCAGTTCATGGCTAATGAATATGTAGCTGCATGTGGTGATAGTGGTACAGTATATAAGTTCGTTTGCAATGCAGGTAAAAGAGATAATGAGTATAATGTTTTTCTTAACGGAGAAGATGGATTGGCTGAAACCGACGATGATATTCCATGGACGACTTCAGAGAGGTATAATCCAATACATTATCAAGGTTATTATCATCCTTGCCAAACTACACATGAAGCTAGTACAAATGATGAATTTATTAAGGGATATATGTATCAACAAGGAAGGAAAGGAGTCAATACTGGTAGTAGGATTGATGTAATTGTTTGGACTGATAACGGAACCAATACACATTGCACAAAAAATCTTGATATGAGCTCGTGGGAGACTGAAAAATCTTGAGTATATCTTTAGAATTAAAGGAAGACACATTATTTGTGAAGGATCGGAGCATTATGTTCCGGTCTTTTCTTTTTAGGGAGATTTAGACTATGGATTTTTTATATGATGATTTTTCACTTGAGCGGACAATGATTCATAGAGCAAAACAACAAAAAAGTCCTATTATGGGAAGTCTTGAACTTTTGCCTCTCTGTAACATGAACTGTGATATGTGCTATGTCCGTTTGGGTCAGAAAGAAATGGATAAAATCGGTCGTCTTCGCACAGCAGAAGAATGGGTAGAACTGGCCAAACAGATGGAACAGGCGGGGGTGCTTTTTCTATTGCTGACCGGGGGAGAACCATTGATGTATCCTGCATTTAAAAAACTTTATCGGGAAATTCAACAGATGGGAATGATTTTAACAATCAACACGAACGCAACTCTCATTGATAAAGAATGGGCGGAATTCTTTGGAAAATACAAACCAAGACGGATCAATATCACACTTTATGGGGCAGATGAAGATTCTTATGAGAAATTATGCCATTATCCAGGCGGGTTTGAAAAAACCCTTCGAGCGGTTCGTCTTCTTAGAGAGCAAAACATAGATGTAAAGATCAGCTGCAGTATCACAAAAGTAAATTGTAATAGCTTGGAGAAAATGTTTGATATCGGTAAACAGCTTGATGTACCTGTACACATTGACCCTTATATGATGCCTGGAACGCGGGAAAGAAATCGTCCTTATAACCAACAGATTCGAGTACTTCCTGAGAAAGCAGCTCAGACTTCGTTGAAGGCTTTGAAGATTCAGTTGCCGGAAAACTTTTATAGACAATATATTATTCAAAGCATAGAGAGGGTAAAGAACTCAGATTATGCAAGAGGGGACAGGTACATGTCCTGTCTTGCAGGCAATTGTTCTTTTACAATCAACTGGCAGGGCGAAATGCGCCCGTGTGTAATGATGACAGAACCAGCCATCCCGGTATTTAAGACTGGGTTTAAAAGAGCATGGGGAGAGATTTGTTCCCAAACACGGAAAATCTGTATTAGTCCTCTGTGTACGAAATGTAGTCTACGTCCTCTTTGCAAGATCTGCGCTGCAAGTTCTTTACTGGAAACCGGAACATATGATGGTGTCCCAGATTATTTGTGCAGGTACTCGAAAGAACTTTACCGTCTGATTCTGCAGGAGGAAAAAAACTATGGATAAACTGTTTCAAATCGGAGATTTTCGCTTCCGGCTTCTATTGCCGAAGAATCTTTCGCTTCCTCACCATTTTCTTCTTTTTGAGACAAAACAAGGCGTACCGGAATATACATATCAAATTCGTAGTACAGATAAAATGCCTTTGCCAGAGGGGAAGATTATTGCAATACGTTCGGATTTAGCTGTGTACCAGACCTTTTCAGGAGAGACTCGGCTGATTGGAATCAAAGGACAGGATTCATTTTATGCCTGTTATCAGGAAATATCCGAAGGTCAGGTAGAAGTGCTTCTTTCAATTCATGAAATCAGCAACTTACATATTGATCCATTATTCACTTCAATGTTTGCTCTGGAGCGTCACATGATAAAACGAGATAGCCTGATTCTTCATTGTGCCTATATAACCTATCAAGGAAAAGCTATTCTGTTTTCCGCCCCTTCCGGAATCGGTAAATCCACGCAGGCAGAGTTGTGGAAGCAATACCGGGGCAGCAGAATTGTCAATGGAGACCGTGCACTTTTAAGAAAAATAGATGGAGTATGGTCAGCCTGTGGTTGGCCGGTCTGTGGTTCATCAGACATCTGTGAATCCGAAGATACGCCTCTCTATACGATTGTGATGCTGAGACAGGGGGAGACCAATCATATAGAACGGCTTTCTCCCATTCAAGCATTTACACAGCTCTATGCTCAGACCACGATTAACCAGTGGAACCCTGCATTTGTGCAGCGTGCAATGGAACTGATCGAAGATCTTATCGGTCAGATTCCGGTTTATCAGCTTACCTGCAATATAACAGAGGATGCTGTCAAATGTCTGGAACAGGCTATTTTCCCGGAAGCAAATACTGTGGAGGATGATATAGAACCATGAGAAGAGTTGACACACAAGAATATTTAACTGTACTAAAAGACCTTGTGCAGCAGGGTAAAGAGGTGAGCCTTCTGGTTTCCGGAAACAGTATGTCCCCGTTTCTGATCCATGAAAGAGATTACGTGTATTTCCAAAAGCCGGATCGCAGTCTTAAATCCGGAGATATCGTATTTTTCCAGAGAAAAACCGGTCAGTACATCATGCACCGCATCTGGAAAATAAAGCCGGAGGGGCTCTATATCGTGGGCGATGCGCAGACGGTGATTGAAGGTCCGGTAGCGGAAGAGCAGGTGTTTGCGGTCATTACCAGAATTCAGAGAAAAGGGAAATGGATCATGCCCGGAGATTTCTGGTGGGAATTCTTTGAACATGTGTGGATCCATATCATACCGTTTCGGCATGTGATTATGCGGATATATGCCGGTATTTGCAGATAGCAAAGTTGTGATGGAGGAATACAATGGAAGAGAATCAAACTAATAAGGGAATCTCGTTTGAGTCGCTGGATATTCTGATAGGCAGATGGAAGGACGGGACCTTTTCCGAGATTATTGACGACTGGAAATGGATTTTCTCTTACAGTAAAAAATACAAGGGAGCGATCGTGTTCTATACGCTGCTCGGCATTTTCAGCACCTCGATGGGGCTTGTGAGCAGTGTGGCAAGTAAGTATATGATCGACATTATTACCGGGTACCAGACCGATAAGCTGTGGATCATGATTGTGCTGACTGTGGGAAGTGCCATTTTCAGTCTGGCTTTTTCAAATATAATCAGCAGGATTTCCACGAAGCTCAGTATCTATATTAATAATGATATTCAGGCAGATATTTTTGATAAAATTATCGATGCAGACTGGCTTGAGATTAACAAGTACAGTAACGGAGATGTGCTGAACCGTTTTAACAGTGATGTGAGTACAGTCAGCGGAAATGCGATCAGCTGGCTGCCTTCTATCGTAATCGCAATCTATAATTTTGTGGCGACATTTATTGTGATCTGGCATTATGATAAGATCATGTCTCTTCTGGCATTCGCGAGTGCGCCTGTCATGCTTCTGATGTCAAAATTTTTGATAAAGAAACAGCGGGAATATGCAAAAAAGGTCAAAGAGATGAGCAGTCAGTTGATGACCTTTGAAGTGGAGACGTTCTACAATTTTGATACGATCAAATCTTTCGGGATTTCTAATTTATATGGGAAAAAGATGCGGATGTGGCAAAGCAGGTTTAAAGATGTCAGCCTGGAATATAATATGTTTTCAATCAAGACGGGAATCTTTATGTCGATTATGGGGATGATTGTTCAGTATGCGGCGTTCGGGTACTGTCTGTTTCGGTTGTGGACCCATGATATTACCTATGGTACGATGACGCTGTTTTTGCAGCAGAGGGGAAATCTGAATTCTGCATTTAACAGTGTGATCTCGATTATTCCGGCGTTTCTGAACAGCTCGATTTCCGCACATCGTATCCGGGAGCTGGCACAGCTTCCGAAGGAAGTGCATATTCCGGAGAGTGATGAGCTGGATCGCCTTGCGGAAGAGGGATTTGAAGTGCGGATGCGAGATGTGGATTTCTCTTATGTGGAAGGGACCAGAGTGATTACAGAGTCGTCCTTTCATGCGCATCCGGGTGAAATCGTTGCTTTGGTAGGCCCATCCGGGGAGGGAAAGACGACGATGATCCGTCTGATTCTGGGACTGATCCGTCCGGAGAAGGGACAGGCTGTGATGATTGGATCGGATGGCCGGGAGGTGCCGATGAATGCAGAGACGAGGCATTTATTTGCCTACGTGCCGCAAGGAAATACGATTCTTTCCGGTACGATTGCCGAGAATATGCGGATGGTCAAAGAAGATGCGACGGATGAGGAGATCATTGAGGCGTTAAAAGTGTCCTGTGCCTGGGATTTTGTGGAGAAAATGCCGGATACGATCCAGAGTAAAATCGGAGAGCGGGGACGGGGATTCTCAGAGGGGCAGGCACAGAGGATCGCAATCGCAAGAGCGGTGCTTCGCGATGCGCCGATTCTGCTTCTGGACGAGGCGACATCCGCATTGGATGTGACGACAGAACGCCGGGTGCTTCGGAATATTATCAGTCAGAAACCCAATAAGACCTGCATCGTCACAACGCACAGACCGAGTGTGCTGAACATGTGCCAGAGAGTGTATCGTGTTATGGAGACGAAGGTTACGGAGCTTTCGGAAGAAGAAGCCGGCAAGATGGCAATTGATTTTTAAGATGTAAAGGATGAGAAGATGATAGATATACATAGTCATATTTTGCCTGGAATCGATGACGGTGCGGAGGATATGTATGAAACACTTGAGATGGCGAAAATGGCGGTGGAAAGTGGAGTGACAGCAATGGTGGCGACACCGCATTGTAATCTTCCGGGACTTTTTGATAATTATTTCAGCGATGCCTATGTTAAGCTGTATCAGGATTGTGTCAGAGCGTTAAAGGAGGAGCAGATTCCCCTTGCGCTCTATCCGGGAGTGGAAGTTTATGCCACACACGATCTGCCGGAGATTATCGTGGATCATAAGGTCATGCCGCTTAACCAGAGCCGATATATATTAATGGAATTCGCTTTCGATGAAGATCCTGATTTCGCATCGCAGCTTCTTAGAAGGGTAAGTGCGATTGGAGCGAGGCCGGTCATTGCGCATGCAGAAAGGTATGAATTTATACAGGATTATCCGCAGATTGCCTATCAGTGGCGCAAAAGAGGATACATTATACAGGTTAACAAAGGAAGTATCCTCGGGAGATTTGGAAGAAATGCGCTAAGATGTGCGCAGCAGATGCTTTCCCACAATCTTGTGTCCGTGGTGGCAAGTGATGCCCACAGCCCGTTTCGGAGAACGCCATATCTTCAGGATGCGTACGAGGTGGTCTGTGAGCAGTATTCGAAGAAGATAGCGGATCTGTTGTTTCAGCATAATCCCGCAAGGATCTGCAAGAATCAGCCGATCCTGAGACTGGAGCCGATCCCGTTCTCTGATTATGAAGTATAGATAAGGAAGTTGATTATGAGAAGATTGCAAATGATGATATGTCTGGTATTTACCGTATCGTTCGCTTTGTTTACAGGCTATCAGGTGAAAGAGAAGATGATGGCCGATGATACGGCGCCTGTGATCACGTGTGAAGAGGACACGATCTCTGTCAGTGTGAAGGATGGAGAAGCCGCACTGCTGGGAGGCGTGACGGCGAAGGATGATAAAGATGGAGATCTTACAGAGTATATCCGGATCTCCGCCATGACGCATTTTATCAATAACAGGCGCAACATAACGTATGTTGTTTTTGATGAGGCAAATAATATCGGAACACTGGAACGATCTGTAGAATATACCGATTATGTTTCGCCAAAGATCTATATGAAAAAACCGTTCCGGTTTACCGCTTCAGAAGAGATTGAGCAGGTGATCCGGGAAGGCATGTCGGCGGAGGATTGTCTGGATGGCGACTTAAGCAGTCAGATCCGGACGATTTGGGATGACAGTTATTATAGTTCCCTGACCGGAGATTATCCGGTGACTCTGCAGGTCAGCAATAGTGCCGGAGATGTGTGCCAAGTGGAAATCGAGATGACTGTTACGGAAGCAAATGACCGTGAGGAAAACGGAAAAGAGTATCCACTTCTTTCGGATTATATTGTATACACGAAAGTAAATCAGATGATCGATCCGGAATCTTTGATTATAGGAATCGAGAAAAATGGGACAGAATATCTGTATGAAGAGGATGAAGAGTTCCTGGCCGGGACGAGGGAGGCCATTCGGATTGATTCGAAAGTGGACTATGCGAATCCCGGGGTATACACGGTAGAATACAGTTACACCGGTGAAAATGCATCGACAGCGGTCACGAAGCTATTTGTAGTTGTGGAGGAAGAGTAGAATGAGCAGAGAGGAAAGACAACGGGAAGAAATCGCGGAGGCTGTCGATATGGGGATCGATCTTTTTACTCTGGTGCAGGATATTCTTCACAATTGGTGGGCGATCATTCTGGGAGCGCTCGCGGGGGCGATGCTGTTCTATGTTGCGGCAAATATAAAGTATGTTCCCGAATACACTTCGACAGCAACCTTCGTGGTCGGTTCGAAAGAAAGCAATTATTCTTACAGCAATTTAAGCGCGACTTATAATATGGCGCAGGTTTTGGAGAAAACGCTGAAAAGCAATGTGATGAAGAAGATCATCTGTGAAAATCTGGGGATAGAAGAGGTAGATGCGAAGATCCAGACAGACGTTATGGAAGGAACCAATCTGCTCACCTTGAGTGTGACGGCGGATAATGCAAGGGAATCCATTGATATTATCCGTACGATTATGGATCATTATACGGAAGTATCTATTTACACGGTTGGAAATGCAGTATTAAACGTTCTGGAGGAACCGAAGATGCCGTACGCATCCGCGAATCCGCTGGATGCGCGTGCCCAGGCGAAGAAAGGATTTCTCGCAGGTGCGGCGATCTGTACGCTGCTATTCGGGCTGTTGTCGGTGATGCACAATACGGTAAAGCAGGAGAATGAGATTGAGAAAAAGCTGGATGCAAGAAGTCTTGGATCGATCAGTTTCGAGTATAAATATAAGACTGTAAGAGATGTGTTAAGCCGAAAAAAAGCGGCGGTTCTGATTGATAACCCGCTTTCTGGATTTGCCTTTGTAGAAAGCTATAAAAAGGCGACGGCGAAGGTAGAATATCAGATGGCGAAAGAGGGGAGAAAAGCCCTGGTCGTGACCAGTGTGTCTGAGAATGAAGGAAAATCTACGGTGGCGGCGAATCTTGCCATCAGTCTCGCGGACCAGGGGAAGAAAGTGATCCTGATAGACGGCGATATTCGCAGACCTTCCCAGTTTCTTATTTTCAATCAGAAGGAAACAGAACAGAAAGAGCTTGGTGAGTTCTTAAAAGGTTCCGGTCATTTGTCGGATATCCTGATAACGGGAGAAAGACCACGTTTGTTTTTCCTGGGCGGAAGAAATTGCTACTCTTCTTCCACAGAACTGCTTTATTCAGAGCGCTTGCCCATCCTGCTGGAAGCATGCCGCAAGAGTGCGGATTATGTGATCATTGACACTCCGCCGGCAGGACTTCTGGGAGATGCACAGGTGTGGGCGCAGCATGCGGATGCCGTGCTCATGGTGGTGAGGCAGAATTATATGCTGGCTGAAGATGTAAATGACATTCTGGATGAATTCCGTGACGGTCACGCGAAAATTCTGGGAGTTGTTCTAAACGGTGTAAAATCCTTTGCCGGTGCGGCAGATCAGACAATCGGGCGCTATTATGGGAAATATGGTGAGTATGGATATTACGGGCACTATAATCATAGAAGGAAATAAGGTACATGGAAGAGTATAAAGAAGTATTTGAAAATGAATCAAGAAGAGAGTTGGAAAAAATTGATATTACTTCGCTTTTTGTGGATTTTTGTCAGGGGCTGCGTAAACTATGGTGGTTGATCCTTGTATTGACCGTTGTGTTTGCGATAAGAGGGTATTTTTCAACAAGTAC
Source organism: bacterium (assembly GCA_022774325.1). Classification (GTDB taxonomy): domain Bacteria; phylum Bacillota; class Clostridia; order Lachnospirales; family Lachnospiraceae; genus Allocoprococcus. The sequence goes on along the minus strand of JALFNN010000049.1, from coordinate 29,070 downwards.
CAGTTATGTCTCGCAATATGTGGCAGAGGCTACGGTATCGGTTACATCTTCTACAGGAAGTTCGGCAGAAGATATGGCACAGATTTTCCCATATATTCTAAGCAGTGGAGTTCTCGCGGATGTTGTGGCGGAGGATATGGGGCTTACGCAGATCCCCGGAACGGTCAGCGCGGTGGCGGATGAGGGGACGAATCTATTGACCATTTCCGTGACGTCGAGTGATCCGCAGGTGGCATATAACACGCTTCAGTCTGTCCTCAAGAACTATCCGGAGGTAGCAGAATTTGTCGTAGGAAAGACGAAACTGACCGTATTGGACGAAACGGGAATCCCGTCTGACACAAGAAGAGAAGAAGTAATCCGCGGCTCGTATAAGCGAGGGGCACTTAAGGGTGCCGGCTTCGGATTTGCGATACTGGCGTTTTATGTTCTTACAAGAAGGACTGTGAAATCAAAGAAAGAATTGAAAAATCAAATCAACCTGATGGATTGCGGAAGTATTCCGTATATTCAGGTTAAGAAGAGAAAAAAGAAGACTTTCAATAATTCTCTTTGTCTGTTAAATGAAAGAATTTCGCAGGGATATGTGGAAGCAATCCGTAAGCTTCGGATCAAGGTCATGAAAGATATGGAGGAGAATCAATTCAAATCAATCATGATTACCAGTTCCATACCGGGGGAAGGCAAAACAACACTTGCAGTCAATCTGGCAATCTCTATTGCAAATCAGGGAAAGAAAGTTATCCTGATTGATTGTGATATGAGAAATCCATCCGTCGCCGGAGTGATGAATGAACAGGAAACGCATCCGGGGCTGGGCGCTGTTTTGAAAAAAGAAACCGCTCTGAATGATGCATTGATCCGTGTAGAAACAGGTAAGGGAAGTCTTGAAATTCTGTACGGTGGGAATAATGATGAAAAGAACACGAAGCTGCTGGGAACAAAACGAATGGAAGCACTGATTCATACGTTGAAAAAACAGGCGGATCTTATTATACTGGATACAGCACCATCCGGTATTCTGGCCGATGCGGCGGTTCTTGCAAGGTATGTGGATGCGGCGCTCTATGTGATCCGATATGATTATACCAAGATGCAGCAGATCCGGGAAGGAATCCAGTCACTTGTAATGAGCGGTATTCACCTGATCGGTTACACCTTTAACGGGGACAACCAAAGCCGCGGTCGTGGTTACGGATATGGCTACGGTTATGGCTACGGCTACAAACGCTATAGTGGTTACAGTCGGTATGGCGTGAAAAAAGAATCGGACTCATACAGGCATTATGGAAATGCCCCGAAGGGTACACAGGATCAATACGGGCGAATCATAAAAGAGTAGGAGGAGACAGATGAGATTTTTCAAGAGAAACAGAACAAGAAAAATTCTTGGATTATTATTAGGGGCGGCAATCTTGCTGAATGTCGGTATCTATGGATCGATCGCATGGAAATATTATCAGGATGTTGTCTCGATCGTACCGGAAGATCAGGTGGACCCAACCGCAAAAAGTGTAAAAATAGCACAGGAAGATCCAAAGGACGAAGATGTTTTCAACGTACTTTTAGTTGGTACGGATTCCCGCGATCCGAATTCCGATATGGGACGTTCTGACAGCATGATGCTTGTATCGTTCAATAAGAGTAAGAATAAATCAACGGTCGTGTCTTTTCTGAGGGACTCATTAGTAGATATTGACGGATACGGGAAAAGCAGGTTGGGGCACACTTATGCATATGGAGGAATCGGACTGACGATCAATACGATCAACAAGACCTATGACCTGGATATCCAGAATTATATAACCATTGATTTTGAAAATCTGGTCAGTATTATTGATGAAATCGGCGGGGTAAAAGTTTTCATTACGGAAGAAGAGGCGGAATACTACCGCCAGAACGGAATGCCGGATATACAGAGCGGCGATATGACATTAACCGGATCGCAGGCTTTGGCCCATGCACGCAATCGTACACTTGGAAGCGATTTTGAACGGACCAGACGACAGAGAAGCGTTATGTACGGAATCTACCGCCAGATTATGGCGGAGAAAGATGCTTCCGCCATCCTGCCTCTGATCAATTACTGCATGAATCATGTGAAAACAAACATGAGCGTGACGGAGATTTATGATTTGGCAAAACAAGTACTGGCGATCGACAATCTGAGGATGCAGCAGGCAAGCATGCCGACCGAAGGGGCATACCAGCCGGTTACTTATGAAGGAATGGACGTGCTGGAAATCGATATTGAAGCAAATAAAAAATATTTGAATGAATTGTTGTACTAAGTGGGAGAGCAGTCCGCAGTATAAAAAATAGAAAACCGCATCATTTCTGGTAAGGTATCAAGTAAGGCATTATTGGAAATGATGCGGTTTTTTCGCATAGTAGCCTGAAGTGACTTCCGATTACTGTTCATACAGCAGCCGGCATTTCTTCCGGTTACGTGCCAGGGACGCACATGTCCCTTGTTGACAGAGAAGAAAAAAAAGGTGTATCATGATTTCGTGTACAAATTACAGGGGAACAAACGGAAGAAAAAATATAAGGAGGCAGAGCAATGGGACAGCATTCTATGCAGAATATGGAGGATCAGTACAATCCGCTTGGCTTTGAAAAAGAGTCAAAACTTTTGGTGAATTTTGCAATCCCGTGCATTATATCCATGCTGGTTACAGCGTTATATAATATTGTGGATCAGATTTTTATAGGTCAGGGTGTAGGAATGCTTGGAAATGCGGCAACGAATATCGCCTTTCCACTATCGACGACATGCACAGCGATTTCCCTGCTGATCGGAATCGGAGGTGCAACGAATTTCTCTTTGAAACTGGGGGAAGGGGACAAAAAGGAATCCGGCGGATATGCCGGGAATGCTATTGTTCTGATGGGTATCTTCGGAATCTGTCTGCTTGCGGTTGCCTTACTGTTTCTGACTCCGATGCTTAAGTTTTTCGGTGCGACCAGCGATGTATTGCCGTATGCGGAGGAATACACCAGGATTGTGGCAATCGGATTTCCGTTTCTGATTGCAAATACCGGTATGAGTAAACTGATTCTGGCAGATGGCAGTCCGAATTATTCGATGATGTCCATGCTTGCCGGGGCAATTGTAAATACGATTCTGGATCCGATTTTTATTTTTGCATTCCACATGGGAATGTCTGGTGCTGCGCTTGCGACTATTATGGGACAGATCCTGTCATTTACGATCAGTCTCCGCTATATGTTTCGTTTTAGGAATATTCGTCTGGAGAAGGGCTGTTTCCGGATGAAGAAAATCCGCTGTCTGAATATTTTCAAGCTGGGAATGAGTGCATGCTTCAATCAGATAGCTATGGCAGTTGTGCAGATCGTGATGAACAACACGCTTGCGTATTATGGGGCATGTTCCGTTTATGGAAGTGATATTCCGCTTGCATGTGCGGGAATCATATCGAAGGTAAATATGATCTTTATGTCGTTTATCATCGGAATCTCCCAGGGGGTACAGCCGATCATCGGTTACAATTACGGGGCGAAGAAATACAATCGTGTACGGAAGACTTATCTTCTTGCAGTGGGAACGGCAACGGTGCTTTCGGGTATTGCATTTTTCTGCTTCCAGGTGTTCCCGAGACAGATCATTTCTGTATTTGGGAAGGGAAGTGAGCTATATTTCCAGTTTTCAGAACGGTATTTTCGTATTTTTATGTTCCTGACGCTGATCAATGGAATCCAGCCGGTTACGTCCAATTTCTTTAATTCCATCGGGAAATCAAAATTGGGTGTGTTTATGTCGCTGACAAGACAGATTCTGTTTTTGCTCCCGCTCATTATCATTTTCCCTATATTCATGGGAATCGACGGAGTCATGTATGCGGGACCGATTGCCGATGCGGCGGCTGCGATTGTGTGCGGTTTCTTTACACTGAGAGAACTGAAGGAATTGAAACTTCTGGAGCTTAAGAGGCAAGAGGAATAAGTATACGATGGAAGATTCATATGTATTACAACTTTTAGAACCGAAGTTCAAGGAATTTCACCTTTGTTTCTGTGGTTTTGCACAGTGTGAACCCCTGCACAGTTATGGTCCTGCAAGTCGTCCGAATTATATTATTCACTATATTATGGATGGCAAAGGTATTTACCAGGTGGGAGAAAAGAAATACAAATTGTCAAAGGGACAGGGATTTCTCATCGAGCCGGAGGAACTGACCTTCTATCAGGCCGATCAGGAAGAACCCTGGAGCTATCTCTGGGTTGGAGTAGGTGGAACCGGTGCAAAAAAATTTATACAGGACATTGGACTGAACAGTCAACAGCGAATTTTCCGGTGCGCGGACGGGGAGAAGCTGAATGAAATTGTGATGGATATGATGAAGCATACCAGATCAACAGTTTCAGATCTGTATTATCTGCAGGGAAAGTTATACGAGTTGTTTTCGGTTCTGGCAGCTGATGTGGTGATAGAGGAATTAATGGAAGAGAATAAAGAGAATCGTTATATTCAAGAAGCGGTGACTTATATCCGGAATCATTACGCGGCAGGACTTACGGTAGAAGAACTGGCAGGCTATCTGGGAGTAAATCGAAGTTATCTTTATACGTTATTCAAAAATAAGCTGCAGCTGTCGCCCAAGGAGTTCCTGACAAAATTCCGGATATCCAGAGCGAGAGAACAGTTGATTCTTACGGAAGAATCGGTGGAAAATATCGCTGTTGCCTGTGGATATCACAGCACGCTGGTTTTTACAAAGAATTTTAAACAGGAGACCGGGATGACTCCGACAGAATTTCGTAAGACGAACCGGCAGGCAGCGAAAGATCGTCTGCTCATGAATCAGAAGAGCCCAGGAACCGGAAAAAACTAACATTTGATATGTTTTTGCTGACAAAAAGAACTAACGCAAGCCTTTGAGGAGCGATATACTTGTTATCAGAAATTCAAAGGAGGAACGAAGATGGCAGCAATTATTTATCATGAAAAAAGCAGAATCTTTCACTTATATAATCAGCAGATCAGTTATCTGATGTGTGTGTTGGAAAATGGTCATTTAGGCCAGCTTTACTATGGGAAACGGATTCGTGACAAAGAGGATTTCTCTTATTTGATCGAAAAAGCGCCCAGACCAATGGCTTCTTATATTTATGAAGGGGATCGGACCTTTTCACTGGAGCATTTGAAACAGGAGTATCCGGTGTACGGAACGACCGACTATCGCCATCCGGCGGTGGAGATTTTGCAGGAAAACGGAAGCCGTCTTTCAGATTTCCGGTATGCCGGGCATACGATCAATGGCGGAAAACCGCGCCTCGAAGGGCTTCCGGCAACGTATACGGAATCAGATGATGAGGCACAGACCCTGACGGTTATTTTGAAAGATGAATTGACTGGAGTAAAGTTAGAACTTCTTTACACGATATTCGAAAAGGACGGAGTGATCGCAAGGAGTGCACGGTTTGTAAATGAAGGAGAAGCTCCGGTTCACCTTCTCACGGCCATGAGCCTGAGTCTGGATCTGCCGGATAAGGATTATGTATGGCTGCAGCTCTCCGGAGCATGGGCGAGAGAAAGATATGTTAAGACGCGCGTGCTGGAACAGGGAATTCAGGCTGTGGACAGCAGACGTGGCAATTCATCTCATGAGCATAATCCGTTTCTTGTGCTGAAGCGCCCGCATACGACGGAGCATCAGGGGGAAGCTATCGGTTTCAGTCTGGTATACAGCGGCAATTTCCGGATGCAGGCGGAAGTGGACACGCATGATGTGACAAGAGTCACGGCGGGGATCAATCCGGCAGGGTTTGACTGGAAACTGGATATAGGGGAACATTTCCAGACACCGGAGGCGGTTATGGTTTATTCGAATGAAGGGCTGAATGGCATGAGTCAGGCATTTCACAGGCTGTACCGCTCCCGACTTGCCAGAGGATACTGGAGAGACCGGGTGAGACCGATTTTAAATAATAACTGGGAAGCGACGTATTTTGATTTTACCGAGGACAGGCTGGTGGAGATCGCTTCTAAAGCGAAAGAGTGCGGTGTGGAACTATTTGTACTCGACGACGGCTGGTTTGGAGAAAGAAGCAGTGACCGCGCAGGCCTTGGAGACTGGTACGCGAATAAGAAACGTCTTCCGAGAGGAATCAAAGGATTGGCAGAGCGGATTGAAGCGTTGGGTATGAAGTTTGGACTTTGGTTTGAACCTGAGATGGTGAACAAGGATTCCGATCTGTATCGCTTACATCCGGACTGGATTCTTCAGACGCCGGGACGCAGTGTTTCCCACGGAAGATATCAGTATGTGCTGGATTTTTCACGAAAAGAAGTAGTGGACTGCATTTACGAAATGATGGCGAAGCTGCTTGCGGAAGCGCGCATCTCTTATATCAAATGGGATATGAACCGCAGCATTACGGAGTGTTATTCGGCAGCACTTCCGGCGGACCGCCAGGGAGAAGTGTTCCATCGGTACATTCTGGGAGTGTATGACTTGTATGAGAGACTTACGAGTAACTTTCCTGAAGTTCTGTTTGAGTCCTGTGCAAGCGGAGGAGGACGATTCGACCCGGGAATCCTGTATTATGCCCCGCAGGGATGGGCAAGCGATGACTCAGACGCCGTGGAACGACTGAAAATTCAGTACGGCACATCCATGTGCTACCCGATCAGCAGTATCGGCGCCCATGTTTCTGTGACTCCGAATCATCAGGTATTCCGAAATACGCCACTTCATACACGGGCAAATGTAGCATACTTTGGAACATTTGGCTACGAACTGGATCTGAACAAACTGACAGATGAAGAAATCGAGCAGGTGAAGTCGCAGATAAGTTTTATGAAGGAATACAGAGAAATCATACAGTTCGGTACCTTCTATCGCCTGAAGAGTCCGTTTGAGAACAATGAGACGATCTGGCAGGTGGTAAGCGAGGATAAGAAAACATCTCTGGTGGGATGGTATCGTGTACTTAATGGAGTCAATATGCCATATACCCGGATACAGCTCCGGGGACTGCTGGAAGATACTTTGTATGAAAATGTGGAAAACGGTACGGATAATTATGGAGATGAGCTGATGAATCTGGGCCTTCTCACTTCCGATGTGACGGCAGGAGAAATTCTGTCCGGTAAAACGCCATGTACAGACTTTGATTCCAGAATCTATGTGTTAAAGGCAAAGGAATAATAGAAATGAAGAAAGAAGAAAAAAAAGAAAAGGCAAAGGGCGTAACTGGAATGAGGGCTGCGTTCATGCTGCTGGGAATTCTTTTGATCGGAATATGTGTGACCTGCTATCGCCTGAGTGAATTTGGAGTAGATCCGTTTAGTGGGATGAACCTTGGAATCAGCGGTTTTATCGGATGGTCCTTTGGAAACTGGCAGCTTGTGGCGAATATATTAATTTTGGTTGTAGTATTTTTTACTGTACGTCATTTGATCGGACCGGGAACGGTTATTAATATGGTAGGCGTAGGCTATACGGCAGACTTTTTGTGCTGGGTAGTGCTGGATGTACTGAAAGTGGAAATGACACTTCCGCTTCGGATACTGGCCTTGTGTCTGGGGACGCTGTTTGCCTCACTCGGTGTGGCGCTTTATATGATCGCCGATATGGGACTCGCTCCGTATGACAGTGTGGCGCTGATTATTGAGAAGCTGACCAAAGGGAAAGTGCCTTTTCAATTTGCCAGAGTGGCTTCCGATATTACAGTCATTGTGATCGGAGTCGCATTTTGCCTGGCGGCAGGTAATAATGTGTGGCTGATCGTGGGGATTGGAACGATTGCAAATGCATTGCTGAACGGGCCGTTGATCCAGTTCTTCAGGAAGCGGATTGAGAAGGTTGTGGATTTATAGTAAATTGCTGGAAATTATAACATCATCGGTGCGGCGGGTAATTTGTCTGTGCACCGATGATGTTTTTTATTAAATAGGGCTCATTATAAGTCGAGGAGTTCTGCGATGATTTTATTGGTATCGTATTCCGGTGCATATTTTTCAGATACATCACAGATCCGTTGAATCGTTTGAATATCTTCTTCCAGCAGATCAGCAATTTCTGTAGGGGGCAGTTGCTTTTTGAGTTTTTTGCAGATTTGTGGAACAAGGATTTCCATATGACCTTCCATGCGCCCCTCTTCCTTACTGATCCGACGTGTTTCCTGAACATCATAAGCTTCAAAACTGTCAAATAACATATCAAAATCCCTCCGTGTAATCAGATCGGTAAATGCTTCTACTTCCTTGCGTGGCACATTCAGCCGATACAAGAAAACAGCGATAATTTTACCAATCAATGTTTCCAAGTGTAGAAAGTATAACATAAGGCCGCAGACCAGGCAAATTAAAAAAGTATAAAATGTAAAATACACTTGATAATACGGACACAACTGTGTATTCTTGAAAATGTAAGATATATTTTACATATAGGGTTATGCTTGAATAAAGGAGAAAAGTATGCAGTTTGAAGATGAGAAAGACTATATTATGCGGATTATCAAAGAGATGGTCGCCATTTTATCCAGTTTAGTATTAGGAAAACAGTATGTACAGGTGGAACTTGACAAGGAGAATAAATACGGAGTTACCGGAGCAAAACCGGAGAAATGGAAGCAGTTGATTGATGCCGGAAAAATCAATGAGGCGGAGAATATGCTTTTGGAAACGCTGGATTATCATGATAAGGATGAAGTGGCAGCGGCAGTATTCTTTTACGAGTATATTGCTGAAAAAGGGGATGCATTTCTGGAGAAATATAATTACTCGATGGAAGAGGCGTTGGATGGTTTGAAGCAGATTGCTCTTCACTGTGGATATAAAGATGTTGTAGAAGTATTGCTGCAGAACCATATATAGAGGGGCAAAGAGTAGGAGGAATGAAAATGAAACTGATCTACAAAGGAAAATATAACGGAGATGTAAATACGCTTCCACATGGCGAACACAAGCCGGGCGCGGTGAAATTTAAGGAATTTGATGATGCAAAGACTTTGGGGATTGTTGCAAATGTCATAGCTCTTGTGATAACTGTGGGATTGTTTTTTTTATTTCTGGGAACATTGGGGGCACTTTGTCTGGGAATGGGAGCGGGAGATTATTATAATGTTTTCAATGCGTTAACACAGATGCCGAGAGGGGCAAGAACTTATTTGTATCAGTTCAATTCTTACTGGTATATGCCGTGATCATGAAGGCAGAATGTATGGGCTGCCAGGTAGACAGCCCATGCAATTCTGAGGATTATTTCATTTGCGGCTGAGTCAGGATGGATTTAACATGTTCAACCTCTTCCTGAGTCGCTTTGGCTGCCGGAACGTAATAACTTTTCTCCCGGGCAACCTGATAAAGTTTTTCCTGAGACATTTCAGTCTGATTTCGCATCTGCTTCAGACATTGTTTCAGTTCTTTGTTTTCTGTCTGGGTAATATAATCCGCAAACATTTTCAATTCCCCGTTGACTCCTACCAGAGTATCGGTAACCATCGTCTTTTCGTCCATTTCTCTGTGCCTCCTATAAAAATTTCATCAATTCCTGCTTATTTTTCATGGCAGAATCCGCTGCATCCTGAAAAATCTTTTTTACTTCAGGATCCTGTGACTGGGATGCATAATCCGTCATTTTGCAGTGGCAGGTTTCAAAACCGCCGATCAGGTGACGCAGATTTTGTAAGTCCAGAATCGAAATATCAGACATAGTATCATCCTCCTTTTGTACATTTCGTGTTACGGACTTAGTATGGCTTAGAAATATCCTTTTTATTCTGGCTGGGGAATGATATACATTTGCCTTTCCTTGGGATAGGTACTTCCAAAGATATAGTTCGTTATATCGTCAAATGTAAGATCCGCGTCATTTGCATATACCAGATAAGTGCTGTCGGAGGCTGCGTTTGGATGGCGTCCTGTAAACAGCGCTTTATATTTATAAACGCGTCCGTCAGGTGCAAGAAATCCATCGGATCCGGAGGTGGAAGATTCTGCATCTTCCTGGGAACTGCTTTCCTTCAGTATGTACAGTTTTTCACTTTTCCCGCCTGCCAGAAGTGCTTCTTCGACGTCCGACATGGTTACAGCTTCTTCATTTGTGAGGATCTTGTAAATGTTGTCGGTTGTTTCACCATTTCGCTTTCCGATTATATATCTGGTGTATTGATATAATGTGCCGTCCGGACTTTCTGATTTTTCTCCGAAATTTGCAGCCGGTTCGTAATATTGACGTATTGCCTGTAAATATTCGGTTAAGAATATTTGCAGATCCGCCTCCGATGAGGAAAAGCTTTTGATATCTTCTATTTGAAGAATCTGTTCCAGATTTTCGGCAGTACATCTAAACCTCCTCATTTCGGTCCCGTCCGGGGCAGGGTATGTCCACTCAACATATTCGGCATTATCGGTTAGTATCAGAAAAAGTGCGGCTTTTTTCAGCATATCGCTATAGGCGGTATACTCATTGCGGGGAGATTCTGCAAAGTTTATTGTAATACCATAGTCGGTTTCCTTAGTATTCAGCTTTAAAGTATATTCTCCAAAAGAAGAGATATTTATAAGCTGCAAAATAGTTTCATCAGCCACGACATCGCCTAAATAGGGATTTTTTGACTGATACAATTCTTTTGCACGCTCAGAAACAGAATATGCCTCCAGAAGTTCATCACTTGTTTTCCGGGAAAAAACAAGGTAGTACAGGATGTCTCCGCTGTTTTGTGAAAGGAGTTCCGTTTTCCTGGCCTTATCCATGTATTCACTGCAGGAAATAGCAGATACACCTTCGCCGTCGTCAAAATGCCATGCTGCAAGGACGATCTCCTTATCGGGAACAATATCAGCCCAAGCGGAGGTGTTCGCCAAATAATAATTCTCCGCCATTCCGAAGAAATGGATGGCATTGGAAACGCTGAAATCAGCCTGGGTATTTTCGAAATTTACGGAGAAAAGAGCATTCCGCTGGGAAGCGTCCGGGTAGTTGAAATCCCGTTTTACGGTGAAATTTCCTTTGCGCGGCAGCCCATTTTCTGTGAAATCTACATGCTGCAGGATCTGATATCCGGTCAATTCTCCGTCAGTATAGCATTCCTGATATAGAAGCATACTTTTGATGTCAGAAGAAACCCGGTATTCATATTCAGTTCCGTCGGACGAAACTGTAGCGGCGCCTGACTTATTGCGCATAGAGCTCTGATTCAGAACATTCCCACATCCCAGCAGAGCAGTAAGAAGACAAATTACAATACTGACGGCGATTACCGGTTTTCCCGGAGACTTAAAATACAGTATATTTTTGATACGGCTTTTAACAGAAGTTTCGCCGAATGCCAAAGCTCCGGCAGTATGGTACTTTCTGCCTGCGGCAAATCCGAGAAGCGTGCGGCTGTATGGTTCACGGAAATCCGCTTCCGTGTTCAGAAGAACATGCTCATCACAGCTCATCTCCATATCGCGGCACATGAAATAATAGGCGATCCATACCAGAGGATTGAACCAGTATACACCAAGAAGAAGGATGGCAAGCACCTTCACCTGATGATCGTGGCGGCGAATATGGTATCGCTCATGCAAAAGGATACATTGGTGCTCCGTCTCACTCAGACGGAAAGGAAGATAGATCTTCGGACGCAGGAATCCCATAACAAAAGGGACGGAAATGCTGTCACATTCATAGATATCATCTTCGTATTTTACGGCGGTGGCAACCGTCTTTTTCAGCCGTCTGACGGAAAGCGCCTGATAAGTAAGGAACAGCAGGATACCGGAAATCCAGATTCCAATCATGATATCGGTAACGGTAAAAATTCCCTGCAAAGATTCTGCTGATCTTTCGGAATCAGGCGAAGCAGCAGAAGAGGGGAAAGAACCGGCAGTTACTGTGGATCCGGCATTTGTATCGCCTGAACCGGAAGGCTGCCGGTTGGTTTCGGATTGACTTGCTGCTTTCTCTGCTGAGGTCTGCTTTGAAACATCGACTGCCTCGGAGATATCAGATGGTGTGCCTCCTGAACTCGTGTTACCCGCCGTATTGCCGTTATAGATAACATTAGGAGATTGCAGATCGTCTGTGGTGTCCCAGATCATCTGATTCCCGGAGGAGACATGCCTGCTTAACAGATCCAGACTGAACAGACTATATCTGCTGGAAAACGAGAACGGGCAGATCAGGCGAAACGCAACAATTCCCCATAGCATATAAGAGAATATTTTCGGTGATTTTCGAAGAAGCTGTCTTGCAAGCAGCACAAGAAGAATCACAATGCCTGCTGTGAAAGACATATTGCAGATTGTAAGGAATATTTCCCGGATCAGATTCATAATCATCCCTCCTTATGTTCGTCAATCATTCGTTTGATTTCCTCCGCTTCCTGCTCCGAAATCGTCTTGCCGCCCAGAAATGCAGCAATAAATCCCGGCAGGGAACCTTCAAAGGTTCGTTCTACAAAATAATCGGACTCTACAGCCTGGCATTTTTCCTTCGGAACCAGCGAGGAAACAATGGTATCTTCATTTTGTAAAAAGCCTCTCTCCGCAAGCTTTTTGATGACTGTATAGGTGGTCGACTTCTTCCAGCCAAGCCGGTCATGACTGATCTTCACCAGATCACCGGAACGTACCGGCTCAGTCTCCCACACCAGAAGCATAAAACGATATTCACTGTCACATAATTTTAAATCCATTTTAGAACCCCCTAGCAATATGGTCTATTGGAATAGACCTTTTCTTTTAGTCTATAATAATAGACTTAATATGTCAATAGAGAAGAGGATTTTATGAGGAAAAACTTGTATCGCATTCGAAAAGAGGGTATTATCTTGAAGGAAGAATGTCGATCATGAAAGAGAAATGAGGTAGTATATATGAAGATCAGAAAAGCAACAATAGAAGATTTAAAAGCAATCACTGCCGTAGAAGCAGAATGTTTCCCGGCTGCGGAAGCGGCCACGGAAAAAGATTTTGAAGGAAGACTTATGGTTTACCCGGATTATTTCTGGCTCCTTTTTGACGGGGATACACTGGTGGGATTTGTTAACGGCATGGTGACCGATGAACCGGATCTGGCTGATGAGATGTATGAAAATGCATCACTGCACAAGGAAGACGGAGAATGGCAGATGATTTTCGGAGTCAATACGATTCCGTCGTACCGAAGACAGGGATGCGCCGAAAAACTTTTGAAGCAGGTCATTGCGGATGCCAGAGAACAGGGAAGAAAAGGCGTGGTGCTTACTTGTAAGGATAAACTGATTCATTATTATGCCAAGTTTGGGTTTGTGAATGAAGGTGTGTCAGAATCGGTACATGGGAATGTGGTGTGGTACCAGATGCGGTTGGAATTTTGATGGGGAAGTGCTGTTATGTGAAAGATAAATGGTTTTTCTTTTGAAGTTTGCAAATATCAGCCAAAAATAGTGGAATTTTTTTGTTTATACTTTCATATAATAAATGTACATTTTGTACAATATTGACATTGTGTACGCAAATTGTTATAATGGAGGTATATAAGGAGATGATGGATATGTTAATGGAACAGGCAACAACAGTAAGAAAAGAATGGAGTTCTGTCTGCGACAGCGTGATTCATGATAAACCGAAATTTATTAAGCGGACCAGGGATAAGATGTGGTTCTCAAATCTGGAAACGATGTCTGAAATTCTGGAAGCGTATCATTTTACTGCAGATAGATTTGTGGAAGAGGATGGCACAGTCACGTTATCCTTAAATGAAATTGATTTAATTGAAAATGGGTGCACGGAACCAGAGGCACGAGAATTGCTGGGAAAGTCTATCTTAGAGTATTCGGCAGAGTATTATGATGATTATGCGTTGTATTCACGTAGCCCAAACAGAAAAGGACATGTGCCGTATATCTTCAAAGCACTTATTATGGATGATCCCAAGAAGATAGGGGAGAGTATTGAATGCCGAGATGGAAAGAGCTAAAGAGATTTTGTGAGCGTGATGGCTGGGAATTGTATAAAGATACGGATCATTATTTTTATCGGAAGATAGACGATGACGGAAGCATCAGGATGACGAAAGTTTCTAAAGGTTCAGGAGAGATACATACAAGAATGTGGAAGGAAATATTGAAGAAACAATTAAAAGTGACACAAGAATATTTCAATGAACATATATAGTCAGAACAAGCTACAAATCCACTCGTAGTCTTGACAATTCGGCCATGAATATGATACGATTTTCAAAGACACAAAGAGAGAGTCGAACAAAATATGATAAAAGCAATGACGAAGAGAGTAAGCTTTTTGGACTTCTACAGAGAAATCCCGTATGCTGAGAGGGATGAGGAAAGATCAGCCGAACATGGCTTCCGAGCAGCGCACCGAACAGGAAGAAAGGAGATTCCATTTTCCCTGCAAGGCTGCGATGGGTTCCGCCCGTTACAGCGGATGAGTGCAGATGCACTTACAGAGACTCTGATCCGTGAGGGTGAGAGTGAAGTAGAAGTGGTAACACGGTAATAACCCGTCTTCTTATTTTTAGGAAGACGGGATTTTTTTATAAAGAGAGGGAATCAAAATGGCAGATAAACCAAAATATTACATTACAACTGCGATTGCCTACACATCAGGCAAACCGCATATTGGAAACACTTATGAAATCGTGCTTGCAGATGCTATCGCACGTTACAAGAGAAGTCAGGGATACGATGTATTCTTTCAGACCGGAACTGATGAGCATGGTCAGAAAATCGAGCTCAAAGCACAAGATGCCGGAGTCACACCGAAGGAATATGTGGATAACGTAGCCGGAGAGATCAAGCGGATCTGGGATTTGATGAATACTTCCTATGACAAATTTATCCGTACAACCGATGATTATCATGAGAAAGAAGTACAGAAGATTTTCAAGAAACTGTACGATCAGGGCGACATTTACAAAGGATATTACGAAGGAATGTACTGTACGCCGTGTGAATCTTTCTTTACAGAGTCACAGCTTGTAGACGGCAAATGCCCGGACTGCGGACGCCCGGTACAGCCGGCAAAAGAAGAGGCATATTTCTTTAAGATGAGCAAATATGCGGACAGACTGATTGATTACATCAACACACATCCGGAATTTATCCAGCCGGTATCCAGAAAGAATGAGATGATGAACAACTTCCTGCTTCCGGGACTTCAGGATCTTTGTGTATCCAGAACATCCTTCAAATGGGGCATTCCGGTAGACTTTGATCCGAAGCATGTCACTTATGTATGGCTGGATGCGCTGACAAACTACATCACCGGTATCGGTTATCATTGTGACGGTGAAAGCGAAGAATTATTCAACAAGAACTGGCCGGCAGACCTTCATCTGATCGGAAAGGATATCATCCGTTTCCATACCATTTACTGGCCGATATTCCTGATGGCTCTGGGCCTTCCGCTTCCGAAGCAGGTATTCGGACATCCGTGGCTTCTGCAGGGCGACGGCAAGATGAGCAAATCCAAAGGAAATGTTCTGTATGCGGATGAACTGGTAGATTTCTTTGGAGTGGATGCGGTACGTTACTTTGTTCTGCATGAGATGCCGTTTGAAAATGACGGTGTAATTTCATGGGAACTGATGGTAGAACGTCTCAATTCTGACCTTGCAAATACACTTGGAAATCTGGTAAATCGTACCGTTTCCATGACAAATAAATACTTCGGCGGAACCGTAACGAATAAAGGTGTGACAGAAGAAGTGGATGCAGACCTGAAAGCAGTGACCGAAAATACACCGGTTCTGGTAGAAAAGAAGATGGATGAACTGCGTGTGGCAGATGCCATGACGGAGATTTTCAATCTCTTCAAACGCTGCAACAAATACATTGACGAAACCATGCCGTGGGCACTGGCAAAAGATGAAGCGAAGAAAGACCGTCTGGAAACCGTACTCTGGAATCTGATCCAGAGCATTTCCGCAGGCGCACGCCTTCTCGAATCCTTCATGCCGGAAACTTCTGAGAAGATCCTGGCTCAGCTCGGCGACGGTCATGTAGTAGAGAAACCGGAAATTCTCTTCCAGAGACTGGACATCAATGAAGTCCTTGCCAAAGTAGAAGAACTTCATCCGCCGGTTGAAGAAGAGAAAGAAGAAGACGAAAATGTGATCGACATCGAAGCAAAACCGGAGATCACATTTGAAGATTTCGGAAAAATGCAGTTTCAGGTTGGCGAGATCATCGCCTGCGAAGAAGTAAAGAAATCCAAAAAACTTCTCTGCTCTCAGGTGAAGATCGGAAGCCAGGTAAAACAGATCGTATCCGGAATCAAAGCACATTACACCGCCGAAGAAATGGTCGGAAAGAAAGTAATGGTACTTGTAAACTTAAAACCTGCAAAACTGGCAGGCGTTCTGTCTGAAGGAATGCTGCTCTGCGCAGAAGATGCAGACGGCAATCTTGCACTGATGACACCGGAAAAACCGATGCCGGCAGGAGCGGAAATCTGCTAGTGATTTTTGGGGGACAGGTTCCGTGACTCACTTGTGAGTGAGTCACGGAACCTGTCCTCCCTAACTCGAAAATGAAGAAATAAATCTAAGTATTATCTTGAAACCAGGAGTACTATCATTGAGTTTGGAATATGGGGAATTCCCGTTTTTATGATTTACATTGAGGAGGCATATTCAAAAAAGACTATGTTTCTTGCACTTGTTATTGAAACAATCATTATGCTTTTAGGTTTGCTGGTTGTTTATGTTAAATATTATAAAAGAGCTTTGATTTCCAAGTGGAATAAGTGGAGAGGAAAATAGAGCAGTGATGGGAGACTTTGTTAATCTCCTGATCACTGCTTCATTATTATTAATGTGGCTGTGTGACTGAAAACCCGTCCCCTAGTCACCTAGAAGAACCGCTTCTTATCCAATTTAAAAATAATTCCCAGCGCCGTATAGCAGATCAGGATAACGATCACTCCATATGCCAGTGAAAGTCCCATCTTATATTCCTGCATAGCGGTCACCATGGAAATTGAGATCGGTCGATTGAATACACCGTAGAGCAATGCGGACATGGTGTATTCTCCCAGTGTCCGAATCAGTACCAGTACGCCACCGGCCATAATTCCGGGAGCAATATTCGGCATGATAATACGGAAAAATGTATGAGCCATGTTGGCTCCCAGGCTTTTTGATGCTTCCTCGAGATTCTTGTTTAATCCCATAATAGCCACTTCGTTGGAGTTAAGGAGCAGCGGGATGGAATTAATCGTATAAGCAATCGGAACGATGTAAAACCCGCCGATCAAGGCATTCCCAAAGGCAAAGATACTTTTCTGGCTGAATGCGTTGATCAGATTGATGGCTACAACGCTTGCCGGCATGGTCCAGGGAAGCATGAGCAGGACTTTGAGGAAAGCGTGGAATTTGCTTTTGTATTTTACGATCATGTATGAGCTTGGCACGGTGATGACAAGACCGGCTATGACTGCTATGGCAGACATTTTCAAGCTGTTGATCAGTGGTTTCAGTACTCGCGTTTTCTGGAAGATCATCAGGTAGTTTTCCAACGTAAATGTATGCGGGAAAATATCCTGCATGATGGAGCTTGTCGGGACGAAGGAAAGGTACACAATGGTGATGATCGGCAATAGGATCAACAGGATCTGAATAAAAATGATGATCCGGCTTATGAATGACAGCAGGCTATGCGTTCCCTTAAGCGGTGCAATCGCTGTGCTTCGATCCGATGCATAGTTTCCATACCGTTTGCTGTAATACTGGATCGTCAGCATCACGATCATGCTGATGAGAAATAATACAACAACTTGAACAGATGCCATTTCCATATGATTGTTGGCCTTTGATTTTACGATTTGCGTGCTCAGCACCTTGAAGCTGCCTCCGATCAGATTCGGAGCGGAGAAAGAGCTGATTCCGGATGCAAATGTCACAATCACGGAGGAGAGTACAGCTGGGATGATGACCGGCCAGATTACGTCTTTGAAAATCTGGAACCAGGAGGCACCCATACTTCTTGCCGCCTCGATGCTGGAATTGTCAACATATTTCATGGCTACATAGACATTTAAGTAAAAGTAGACGTACTGTGTATACGTTACCACGAAAACGATGGCACCAAATCCCTGAAACTGAAATGGAATCTGCTCCAGGTGAAGGAGATACTGGATTCCTTTGGTCAGGATTCCACTCTCGCCGTAAAGCTGGATAAATGAGATTACGGTGATAACACCTGGAATCATCATCGGACTGAGCAGCAGAATATGGATGATTTTTTTCCATTTACCGGCGAGAAAGGTCATATACATTGCCAGCATAATTCCGATGGTTCCGCAAGTCAGTACGGATGCGGCTCCCAGAAGAACCGTATTTCCGATAACCTTTCGCTGGTTTGGATTCTGAAAAAATTCCCGGAACACGTCAAGCCCATAACCGGAGTCCGTTTCCAGTGCCTGCATGAAGGTGTGGAAAAACGGAACGATGATATAGCCGAGTATGAGGAAGCCGAGAATCAGATACCATAGATAGCGGAAAATGCTTATTTTACCCTTTTTCATATATTCTACACCCCATCTATATTTGCAACTTTAACAAAACAACTGTCATTTACATGCCAGATTTTGGAAATATCTCCACGATTAATCTCGATAACGCGGTATGTGTTATCCGTTGTGGTAACAGTGTATTCATAATACATGCCGGAAAATTTGACTTCTTCCACGCGGGCAGGGATTCCGTTCTGCGGATCGTGGGAAATCGCCATATGTTCTGGTCTTACAAAGAGATATGGGGCGTCAGTGTGGCTGCAAATTCCAAAGTCTTCATAAAGATTCTGTGGAATTATGTTGGATGTGCCGACAAAATTTGCCACAAATTCCTGGTTTGGATGATTATAAATATCTTCCGGTGCGCCCATCTGCAGGACTTTTCCGTCACGCATTACCGCAATCTGATCGGAGATGGAAAGCGCTTCCTGCTGATCATGGGTGATAAATAATGTGGTAATTCCGGTTTTTTTCTGGATGGCACGGATCTCTTCGCGCATTTTCACGCGGAGCGCTACATCCAGATTGGACATTGGCTCATCCAGAAGCAGCATCTGAGGTTCAATGACGAGAGCCCTTGCGATGGCAACCCGCTGCTGCTGACCGCCGGACAATTCATTAATACGCCGGCCTTCCAGTTCTTTCAGACCCGCAAGATCCATGTAGTAGTCGCATTTCTCTTTAATTTGGGCTTTGGACTGTCTCCGGATTTTCAGACCGTAGGATATATTTTCGCGAACGGTCATGTTTGGGAATAGTGCATAATTCTGGAAGACGATTCCCATGTTGCGTTTTTCCGGTGCCCATTCTGTGATGTCGGTATCTCCGATCAGTACCTGCCCTTCGGTTGGGCGGATAAAACCTGCCAGTATACGCAGAAGAGTGGTTTTGCCACACCCGGACGGGCCGAGAAGTGTGAAGAAATCCCCTTTCTTAATGGTGATATCTACAGAATCAAGAACTCGGGTCGTGTCAAAGCTGTGTGAAATATTTTTTAGGATAATGTCACTCATATTTTGTTCCCTCATAGAATTGAACATACAGAAATAGTGGAGCAGCGCCCCACTATTTCCAAATGTTTATGGTGTTTGCCGATTGGTATCAATTAATTGGACTGCACGGTCTTGTTGCCGTCAATATAATCGGTTTCCCATCTTTCCAGTGTTGCAGACTGGTTTGCGCTGATATCAGCCCAGTCAAGAGTCATCGGAGCATATCCGGTCTTCATCCATTCCGGAGCACCTTCCAGAGCAGCATCGAGAGCCGGCATACGGTTGAAAGAATTTGCAACCATTTCTTCACATTCCTTGCTTCCCACGAATTCTACGAAAGCGGCTGCAGCATTTGGATGTGGTGCATTTTTAATTGCTGCGATACAGTCTGTGATTGTGATTGCGCCGCTTGTTGCATCTACGATTTCAAGAGGCATGCTGTTGTTGTCTCTGTTGTCAATGATGTTGTCAAGTACTGCGATAGAGATGGCTGCTTCGCCTTTCCCGATAGCCTGGAACATCATGCTTCCGCTGTTGTAGTAATTCTTGATATTTGCATTCAGACCTTCGATGTATTCCCATGCAGCTTCTTCGCTTTCATTTGCGGTATAGTAGCTTACGAGAGCGGCGATGGTGGAACGCATAGAAGAGGAAAGAGAATCACGCGTGATGATCTTTCCTGCATATTCCGGTTTTACCAGATCGCTCCAGTCCTTCGGAGCTTCTTCTGCTGTCATTAAGTCGGTGTTGTAGAACATCACAACCGGTGTTTTATAAGTTCCGTACCAATATCCGTCTGCATCTTTAAAATCAGCCGGAAGATCACCAGCCCATTCAGGCTTTGTCGCTTCATAGCATCCTTCATCCTGAAGAAGCATATAGGTTGCAGTATCACCACCGAACATGATGTCTGCCTGCGGGTTGTCTTTTTCACTTCTGACACGGTCGGCAAGTTCACCCTTCAGGTTGATGTATTCAACCTCTACACCGGTCTTTTCGGTAAATGCGTTGCAGATTTCTTCTAACATGTCTTCTGAATGCGTAGAGTATACAACGAGGGAATCTTCCAGTTCTGCAGACTCCTCTGTCTTGGAATCTTCCTTTTGGTCTTCTGTTGTTGTGCTTTCTTTGCTTCCGCAAGCTGCCAGTGAGAATACCATCATGCCGGCAAGCAGTGCTGCAAGTAGTCTTTTCTTCATAATTGTCCTCCCAATAATTTTATATTTTGCCTCAAGGGCATGACAATTATAACGCACTATAGAAAATAATGCTAATAAATAAACATTACAGCACTATTTTATAGAAAAAAACTATATATCAGCTTCAAAATATCAAGAAACGTAATATTTAGTGGGAAAATATTGAAATTACTAATTATGTATTCAAGTTTTCAGGCTCGATTGACATTTAGAAAAAAGAAATTTACGATAGAAGCAATAGTAAAATGGAAAAGATATCGAGGAGAAAACTATGAAAGCACTAGAGAAGGAGGAACTCTTACGGGCAAAGATTCCCTGTGAAGAGACAGGCATTACGGTTAAGACCGGAATCTGCGGATTCTGTGGGGGATCATGTCTGGTGGATGCCTACTGTAAAGACGGAAAAGTGATCAAGGTAGAAGGAAATAAAGATATGCCCGGTTCGAACGGGCGAATCTGCGTGAAAGGGGCTGCGCTGAAGCAGTCACTTTATCATCCGGATCGACTGTTGTATCCGATGAAACGGATCGGTGAACGCGGAGAAGGAAAATTTGAGCGGATCAGCTGGGATGAGGCGCTTACCACGATCGCTGAAAAAATGACGGAAACCAAAGAAAAGTACGGAGCAAAGGAGACTTTGATCTATGTCGGACATCCAAAATGGTTCCGGCCGCAGCTTACAGAATTGGCAAATGGTTACGGGACGCCGAATTTCGGAACGGAATCCAGTACTTGTGCGTATTCTTTGATGATGGCGTGCATGAGTACATTCGGACAGGAGGTCCGGATGCCGATGCCGGATATGCAGCGCTGTAAGATCCTGGTTGTATGGGGAGTGAATTCTCTTTACAGTAATTCGGTGACGGCCGGAGGGGCGTTTATTGGAGCAGTCAAAAGAGGAGTGAAGCTGATCGTGGTGGATCCGAGATGTACGCCGACTTCGGAACATGCGGATATCCATCTGCGCCCGATTCCGGGAACGGACGGAGCGCTTGCGCTTGGAATGGCAAGAGTCATCATCACAGAAGGACTTCAGAATCAGGAATACATTGATAAATATACAATCGGATTTGACGAATATAAAGATTATGTGATGCAATTTACGCCGGAGCGGGTAGAAGAAATCACCGGTGTTCCGAAAGAAGACATGACAGCAGCGGCCCGCCTGATGGCGAAGGAGGCACCCTGCCCGATTCAGCTGTCGGCTTCTCCGGTGGTACATAATGTGAATGGTATGCAGAATGCCCGTGCGATCGTGTTGCTCCTGGCACTGACCGGCAGCTTCGGCGTGGAGGGAGGAACACTTCCGCCGGGACCGGGAAGAGCTGTGCTTCGGGAAGCATTTCTGGGAACCATGCATGCGAGAGTGGATGCGGATCAGGATCTGAGTCATGAGGAATTTCCGGCATGGGCGCGTCTTACGGCGCAGGAGGCACAGGTGACGAGACTGGCTGATTATATGGAGGGAAAAGGAGCTTATCCGATCCGGACGATTCTTTCTTTCGGAATGAATCATCATATGTGGCCAAGACCGGACCGCCTGGAAGAAGGCTTTAAAAAGCTGGACTTCTTCGTGAGCGCGGATCTTTATATGACGGATACCGGCAAATTTGCGGATATCGTTCTACCGATCCAGACGTCTCTGGAACGGGAGCAGGTTGCCGTATTAGGCGCAGACACCGTGTACTATCAGGCACCGGTAGTAGAACCGATGGGAGAGGCGAGGAGCGATATGGATGTGATTACCGGATTGGCAGAAAAACTGGGAATTACAATCGGAGGAGAAGAACCGATCAGGTGCCATGAGGATTATCTGAGGAAATCTGTTTCGGCGACAGGACTCACATTGGAAGAAATCAGGCAGGCGCCAAAAGGAATCAAGGCAAGGAAAATCATGCCGGGGCGCACATCGGAACAGATTCTGCAGGTGAAGACACCGAGCGGAAAGATTGAATTTGTCTCCAGCATCATGGCGTCATGTAATAAAGAAGGAAATGAGGCACTTCCGGTTTACCATGATTTCAGGGAAAAACTTCCGATGGACGAATACCCGCTGATTCTGACGACAGGCAGCAGAAAACCACAGCTCTTCCATTCCAGAACCTACCGGATGCCGTGGCTTGCAAATCTGGAAGAGTATCCGCTTGTTGAGATTCATCCGGATGATGCCCAAAAACTGGGGATGGAAGACAATGAGATTGTAATGATAAAGACACCGGTAGGAAGCATGGGATTGACACTAAGCATCAATTCGTCCTGTCTGCCGGGAGCAGTGAATGTATATCATGGAGCGGGAGATAAGGACATCAATCTTCTGATTGATGATAATTATCTTGATCCGGTATCCGGATTCCCGGGATATAAATCTTACTGCTGCAGACTGGAAAAGAAGGAGGTGCACCATGAGTAGAGTTGTATGTGATCCGGCACTGTGTTCGGGATGCCTTGCCTGCGTAGTAGCCTGTATGGATCAGCACTATGATGAAACGAAGGCCGATGCGGTTTCACCCCGGATCTATGAGAAACGTACATCCCGGAAGAGCGGGCTTGTGAGCTATATAACCAGAAGCTGCCTTCATTGTGCGGATGCACCCTGTATGGAGCAGTGCCCGATGAAGGTGTTTGAACGGACGGAAAATGGATTTGTTGTCGCATTTCACAAAGAAAAATGTATTGGCTGCAGAACATGTGCGAGAGTCTGTCCGCATGATATTCCGAGATATGATAAAGAAGGAAAAATCGTAAAATGTGACGGCTGTGCAACCCAGGTGGCCTGTGGACTGGAACCGGCGTGTGTGAGGGCGTGCAATACGGGAGCGCTTCGCCTGGCAGAATAAAGGAGGAAGGAAGAAATGAAGAAAAAAGGATTTTGCGGAATCTGCCCGGATAAATGTCCGATTGAAGCTACTGTAGAGGACGGCAGACTGATCAAAGTAGAACCCGACAGGGACTGCCCGGGAGGGCGTGTCTGTCCGCGTGGGGCATTATCGCCACAGATCGTTTATTCAGAAAAACGGATACGGAAACCATTGATCCGCAACGGAGAGAAAGGAAGCGGAGCGTTTCGGGAGGCCACTTGGGAAGAGGCTTTAGACGCAGCGGCAGCCGGATTTATGAAAATTAAAGAGCGATATGGTGCAGACGCATTGGTAAGTTATGTCGGCAGCAGCGGAAGAGAAGCAGCAACGATGCGATGCTTTAACGGAGCGAATGCATTTTTTAAAAATCTGGGATCCCATAACGATATGAGCTGTGGATGTATCTGTAATGTCTCTTCTAATATGATGACACCTGTACTGACCTATGGTGTCCCGACGCCGAAGCTTTATCAGGATATTCCGAACAGTGAAGTCGTATTTATCTGGGGGAAAAATTCAAAAACAGATTCCGGACCGCTTACTACACTGGAACTGGTAAAGGCAGCAAAAGCGCGCGGTGCAAAAATCATTGTGATTGACCCGAGAGGAGAAGGAATGGCAGAACTTGCCGATTGGTGGATTCCGGTGATTCCGGGAGCAGACGGAGCACTCGCGGTTGCGATGCTGAAGATTATTGTGGAAGAAGAACGATATGACAAAGTATTTGTTAATGAATATACAAAAGGGTTCGATGAATTTGCAGGATATCTGAGAACGGTTTCCCTGGAAGAAATGTCAGAGTGCTGCGGTATTTCCATGGAAGACATACGCAAATTAACAGATATTTTCTGCAGTACGACAAAGATTTCACTGATTTCATACACAGGACTGGAATATCAGCTGAGCGGCGTACAAAACAACAGAGCCATCCAGATACTTTGGGCGATCACCGGGAAAATCGATGTTCCCGGCGGAATCTGTATTGCTTCTAAGAAGAATCCGACGATTCCTCTACGACCGATGGAAACTGTGGAAGATGCTGTCGGTGCGAAAGAATTTCCGCTTTACAGCAGGCTTACCGGAAGCGGACAGTTTGTGAAAATACCGGAGGCGGTGCTGCATGACGATCCGTATCCGGTGCG
This sequence comes from bacterium, assembly GCA_022774325.1. Classification (GTDB taxonomy): domain Bacteria; phylum Bacillota; class Clostridia; order Lachnospirales; family Lachnospiraceae; genus Allocoprococcus. The sequence goes on along the minus strand of JALFNN010000049.1, from coordinate 4,404 downwards.
GGGAATGCTGATCTGTGCAGCCTCTCCGGCCATCACATATCCGGAACAAAGCCTGTGGCACGAGGTCTATAAAAAGTTGGATTGTCTGGTGGTTCTCGACCGGTTTATGACCGATGATGCAAAATATGCTGACGTGATTCTGCCTGCCACAACTTATTATGAAGATCAGTCGGTCGTTCCGGTTCAGGGCGGCATGCGTCTGCGTAACCGAATCATAGAACCGGTCGGAGAGGCCAAAAGTGATGTGTTTATTTTACAGGAACTGGCGGAGCGAATGGGCTTTGGAGACGCATATCCGAAGAACGATGAGGAGCTTATGCTCTGGATGTGCGGTGGCAACGAGCAACTGCTTGACCGGCTTAAGAAGAGTGAATATGGTGTGGTCAATCCACCTGAAATCCAATATGAAAAATATAAGACCGGAGAACTGCGCGAGTATGGTAAGCCGGGATTTCCGACTCCTTCCGGGAAATTTGAGATCAGTTCGACTTATATTGCAGAATGCGGTTATACACCGTATCCGAAATATGAGGATATCCGTTCTGTCAAAGAAATGGGAAGCAAAGAAGAATATCCACTCATTATGACAACAGCTGCAAGAAGTGCCCTAAGGTTTTGCTCATTTGGACCGGGATTAAAGGAAATAGCCGAAAGAGAACCACTTCCAACAATTGATATGAACGCAGAAGATGCAAAACGTTATGGCTTGGAAGATGGAGAAGAAGCAATCGTAGAGACAGTCTTTGGAAAAGGTGAATTCAAAGTACGCATTTGCCCGATGGCAAAAGGCAGTATACATATTGCCGGCGGTGCAGGAAGCTTCTATATGGAAGGAGAATGGAAGAAACATAATGTCAATGAAATCTGCAGTATGAAGTATTCAGATCCATTGTCCGGATTCTTGACATTCAAATCCGTACCTTGTAAAGTGACAAGTATAAAATAAAGAACGGTAGTGTCAAGTAATCTATGAAAAACTGGGCCGAAAAAAACAGGCTCAAACGAACCTTGAAAATTGCAAATATATAAGACGGAAGGCCCTCCGGGGGCTCAGGGCGCTGCCCTAAGAACCTGCAAGGGACCAGTCCCTTGACCCGATTCCGGGCTCTGCCCGGACCTGTCCTCGCCGGAAGGCAGGAAAAGGGCGCACTTGCCCCTTTTCTGCTAAACAGGATAATCCGTGAACCTTATGTCAAGAGGCTTTCGCGGCATATCCTCGCACTTCGTGCTCTGGTATTCCACGGTCCTCCTGACAACGGTTCCGCTCCATTTACGCATTTTTCTGTTTCTGGAGATTTAGAATTGTCTGTTGACCAAGGAAGATCAGCAGTTGCCATTTTCCGGGCATATTGTCAGCGCCTTCCAGCATTTCTACTGTGTTCAGGACTTTATAGTTGTTGTGTTTGTGAGGACGCAGAAAGTTATAGTATGCAACCCACAGAGCAAGGTCATAGTTGGCACCGTCGATGTTGTCAAATCCGTTTGTTTTCCGGTAGGACGCTTTATAGGTTCGGTTCAGGCGCTCGATCATCTGCTTGAATGGACGGAACTCTTTGGAAACCGCATCGTCGTTGGTAAGCCCAATCACCTGGGTAATGCAGAACTTGAAGGCATCACCAAATTCATGGAAGAACTGCTGGGCAGCCAGTGGATAGGCACTGTAACCGTCTGCGATAAAGCGGAAGTTTTTTGGAAGCTCTTTGAAATGTCGGAAAGCCATGCGCATTGCCATGATACAGGGACCGACGCCGCGGTTGTCAGAGACCTGGTAACCGATGATGGAGCGCTTCGCAGCATCCATAATGAACCAGATATAAGTTTTGATACCACGGATCTTGATATAGGTTTCATCAGCAGTGAAAGTGCTGCCGGCATGATAGTCATAGTTGTCCACGAAAGGTTTTACACAGATAGCAGCAGTTTTACAGTAGTTGGCGATTTGCTGGTGTGAGATCCGGATGTTATAAAGATCCTTCAAAGCCTGGGAGGTTTTCCGCAGGGAGAGCCCGAGGTTAACGTGAAGAGTCAGGCACAGTGACATCACGTGGGAATCGAACTTGTTGAACTTCAGGGAAGAAGCGTTTTTCGGGAGGGAATCCAGATCCATTTTAAAGAAATCCACGGTGAATTCACGGTAGATGTAGTGTAGTTTGTATTCGTTCTTGCCATAAGCTTTTTCAAGATGTTCCTTATCTACTTTTTTAAGATTGTGGAGATAGTAAGGGCATTTGGGATTCACGCATTTGTGGACGATAAAGTGTTTCCTGTCTTTTTTATGTACCAGAGCATTTCCACAGTGGGGGCAGCGTAAGGTGTACTCTTTAGAGAAACGGTTATCATCCGGTGAAAAGTTTGTGTCGCAGACCTTGCATTTGATCTGACCTTTCCTGCCGTTGTTGCGGTAGAGATAAGGTTGAGGGGCATTACAGCAGGGACACTTGCAGTCCTCGGAGATATCACATTCTTTGCGGCGTGAGACGGGTTTGATCTTCTTGTGATACTTGAATTCATAGTAGGGGATCAGGAGCTGCCAGTCCCAGTCGTTGTGATGGATTTCCATTTTAGGAAGTTCGTCTGTTTTGAGTTTCTGGTACTTTGGAGAGTGAGAATCGTCAAAAGCCCACTGTTTCAGTGGAATATATTTGCAGATAAAAGTAATCAGCCAGCAATTCTGCTGATAAAGATATTGAATAACAGAAAGTAAGTATTGTATAATGTCCATGAGCATTGTCTCCTTTGGTGTTTTGGAATTTTGGTCGAGGACATTATACCAGAAAAAGGGAGGTCAATGCTCTTTTTATTTGCATTCTCCCATAAAATCAAGGTTTTTATTGAATTTTGGGACAAAAAAACAGGTAGTTTTTGACACTACCGAAGTTAATGGGGAGGTAAGACTATGAAAAGGTATGTTGCCCTGCTAAGAGGCATCAATATAAGTGGAAAAAATAAAGTACCAATGTCTGAGTTAAAGAAATGCTTTGAAAAACTTGCATTTGAAGAAGTTAAGACATATTTGAACAGTGGTAATGTGATTTTTTCCAGTAATGAAGATAATACAGAGAAAATGACAGCACAAATTCAAATGATGATTCATAATCAGTTTGATTTAGATATTGCTGTTCTTGTCATATCAAAAGAAATGCTTGAAGATATTTTACAAAGTGCACCTGACTGGTGGGATAATGACAACAAAGAAATCTATGATAATCTGATTTTCATTATACCTCCGGCTAAATCTTCTGATGTATACAGTGAGATTGGAGAGCCTAAAAAAGGGTTAGAAAAGATAGAAGGTTATAAAGAAGTTATATTCTGGTCTTTTAGTCGTAAAGATTATCAAAAAACGAATTGGTGGTCTAAGACAGCAAGTGCAGGTATAGGAACTAAGCTAACGATAAGAACAGCGAATACTGTCAGAAAAATAGTTCAAATGTAAGCACTTTTATGATGGAGCTGGTATTCTGGCCAACGTATATCGAGAAATATCTTGACAAGTAAACGGTCGTTCACTATAATTGTGGTAAACGACCGTTTTCTTAATCGCCATGAATAAGAAAATGATTCAGTGAACCATTTTGAATGGAGAAAATAAAAATGTCTGATACAAGGGAACGAATATTGATGACTGCTCTTCACCTGTTTGCGAGGGATGGTTATGAGGCTGTACCGGTAAGCGCAATTGCAGGAGAATTGGGAATGACGAAGGGAGCTCTCTATAAGCATTATAAAAACAAACGTGATATTTTTGACAGTATCGTTGAGAGGATGTATCAAATTGATGCTGAACGGGCGCGGAAATATGAAGTACCGCAAGAGAAATATGAAATCCAGCCGAAAGCATATGAGAATCAGTCCGTGGAAAATGTGATTGAATTTACCATTGCTCAGTTTTTCTTCTGGACGGAAGATGATTTCGCATGCGATTTTCGCAAGATGCTGACACTGGAGCAATACCGCAATGAAGAAATGGCAGAACTTTACAGTCAGTGTATCGTAGCAGGACCGGTCGACTACATAGAAGACTTATTTCGAGGGCTGATCCGGGAAGGAGTATTGAAAGAGGAAAATCCCAGGCAGCTTGCGGTAGAATATTATGCGCCGCTTTTTCTTCTTATCAGTATGTCCGATCGGACATGGGGAAATGAGGATTATGCCACAATACTCCGTAATCATGCAGAACATTTTATGCAGAGTCATGGGAGAGACCCGGGAGAGAGAATACAATGAGAAACGAGATAGATATGAAGCAATACGGCCTGTCTGTGCAAATATCGGATGAACTGACCACTCGTTTCATTAGCAGCTGACCAGTACTTTCAATATAACTGACCATACATTTCGGAAGCTGACCAACTTTGATATAGTGATTGAGGTAGCTATTGCTACACATTATTCAAAGGAGGT
>JALFNN010000058.1 GCA_022774325.1 bacterium | reverse complement strand
AAAGTGGGATTGCCATCGCTCAACGGATAAAAGCTACCCTGGGGATAACAGGCTTATCACTCCCAAGAGTTCACATCGACGGAGTGGTTTGGCACCTCGATGTCGGCTCATCGCATCCTGGGGCTGGAGTAGGTCCCAAGGGTTGGGCTGTTCGCCCATTAAAGCGGTACGCGAGCTGGGTTCAGAACGTCGTGAGACAGTTCGGTCCCTATCCGGCGCGGGCGCAGGAGATCTGAGAGGAGCTGTCCTTAGTACGAGAGGACCGGGATGGACGAACCTCTGGTGGATCTGTTGTACTACCAAGTGCATGGCAGAGTAGCCAAGTTTGGAAGGGATAAACGCTGAAGGCATCTAAGCGTGAAGCCCCCCTCAAGATAAGATCTCCCATAGCGGAAGCTAGTAAGACCCCTTGAAGACGACGAGGTAGATAGGGCAGAGGTGGAAGTGCAGCAATGCATGGAGCTGACTGTTACTAATCGGTCGAGGGCATAACCTGAGCAAACAGGCAAGAAGCGGAAAAGCATGAGTGGAAGAGACGGGAAGGATGCTTGTATCCGGAGCGGATCTTACAGGAATGGTTTCCGCGGAAAGTAAGTTTGAAATGGTAGGATAGGAAAGAAATGGATGGAGAGATAAAACTTTGTATGTGGTTTTGAAGGTACATAAAAAGAGATAGCTGCAGACTTTGGTGACAAGGTTTGCAGTTTTTTTCCATATAGGAATTTGATAATAAATTGACTTTTTTTGTTGCGGAATTTATAATTAATAAAGTCGCGTAGATATAAGATATTATAATAATTTAGAATAAAAATGAGAGGCAGGGATGACCATGTGGAATCCGGATAAGGCTATTATTATTACGAATAATGATAGGGTTTATGAGAAGTATAAAAAAGAAATGCAGGTGATTCTTTTAGATAGTTATGAAGATGTGTTGATTAAAACACGGGATATGGTTTACAATCGTCATATTCTGTTGACGCATCCACAGGCTTCCAGCCTGAAACCGAATCAGACGCCGTATCGTTCTGTTGTTGTTTATCCGAAGGGAGAAGAAGATAACATGAAAGATATCATGCTGATCGAGAAGTGTATCGAAACATACAGACAATGGCAGGAAATTGCACCGACACCGAAGAATTACGCAGAAAAAGTGGCAAATGATTTTAAGACAATTGATCTGTCTGTGATCGAGAATATAATCCCCAGAATTTCGTAATTGAAAACACGGCTGTAAGTATGGCTGTGCTCAAAAGTAAGTAGTGCGGGCAGAATCAGAGGATCTGCTTTGTGAGAGATTTACAATAGAATAAGAAAGGTAGAGTCTGCGTAACATGGAGCAACAGACGAAGAGTAATTATTTTAAAGGATTATCTAAGCGAGACTACATTGAAAAGGCATACGAGATTATACAAAATGAAGGAATTGCGGCAGTATCTATCCGAAGAATCGCTAAGGAAATGGGATGCTCCTCAGCAAGCATGTACCGGTATTTCGGCAATCTGACTGAATTATTATTTTATGCTGAGTTGAGGGAATTGCAAGGTTATATTAAGAGATTAAATGCAAGTGAAAAAAGATGGAAAAATGTATGGGATATTTATGTGGGGGTATGGGATTGCTATGCAAGAGAAGCATTTAAAAAACCTGAGGCATATGATTTGCTGTTTTTTAAGTATTCTAACATGAAACTGCAGAAGGTATTTAAAGAGTATTACGAAATGTTCCCTGAGGATATCGAGGATGCAAATCATATTTTTGCAGAGATGCTGTATGCTCCTAGTTTTGTAGGAAGAGATTTCCGGATGTGCAGAAGATGCATACGCGCAAATGCGATTAATTATTATGAAGCAATTCAGTTGAATCGTGTGGTCTGTATGACCTATAAGGGATATTTGAAAACGATTCTTGATGATGGTATTCGAGAAGAGCAGATCGAGGGAAGAGTGCGGGAATTTATTTCCGATGTAGATATGATTGTCATGAAATTGGCTAAAGATCTAAAAGGGTATAACGGATATTATTCAACGAAAAAGAACATATAAATTATAGGAAGACACAGCGTTATTACGTAGGCTGTGTCTTTTGCGTTATATGGAAAAAATGCACTATTGGGATGCAAATTAAAATGCTTAGTATGTGCAGAATTGTGAGCGATTATTCATAGAAAATATAAATATATCAATAATATCTATAAAAAAGCTTGAATGTTATCGCGATAAGTTGTATAATGTGGGCATAAGGTAAGCGGTAATAAGGTACGGAACACTTTTTTTTTACCCTTAAGTTATCGCGATTACAAATTTTAAAGGAGGGACCTAATATGAAATTGGAACTTGGTAAAATTGAGATTAATGATATCCAATTTGCTGACAGAACCTACATTGAGGATCATGTACTCTATGTAAACAAAGAAGAAGTAGAATCATTGGTTCTTGAAGACGACAAATTGATAGGATGCCACTTGGATATCGCAAGGCCAGGAGATTCAACGAGAATCACTCCGGTTAAGGACGTTATTGAGCCGCGTGTGAAGGTCAGCGGCGGAGAGATGTTTCCGGGGGTTATCGGAAAAGTTACACCGCCTGTTGGAGAAGGAAGAACACATGCACTGGACGGATGTTGCGTTGTAACTGTCGGAAGAATCGTTGGATTCCAGGAAGGTGTTATCGATATGAGTGGCGTTGCAGCTGATTACTGCCCGTTCTCTAAAACTGTTAATCTCTGTGTAGTAATTGAACCGAAAGAAGGGCTTGAGACACACGTTTATGAAAAGGCAGGACGTATGGCAGGACTTAAGGTTGCTACCTATCTCGGAGAAGCTGGAAGAAATGTTGAACCAGACACGCTGGAAACTTTTGAAACCAAGCCGATTTTCGAACAGGCTGCCGAGTATCCGGATCTGCCGAAGGTAGGTTATATTCATATGCTTCAGTCACAGGGACTGCTTCATGATACCTACTATTATGGCGTAGATGCGAAACAGTTTGTTCCAACATTTATGTATCCGACAGAGATCATGGACGGAGCAATCGTTTCCGGTAACTGCGTTGCTCCATGTGACAAGGTTACAACCTATCATCATTTACACAATCCGGTTATCGACGAATGTTACAAGCACCATGGAAAGGATATCAACTTCATGGGCGTTATCCTGACAAATGAGAACGTTTTCCTTGCAGATAAGGAAAGACATTCCGATATGGTAGCCAAGCTTTGCGAGTGGATGGGACTCGACGGTGTTCTGATCACGGAAGAAGGATATGGTAACCCGGATACAGACCTTATGATGAACTGCCGCAAGGTAGAACGTAAGGGTACAAAAGTTGTTTTGATTACAGACGAATTCCCAGGAAAAGATGGTAAATCTCAGTCACTTGCCGACACATGTGATGAAGCTACGGCACTTGCATCTTGCGGACAGGGAAATATGACTCTTCAGTTCCCGGCAATGGACAAGGTAATTGGCACTCAGGAGTATATCGAGAGCCAGATTGGCGGATGGGCTGGGTGTATTAACGAAGACGGTTCATTCGAAGCAGAGATTCAGATCATCATTGCATCTACGATTGCAAACGGCTTTAACAAGCTGGCAGCAAGAGGATACTAAGAAAGGGGGATCAGCAGTTATGGCAAAATATAGAATAGTTCATTACCTCAACCAGTTCTTTGCCGGAATTGGTGGAGAAGATAAAGCAGATTATCAGCCAGAAGTAAGAGAAGAGATCATTGGACCCGGACAGGCACTTGCATCAGGTCTTGGAGAAGATTATGAAATCGTTGCAACCGTTATCTGTGGTGACAACTACTTTGGAGAAAATCTTGATGCGGCAACTGATACGATCGTAGAGATGGTTAAGAAATATGAACCGGACGTATTTGTAGCAGGACCGGCATTCAACGCCGGGCGTTATGGAGTTGCTTGTGGAACAATTTGTAAGGCAATTGAAGAAAGACTTGGTATTCCGGTACTTTCCGGTATGTATATTGAAAACCCGGGGGCTGATATGTTCAAGAAGGACGTGATCCTTGTTGAGACGGGTAACTCAGCAGCTACGATGAGAAAAGCAGTTCCGAAGTTTGTCAATCTGATTCAGAAGATGGCGACAGGTGAGGAGATCCTTGGACCGAAGATTGAAGGATATCTGGAGAGAGGAATCCGTGTAAACTACTTTGCGGAGGAAAGAGGAGCTACACGTGGTATGAATATGCTGATCAAGAAGATGGCAGGAGAGCCGTTTGAAACAGATCTTCCGATGCCGAAATTTGACCGTGTACCGCCTGCAGAACCGATCAAAGATATAAAACATGCTAAAATCGCTCTGGTTACTTCCGGTGGTATCGTTCCACAGGGCAACCCGGATCATATCGAATCCTCCAATGCAACCAAGTTCGGCACTTATTCAATTGAAGGTATGGACAGCATGTCACCGGATGATTTCACAACTATCCACGGAGGATACGACAGACAGTTCGTTATGGCGAATCCGAACCTGGTAGTTCCGCTTGATGTTATGCGCGAACTGGAAAAAGCAGGAGAATTCGGAGAACTGTTGAATTACTTCTGTACCACAACCGGTACCGGTACAGCGACAGGATCTGCTGCAAAATTTGGTGATGCGATCGGACAGAAATTTATCGAGGATCATGTTGACGGTGTTATCCTCGTCAGCACATGAGGTACCTGTACACGTTGCGGTGCAACGATGGTTAAAGGTATTGAAAAATACGGTATTCCGGTCGTTCATATGGCTACAGTAGTTCCGATTTCCAAGACAATCGGTGCGAACAGAATTATCCCGGGCGTAGGTATTCCATATCCGTTAGGAGATCCTACACAGGGTGAAGGTGATTCTAAGAAGATTCGTGAAAGATTGGTTAGAAGAGCACTGAAAGCGCTTCAGACTCCGGTTACGGATCAGACTGTTTTTGAAAAAGACATTTAATACAATAGAATATTGTGTGCCTTTAGACGTAGCCCGGAACGGGCTGCGACTAAAGGTGTTAAGTAATTTACAATTATTGGGCTTTGCCGGTAACAAAGCCCAACAGATATATCATAACATATCTGACACAAAATGAGAATAATAATTTCTCATGGAAGGAGAGTGTTTTATGAGCAATAATAATAACGGACAGCCTGCACAATGGAATTCAAGGTTCGGATATATCATGGTTGCGGCGGGGGCGGCCATTGGACTCGGTAACATTTGGAAATTCCCATATCTGGCTTACAGAGGCGGCGGCGGTATTTTCCTGATTACATATATTATTATCATCATCCTGATGGCACATCCGATGGTAGAGATGGAAACGGCAATCGGTCGTTTCGGAAAATCCGACACGGTTACTGTATACGAGAAGATTAATAAAAAATGGGGATTTGTAGGCTGGATCGCAAATATCTGTACGATCGGTATCAATATGTTCTACGTAGTAGTAGGCGGCTGGGTACTGAAATACGCGGCACAGTTTATTTTCAGCGGTGATTTCGGTGAAGACACAAGTTCTTTCTTTAATGGCTTTATCAGTGAACCGGTTGAACCTTTGATCTGGTCAACAATTCTGCTCGCTTTTACTTGCTTTTTGTTACTGTTTGGTATTACGGAAATTGTTGAAAAAGTTACGAAAGTCATTATGCCTGCACTGTTTGTAATTCTGATTTTCTGTGCCGTTTATGCATGTGCGGTTACACCAGGTGCAGTAGAAGGACTTAAGTACTATCTGCTCCCGGATTTCAAGAATTTCAACTTTAAGGTATTTGCTGATGCGGCGACTCAGGTACTGTTCTCAGTTGGTATTGGCTGGGGTATCTTTACGACTTTAGGTGCAAACATTCCGGATTCCAATAATCTGAAGAGCGATGCTATTTTGGTCAGCGTTTGTGATACAATGGCAGCGATCCTTGCCGGTTTTGTAGTTATTCCTACTGCGTTTGCAGGAGGAATGGAAGTTTCTAAGGGACCGGCTCTGCTGTTCGACGTTATGGCAGGTATCTACGGTAAGCTTCCGGGCGGAAGACTGATCGGTTCAGCTTTCTTTATTGGCGTAGCATTTGCAGTACTTTCTTCTTTGTTCACATTCTTTGAGATTTCTATCAGAACATTCGAAGAAAAATTGAAAATGGGACGTAAGAAAGGTATCATCGTATTTGCAATCATCGTACTTATTGGTAACATTTTTGTATCTCTTGGATTTGGTCCACTTTCTAACTTCAAGCTTCCGTGGCCGAGCTTCCAGGGTATTGAGATGTACGGTCTGTATGACTGGCTTGACTGCTTCACCGGTTACTTATTACTTCCTCTTGGCTGCTTACTTACCTGTATTTTCGTTGCGAAAATCTGGGGATTTGAAGGGTATGAGAAAGAATTATATAAGAACACCGACCACAAGTTAAGTAAATTTGATAAGGCTCTCACAGTAGTAGTTATTCCGTTGTTTATGGTTATCGTTCTTTTGAACGTATTTGGCTTCCTTGGATAATTGACATAATTAATCATATAGCCCTCTGGTAACTCACCAAAAGGGACGAGGCATTCTATGTGCCGCGTCCCTTTTGGCAGTTTTCTGTTCATACTGTATTATTGCCTTTTAAGCTGAAGAAGATATCAAATCTTCCAGTGATTTGAAGGAGTATCCCATTTCTTCCCATTTTGTCAGGAGTTCATCGAGAATCTGGGCATTGGTGGAAGAAGTGCTGTGCAGGAGCACGATTGCACCCGGATGAATGCGGGAAAGGAGCTTGTCGAAAGCGTCTTCTTTTGACGGTTGTTGATTTTCATACCAGTCTACGTAGGCGAGACTCCAGAAAAATGTTTTGTAGCCCATATCTTTGGCCATCTGAAGATTGCTCTCGCTGTATTTCCCCTGTGGGGGTCTGTAGTATTTGGTCATTTCTTCGCCTGTGATTTCTTTATACAATTCTTCTACGGATTGCACTTCTTCGGCAAAGGCTTCTTTTGAGGAAATCTGGGACATATCTTTATGATGATATGTATGATTTCCAACGGTGTGCCCTTCTTCTGTCATTCGAAGAATCAAATCCTTATTATTTTCCAGATAAGTACCGACAACGAAGAAAGTAGCGGGGACCTGGTGCTTTTTGAGTGCATCGAGAATCGGCGCGGTGTTTCCATTTTCATAACCGGCATCGAAGGTAAGGTATATGACTTTTTCGTCCGTATTTTCAGCGTAATATGCGTCGTAAACGGCAAGTTCGTCATATGTAGCATTGGCTACGGGCGGTTCTCCTTCTTCCTGAAAACTCAGTCCCCAGTTTCCTTCGGAAGAGGTGGTGACAGTTTCGGGAAAATATAGCTCTTTCAGTCTGGCGGCTCCGATGCCTGTGAGGAAAGAAAGGCAAAGAATAGAGCAGACAAGGAGAGAACGCTTTATAAGTGATTTGGAAAGCATAATAACTCCAAAGTATATTTTTAAGAAAATATATGTGAAAGTATTTGCGAAAAGAAGCGTCAAAGCTGGACTTTCGGAAGAAAAAGCGATATGATAACGTTGTTTGTGCATTTTATATGCTGACTGAATTTACAGAAACGGATTGAAGGAGGAATGAGTATGGCATATATGGCAAATGAAGAACGATATCAGATTATGAAATACAACAGGTGCGGAAAGAGTGGCTTGATGCTTCCGATGGTTTCTCTTGGCTTATGGCACAATTTTGGAAGCAATGCCAGCATGGACAATATGAAAGCGATGTGTTTCAAGGCATTTGATCTTGGCATCACGCATTTTGATTTGGCAAATAATTATGGGCCTGAGATTGGAAGTGCTGAATATAATTTCGGGAAGATCCTGCATGAAGACTTGTATCCATACCGGGATGAACTTATCATCAGTACCAAAGCGGGATATAAGATGTGGGAAGGGCCTTATGGCGACGGGGGAAGCCGTAAGTACCTGATTGCAAGTGTAGATCAAAGCCTCAGACGCATGGGACTGGAGTATGTAGACATTTTTTATCATCACAGGATGGATCCGAAAACGCCGTTGGAAGAGACGATGGAAGCGTTGAATACGATCGTTAAAAGCGGTAAGGCACTCTATGCAGGGATTTCGAATTATGACGGACCGACGATGGCGAGAGCGGTGGAAATTCTGGAGGAGCTTAAGTGCCCGTTTGTGATCAATCAGAACCGCTATTCTATTTTTGACCGTACGATTGAATTAAATGGCCTGAAGAAAACGGCGAAAAGAATGCGGAAAGGTATTATTGCATTCAGCCCGCTTGCCCAGGGACTTCTGACAGACCGTTATCTGAACGGTATTCCGGAAAACAGCCGTATTCGCGCTGACGGACGGTTTCTGACAGAGGCGGCACTCACACCGGAGCGACTGGAACAGATCAGGGCGCTGAATGAGATCGCTGCCGGAAGAGGACAGACTCTCGCGCAGATGGCACTGAGCTGGGTACTGAAGGATGAGGACGTGACGAGTGTGCTGATCGGTGCATCGAGTCCGGAGCAGATTGAAGAGAATGTAGGAATAATCAATCAGACGGGATTTACGGAAAATGAACTGGCTGAGATCGACAGAATCAGTCTGAGAAGTTAAATACTTTATTTTTTTAAGTATAAGCCGGGTTGTCTTTCGAAATTTAAGTGTATAAACAGAAAAAAAGAAATATTCTTGTCTTAGCCAAGGCGTATTGACTTCTGGAGGGTTTCGTTCTACCATTGCATTCAGTTGATGCGCACAACCAATCAGCAGCTAAGGAGAGAATAAAATGGCACAGGCTTATGACCCATATACAAACGTAATTCATACTATGACAAAAGCAATGGAAATTGGTCATATTGACCAGTCTATGTTTGAGATTCTGAAAAATCCACAGCGGGAAACCAAAGTATATCTTCCGATTGAGATGGATGATGGGAGTGTTAGAGTATTTGAAGGATATCGAGTTCAGCATTCCAATATACGCGGACCGTTCAAAGGAGGCATTCGATATCACCAGACCTGTGATTTGAACGAGGTGAAGGCACTTGCAACGTGGATGACCCTGAAGTGTGCAGTGGCAGATATTCCATACGGTGGGGCGAAGGGCGGCATTCAGGTTGATCCGGGAACTTTATCGGAGAGAGAATTGCGAAGACTTACCAGGCGATATACATTTGCAATAGCACCAATTATTGGCGCGGATACAGATATTCCGGCTCCTGATGTGAATACCAATCCACAGACCATGGCATGGGTTCTGGACACATACAGTCAGTTAAAAGGACATCCGTGCCCGGGAGTTGTAACCGGAAAGCCGGTTGAACTTGGAGGATCAAGAGGAAGAAATTCAGCAACAGGAAGAGGAGTTGTTATCAGTGCGAAACTGCTGCTTGCTCTGGAAGGAAAGACATTGGAAGGAACGACTGTGGCAATACAGGGAATGGGAAATGTCGGTGCCAATGCAGCAAGAATCTTCTATCACAGGAAAGCAAAAGTCATTGCCATCAGTGATGTATCAGGCGGACTTTACTGTGAGGAGGGATTGGACATTGATGCGATTTCACTCTATTTGAATCAGGGTGGGAAATTACTGAAGGACTACGGTGCACCTGGAGTTACACATACTACAAATGAAGAGGTGCTGACATGTAAATGCGATGTTTTGGTACCGGCTGCGCTGGAAAATCAGATTACAGAAGCAAATGCTGGAAAATTGCAGTGTGGCTGTATTGTGGAGGCGGCAAATGGCCCGACAACAGAAGGGGCAGATGATGTGTTGGAAAAACGGGGAATCACCTTGATCCCGGACATCTTTGCAAACAGCGGAGGAGTCATTGTCTCTTATTTTGAATGGGTTCAGAATATTCAGGAACTGACATGGGAACGAGATCAGGTAAATGAAATGCTTGAAAAACTGATGTCAAAATCTTTTCAAGAACTTTTGAATGTTACAGAAGAATGTCATTGCAATTTCAGAATGGCGGCTTATATTGTGGCATTGAGAAAGCTGGTGTTTGCGGAAAAAATGAAAGGGATTTTTCCGTAAAATGAAGGGAAAAGAAAAACGAGAGGAGAATGGCGGTGTAAATATCCTCAATTACACCGCCATTCTTTCTTTATTTACCAGTAAAAATGGAATTACATAAACGTATTGGCAGTCCCTACATAACGGATTCCATTTTCAAAAACACGTTTACCGCCCAGGGTGACGAACTTCACATTGTTCAGACAGGTGATATCTTTGCTTGCATCTCCACTTACGACCAGAAGGTCTGCGTCGAGTCCTTCTTTGATGAGGCCGCGTTGGTTTTCGAAGCCGAGTACTTTGGCGGGGTTCGAAGTTGCAGTCTGAATGGCCTGTAACGGAGTGATTCCATATTCCACCATGTACTGAAGTTCTCTTGGAAGAGGCAGTAGTGGTGAACCGTAAACAACCATGTCGGTTCCGGCAAGTACTGTGACACCGGTATCATAGAATTTTTTGAAATTATCCCTGTAAGCTTTGTAGGCAGGTTCAAAATATTCCCAGTTTGCCATTTCTTTTTGCATGACCGGATCATTTACCGGTTTGCCTGCATTTTCTTCCAGATTCTTTTTCGTGATTTCATATAAATAAGTATAGGCCATGATGGTTGGAGTCCAGGCGATTCCCTTCTCTGCCATTTGCTGTACCTGCTCATAGGTTAAAAAGGTTCCGTGTTCAATGGTATCAAAGCCGGCGTCGATGCTCATCTGAATGCCCGGCTGTGTTCCGGCGTGGATTCCACATTTGATCCCTCTTCTGTGACATTCGTCGGCAGCAGCATTTAACTCTTCCTGGGTATACTCGGGAATGCTGCTGCGGTGTGTGGTAAGAATCTTGATCCACTGGGCTCCGTCACGAACCTGACGGCGGATCTCCTTTCGGATCTCCCATGGTCCGTCTACCTGGGCAATGTCATCATCCCAGCCATGCCCGCCTGTCATACACATGCCGTTGTCGACATGTGTGATTCTTGGAATCGTGATAAATCCTTTCTCTGCCGCGAGATTCAGGGTTGCACAGAGCTTCCGCGCGGAAGTCATATCACGCACGCTGGTGATACCGCGCTCAAATGCGGCCTGTGCGTGCTGCAGAGCGAATAACGTAATCAGCTGGTCATTGTAATTGAAGCTGTCCGGTTGTGAGAACCAGTAGCCGAGATGCACATGCATATCGCAAAGCCCGGGTAAAAGGGTGGCATCGCCATAGTCCTTCACTTCTTTTTCCGGAAATTCCGCGATGAGTGCTTCTTTCGGCCCGATTTTTCGGATCGTTCCATTTTCAACAGCAACGGCTTTATCTTCCAGTACCGTCTTGCCATCGCCGGTAATGAGATGTTTTGCGCAAATAATCATGATTTTATTCCTGCCTTTATTTTTAGTTTCATGACTCAAGTATAACATCTGCCGGGTAAGATATCCAGATGGATTTCATCTTGTATTTCTTCTTGCAGATTAATCGCCTTTTTTGTAAAGAACAAAAGAAAAGATCATAGGAAACACTGCCAGAGGAATCAGGAGCAATACGGTGAGAATCGGAAATCCGAAAAGTCCGAAGAATATCATAAGAATTCCTCCGATGATCCAGAGATATCCTGCGAGATGGTGTGTCTTATTCCAGTTTTCCACGCTGGCGAGAGTCCATGGAATCTTGATTCCTATGGTGTAATTCTGGCGGCATTTTGGAAGGTAGTTGCCGCAAATAGTGAAGATAATTCCGACCATAATCATGGCAATCTTATCGATGGGAAGCTCATGCCCCATATTGATAAGGAGGGATGCCGGTACCATGATTAAAGAAAGCACAGGAATACACCATTTTCCAAGTAATTTGATTGCAGGAGCGGAATTGTTGTTTCGTGGGTCATGATCCAGGCCTACATGGACAACAATATTGAGAACAGCCATCAGGAGTGGAAGACCGAAAGCACCAATAAGTCGCGGTGCATATCCGTTCGGCTCATTATTTGGTCCCCAGTGTATCGCCATCTGTTCCGGCAGACGGGTGTAAACTGCAGCGGAGAAAATCATGGGCAGCAGACAGAGCAGTGTAGTAAGGATCAGAGTCTTATTTTTTTTCATCAGAAACACCTCCAAATTGTGAAAACCAAAGCATCATTTCTTCAAATACGGATACATTGATTTCATAATAAATGTAATTCTTGTAGCGGGACTCGAAAACCAGTCCGGCTTTTTTGAGTTGTGATAAGTGATAGGAAATTGTAGCATTGGTCATATCAAAATTTTCCGCAATCTCGCCGGCGGACTTTTTGCCGTCCTTAAGCAGGACGAGGATCTCCCGGCGGACCGGATCAGATAATGCTTTAAACGTATCTGCGAACGCCAAATGATCACCTCCAATTGGTATAAGCATTTAGAAATATTTCTAAATAGAATATATCATGAAGAAACCATAAAATCAACATCTATTTAGATAAAAATCTAAATAGGTAATTTGGAAATTATTATTGACAAAAGTGTCTGTTCATGATATAAATATCAAGTAGCCTTTTTTGAGGTAAATAATTGAATATAGGGGATTGGTCAAATGGTATGACAGGAGTCTCCAAAACTCTTAGCGGGAGTTCGATTCTCTCATCCCCTGT
>JALFNN010000047.1 GCA_022774325.1 bacterium | reverse complement strand
ATCCACCAGCCGCATCAGAAGATCTGCTACTTTCTTATCATCATTTAACTGGGCCTGAATCCGGATCGTGTCCAGTGTATTATAGAGGAAATGGGGATTCACCTGACTTTTCAAATAAAGCATGGACATCTTCTGTTCCGTCAGTTCTGCACGCAGAATGTCCGGATTCTCAAGCGTCAGATAGAAAGCCATCGTCATCAGAGTCATACCCATTCCGCTGATAAGCCAGGTCGGATTCACCGCCTGCAGCAAGGATACACATACTTCGATCACAAGAGCTGCACCAATCGCCTTTTTCTTCTTTCCGTCAATCTGGTTCCAGTGGCAAAACAGCAGCCATACACAGCACAAAAGATAAAATGCCGTGCTGACATAGCATACACTGGCATGAATACCATCCGAATAATTCCCTTTTTCAGTAACCGCATAATGAACCGGAAGAAGCATTGCTCCCAGTTCCCCCGCAGCCAGATAAATCTTTGCCACCAGATCAAACCGCCGAGGTTTTCCAGTCTCCTCTTCCACCAAGACCGCAATATACTGGTAGAAAAGATAGACAACAAATACCATCGTTCCGATAAAAAAGCGATGAAAAATATCATTCAGAATTCTCGGCACTGTGTCCAGATGATTCACTGTATAAACGGTTACCGCATCAAATACAAGATGAACCAGTACCGCAATCAGAAGAATCGAAAATGTTTGATGTAGCCTCGAGTGTTTCTGCCCTGCCGAGAAATAGACAAACGCCACGAATGTCAGGACCAGAAACAATGCTATTTCCATTCGAATCATATACGCTCACTCCTATGATACTATTGTAATTTATTTTCCTACATCCGGATAGAGACAGAATGCAGGGAAGTGTGTCAGTTTTATAGAAATTTAATTGACATTCCTCTTTCAGGCGATATAATAGTTCTAATTTAAACTATCCAGGAGGGACAATATGCCCGTTTCGGGATCAAGGAGGTACACTAACGATGGAAATACTCTACAAAATTGTCATTTGTTTTATTGCAGGAATGGGCGCAGGACTGGGGACCGGATTTGCCGGAATGAGTGCAGCCGCTGTCATAAGTCCCATGCTGATTACATTTCTGGGCATGCCTGCATATGATGCAGTTGGAATCGCACTGGCAAGTGACGTTCTTGCCAGTGCTGTCAGTGCTTATACTTACGGCAAAAATAAGAATCTGGATATCAAAAACGGTCTTGTCATGATGATCACCGTCCTGATCTTCACGTTCGTTGGAAGCTTTGTGGCAAGTAAAGTCCCAAATTCAACCATGGGAAGCTTTTCCACATGTATGACACTTCTGGTCGGCATCAAATTTATCGTGAAGCCGGTTATGACAACCAAAGAAAAAATGGCATCTGTCAGTCCGAAAAAACGATTTGTTCAATCGGTATTAAGTGGTATGATCGTAGGCTTTATCTGCGGCTTCATCGGCGCCGGCGGCGGAATGATGATGCTTCTGATCCTGACCAGTGTTCTGGGTTACGAACTAAAAACCGCTGTTGGTACCAGCGTATTTATTATGACCTTTACAGCATTAACCGGAGCGGGAAGTCACTTTATGATCGGCGGTATGCCGGAAATGCTCCCTCTGATCCTCTGTATTCTCTCAACACTGTTATGGGCACGCATTGCTGCCAAATTTGCAAACAAGGCAAGTGCAGCAACACTCAATCGTTCCACCGGAATTGTACTTACCATCTTGGGCGGTGCAATATTCCTTGTCAATATTGTCAGCTAAAAATAATGGGATACCACCGGTATCCCATTATTTTTTATCAGAAATCACAATACTATCTTGTCAATTCCAGATACAGCTCCTTATACTGTTTTGCTGAATTCTCCCATGAAAAGTTCTTGTCCATATCTCTCTGAACCATCTCATCCCAGCACCAGCGATTTGTAAAGAATAATGTCTTTGCTCTGTTAATAGCATCCAATAACAAGCCTGCATCATAACGGTCGAATGTAAATCCGTTTCCTGTATTCGTAAACATGTTATATGGTTCAACAGTGTCCTTCAGTCCACCGGTCTCACGAACAATTGGAATTGTACCATAATGCATAGCAATTAACTGGGTAAGTCCGCAAGGTTCAAACTGCGAAGGTACCAGTAAAGCATCTGCACCCGCATAAATTCTGTGAGCTCTTGTTTCATCATACATGATGTTGGAGCATACATTTCCCTTATATGCATTCTCATAATAACGGAAAGAATTCTCATATACATCGTCTCCGGTACCAAGTACAACGAACTGGGTATGTTCATCCATAACCTGACGAAGAATGGTATTGACAAGATCCAGTCCCTTCTGATCGGTCAATCTCGAAATCAGACCAATGACAAACTTATGGTCATCCTGAACAAGTCCCAGCTCTTCCTGCAGTTTCCGCTTGTTTTCCCTCTTCTTCTCTAATACATTCGTGATGTCATAGTTTGCATACAATCTGGAATCTGTGCTGGTGTTCCAGATATCATAATCGATACCGTTGACGATACCTCTCAATTTTCTCCAGTGATGTCTCAGATGCGCATCCAGTTTCTCTCCGTAGTATGCTGTCTGAATCTCACCGGCGTATGTATTGCTGACAGTTGTAATAATATTAGCGTAAGCCAGTCCTCCTTTTAACATATTCGCATCGTTGTAGTTTACTTTCAGTGCATCTTTGTTAAATACGTAATCCGGAAGTCCTGACCAGTAGCGGATCGTCGGAATATTGTAAATACCCTGGAAACGCAGATTATGGATCGTTAAGATCGTCTTTGCAGTAGTCAGCTTTGTATTTTCGAATAAAGTTCTAAGATATACCGGAACCAGAGCTGCCTGCCAGTCGTGACAATGAATGATATCCGGAACCCAGTTCAGATAATTCAGTGCTGCAAGTGCTGCCTTGGCGAAATAGCAGTATTTCGGAATATCATCAATCAGATTCGTATATGGATTTCCACTGCTGAAAAATTCTTCATTATCAATAAAATCATACACAACTCCATCCCATACATATTCCATAATACCTACATAATAGGATCTGCCGTCTGCACACAGATTCATCTGGAAGGATCCTTTGTATACCATCTTCTCCTGATATTTCTGCGGTATACATTTGTAACGTGGGATAATTACCTTCACATCACAATTCTGTTTAACTAATGCCTTCGGGAGCGCGTACATAACATCACCCAAACCTCCGGTCTTCACGAATGGATAGCATTCTGAACCGATAAATGCGATACTTCTTCTTGGACTCATATATACCTCCTGTTTCGGTTCTTCTTTTACCTCTTCTGCCGGTGCTTCTTTGGTTTCCTCTGCCGGTGCTTCTTCTGTTGCCGGTTCTTCTTTCGCTTCCTCTTCCGGTTCTTCCTCAGCTGCCGGTTCTTCTTTCGCTTCCTCTGCCGGTTCTTCCTCAGCTGCCGGCTCTTCTTTCGCTTCCTCTGCCGGTGTTTCTTCTACTACCGGTTCTTCCTTTACTTCTACTACTGGTGTTTCTTCTGCCACCGGTTCTGCCTTAACTTCCTCCGTTTTCTCTTCCTTTGCTTCTTCTGCCTTTGGCTCTTCAGCTTTCACTTCTTCCGTCTCTTTTTCTGCAGGTTCTGCTTTTTTCCTGGTAGTTTTTCTTGTCGTTGTTTTCTTTGCCGCAGTCGTTTTCTTTGCTGCTGCCCTCTTCGTAGTTTTCTTTTCTTCAGGCGCTTCCGTCTTCACTGCTTCTGCCCCTTCTGCTTTTTCAGTTTCCTTAACAATTTCTTCTTTCACGATTTCTTCTCCCGGCTCTGTTGTCAAAGCAGCTTCAACCGTTGCTTTTTTTGTAGTCCTTTTTGCCGGGGTACTTTTCTTTACTGTAGTTTTGGTAGTTTGTTTTCTTGCCATTTTATACCTCTCCATAAAAAATTCTAATTGTTCACTGTTTGTAATATTTAGAATCTTATACTATTATAGCACACAAATCCACAAATGGGCAAATTTCGTGTTCTTTTTATAAAGTAACTTTCAAATACGCCTCGGCGTACTTGCTGCGTGGCAGGAGTCTTATCTTCTTTCAAGATAACTCAGTCCAGTTCCACCAGAATCGCCCGACAAGGTGCCCCATCTCCGCCACCCAGATTTATCGGTGCCGCATTCAGGAAATAGCATCCTTCGGGAACCTTATCCAGACAGATTCCTTCCAGCAATACAATTTCCGCTCCCAGAAGTTTAAGATGCACTTCCATTGGTGCATCCTCCGGTCCTACCGTCTGAGATTCATTTCCAAGCAGAAATATCCCTTCTTCTGCAAATACATCAGCTGCCTCCGCCGACACAACAGCCTTTCCCTTAATCAAGATTCTCTTTTCAAAGTCCCGGCCGATCCGTCTTGCTTTTCCCATAATGGCAGCCGCATCCTGTGCAGTCATAATTCCATTGTGTTCTGTCACATAAGCATTTCCGATAGATTTTTCCAGTTCTACCTGGTCGATTGTTTTTCCTTTCTGTAAGAAATGATATGGAGCATCCACATGCGTTCCGTTGTGGGCACACATTCGAAATGCCGATAAATTGCATGGCGAATCCTTTGATATCACGGATAAGATCTCTTTTTCAGGAGCCGGATCTCCGGGAAATACATTGCATCCGAACACTTCCTGCGAAATATCATATATTCTCATCTCTTCTCCCTCCATTAACCCATTTCATCCAGTATATCACTTTTTTGAAAACAATATTGACAATCATCAATTATTTTCTTTTAAGATAAATACAAGATACATCATCCAAGATGCCGTATCTCCGGTCTTCACAGTACCTGCATCAGCACCTTCTGTTACACAGTCATACATGATCTTACTTTTTTTCCGAGAAAAATTTAAGAAAGCTTTAATATTTATTTAGTATTACCCTGACATTTTATTCTTCCCGAACCGGATTCGATACGCTGACTTTATGATCATACCATTTTCCTTTCGTTCCAATCAGCGCAAGGTCAAATTCTTCATCCAACGCCGGAACCGGAACATCAAATCCATTCACTTCTTCCGTCGTTCCATCACTATAGGTAACCGTATCTTCGGTAGGAATCAGAAGCTCCGCTCCTTCTTTCACGGCATCCTCTGCAAGTCCCGGATAGAGATTGACAATATTTTTCGATGTAAGTGAAATGTGAATCGTCATCTGACCATCCTTAACCGTCAGAGTTCCTTTTCCGTCACAGGCTTCATTTACATGAAACATGCTGCTGTCAGTTTGGAATTCTGCACTGTAAATTCCGTCTTCCAGTTCAGCCTCCCCGGCTTCTTCACTCTGAGCTGTATCTTCCGTAAGTGTCTCGGTATCTGTCTTTGCAGCTTCTTCTTTCTTTCCACATCCGAGCATCAACGCGGATGCCAGTATTGCCATTCCAAGCATGGCTGCTATTTTCTTCTTCATACTTCTGATCCTCCCATTATTTATCAATGACTGTCGCAGTGTGATCAACATAAATTTGCTGAATAGCCTCGATTCCACCAAGTCCTGCAATCTGCACATCCACTTGTTCAAAAAATCCGGAATTCTCAAACAGACTCTTCCATGAATCTTCATCCTCTCCGGCCATATCATTATTTGCGTGATCCCCCGCCACAACCATCAACGGCCGGAGAATGACCTTTTTATATCCCGCATTTTTTACTGCTTCAATAATTGCCTCGCAGGAAGTTTCTTCCGGTTCCCCTTCGACGGTCCCGATAAATACATTGTCGTAGCCGAGTACCTGCATCTGTGTCTGCATCTGGCTGTAGGAAACTTTTGCCGTATGGGAGGTGCCATGTCCCATAAATACAAATGCCGTACCATCTTCCTTCGCTGCATCGAGGCTGTCATATCCTGCTGTTTCAACAGCCTGTGCCGTCACTGCCTTTGCAACAGCTTCTTTATCTGAATTGATTGCCGAAGCATCGCTTCCCACTTCACCCAGAAGCGGTTCCGCAACCTTTACGGATTCAAATTTGTCCTGGTAACGCTCCACTGCTTTGACCAGTTCATCATATTCTGCTCCATGCATCAAGTGGGTCGGCTGTACGATCAGATTCTTCACATTATTTTTCACTGCACGCTCCAGAGCCTGATCCATATTGTCAATACATTCTCCGTCTCTCGCCTGTATGTGATTGATGATAATCTGCGATGTAAATGCTCTTCTTACGGACCAGTCAGGATATGCCTCCTGCAGGGCATCTTCTATTCCTTTAATATCTTCCACGCGGCTGTCATTGTAAGATGTTCCGAAGCTGACTGCCAGAAGTTCATTTTCTCCGATTCCATCCTGGTTCCTTGAATCGTCGGCGGATGCGTCTCCGGTATCTTTTCCAAAATAATCCGGGTCCGCATTTTCTCCTTCTACCAGTTCCTTCTGCTCATCCGTCAGTTCATCCCATGCTTCTTTTGCAGCCTTACACGCTTCATCCGTCTGATCGTTTCTTTCCTGAACATAGATTGCGTCTATCAAATCTGCCACCTCATTCGCTGCTTTCTGATCATCTTCTGTTTCTTTGGTCTCCTCTTTTTCTTCCCCATTTCCACCAGAACATCCTGCTATTGTTAATGTGCTGATTACGGAAACGGCCAGTAGAATTGTGAGTAATCTTTTCTTCATTCTGAATCTCCTCCTTCTTATTTTGTCGTTCTCCCGATAATGCGTACAACAAAAAAGAGGTGCCTTTCCCATATCGCCGGTAAAAGGCACACTTCATAATAACATACGCAAACAGCACTCTCTCCAAAACAGCCAGTCTTTCACCGGTGCCTGATGATGAGAATGTGGAATATGACTCTTATCGGTTGCGACCAGTTACTCGTGGCCTGTGGGTTCTTCCCACTCCGTTTTTTGCAGGCAGGTCTCCTGACTTACGGATCCAGATCCAAGGCCGCCTTCCCAATTGCTCAGTGACATTCCTGGCCTTGCACTCCCCGTTTACAGTGACGAGTTCGTACAGGACTTCCACCTGTTTCCCTTTTAATCAGACAGCTAATGCTGTCTGAACCTGACGAACATACCTTATCACAACCCGCCTGAAATGTAAAGCCTGCTTCTTCGTTTTCCCCGATTCCAAATTCAATCGCTGCATGTTCATCTATTTCGGCCGGACCACTCCGGGCGACAACTCCTGCACATAACATAAAAAGACGGCTCATCACCGCCTTTTTATGTATTATTCTTCTTTCTCCGGAAGATCGATCTGTGGACGCACATGCAATTCCTTCGAAATATATTTGCCATCCTTTCGATGCTGCTTCACACATTCAGTCAGTAAAAATTCAATCTGCCCGTTCAGTGAACGGAAATCATCTTCAGCCCAGGCTGCGAGGGCATCGTACAGTTTTGGTGATACCCGAAGCGGTATCTGTTTTTTCGTTTCTGCCATATTAGTAAAGACTTCCTGTATTTACTATCGGCTGTGCATCATGATTTCCACAAAGCACAACCAGCAGATTAGATACCATCGCAGCTTTTCTTTCATCGTCTAATGCTATTGTATCCTTCTCTTCCAGCCTTTCAAGTGCCATCTCCACCATGCCCACGGCTCCGTCAACGATCATTTTTCTCGCATCGATGATCGCAGAAGCCTGCTGTCTCTGAAGCATGACTGCCGCAATCTCCGGAGCATATGCCAGATAAGTGATACGCGCTTCGATGATCGCAAGGCCTGCTTCCTCCACTCTGCCCTGGATCTCTTCTTTAATTCTTGCCGCAACCACTTCGCTGGAACCGCGAAGGCTTCCTTCATCCGCGACACCGTCTCCTGTGGTATCTACATTCGGAGATACATCGTAAGGATATAGCCGCACAATATTACGGAGCGCACTATCGCACTGCAGAGAAAGGTATTCCTTATAGTTGTCTACATTAAAAACTGCTTTTGCTGTGTCCACTACCCGCCATGTAACGGCAATTCCGATCTCCACCGGGTTGCCGAGGCAGTCATTGATCTTCTGACGGTTGTTATTCAGTGTCATAACCTTCAGAGAGATCTTCTTATTCACCGTCTCCGCAGCCTGTCCTGCATGTGGCTGTGTGAAAATTACAGACCTCTTGGACTGGCTGTCCACGTCTCCGCTCTGGTTCAGCTTTGTCTTCGCAGCCGGATTCACACCTACACAGAACGGATTCACAAAATAGAAACCAGGCTCTTTCAGCGTACCGACATAATTTCCGAAAAGAGTAAGCACAAGCGCTTCCTGTGGTTTCAGTGTCTTAAGACCTAAAAACAAAATCCAGCCAAGTGCCAGCCAGATACTGCAAAGGACCACAAGGATCCAGTATTCGTATTCGATTCCAAAGATCAGTCCTAACGTTGCGAGTACATACAGAGCAATGGTCAGAAGCAGTACCGTCATTCCGTTCTTCCTATTGTTTAATGTGATTTCCTTCATGAGTTCCCCCTCCTTTATTTTGATATCAAAATGATATCATATTTATTTCATATGTGCAATATAATTTTGAAAAGAAAATAGATTTTGGATTAAAAAACAAAAGCCGGTGAAATGTGGATTCACACAAATCACTGGCTTTGATTTCTCAATACACTTTCGGTTTATATCTCATGTCATGTACCGAATACACCGTCATAAATGCATCCGGATCCTTTTCATTCATGAATCTCATCAGCTTCTGATATTCATGTTTGTCTACAATTGCAATGATCTCCCGGCGCTTTTCAAGCGTATACGCCCCAATCGCTTCATAGATCGTTGCACCGCTGTGCAGATCGTTCAGAATAAAATCCCTCACCAATTCTTCCTTCTGGGATACAATGCACACTCTTTTCTTTTCGTTCTGCCCGAAAATAAAGTAATCCACCACGATCCCGTTAAAATACGTACCGATCACACTCAGTACAACCGTCTTTGAGTCATAAACAAATGCAGCAGAAAGTGCCACACACATCCCGGCAAGGGACATCGCCTTCCCCAACTCCATATGCAGGAATTTGTTCATGATTTTCGCAACAATGTCCAGTCCTCCTGATGACGCATTGCGGTTAAACAAAATACTGAGTCCCACACTCACCAGCAGGATATAGGCGAGTACATCAAGTGCCTGATCTCCGGTCAGCGACTGATTATTTGGCAGAAGCGCTTCCAGAATCCCCATAAATACCGGAAGCATGATGGATGTATACACGGTCTTATATCCGAATTCCGGCCCGCACAGGATAAATCCGATGATCAGCAATCCTACATTCAGAATCATTGTAATCGCTGAAATCGAAAGCGGGATAAAATTCGATAACACGATAGCCAGACCTGAAATACTGCTGACCGCTGTATGGCTCGGAATCAGGAAGAAAAATACTGCTGCTGCGATGATTGCAACCGCACCTGTAAGGATAGCCATCTCTTTGAACACACCTTGTTTTTTCATGATAACCTCCAAAATATATTTCTTCCATTATCATATCACAAATTGTGTCTATTGAATATCCTTCCTGCAATATTTCCAATATCCCAGAACAACACAAATGACAGCCACAGCCATCCCGATCAAAATCATTTTCCCATCCAGACAGCCATTTTCCACAATGTCCGCGCTCTCGGCATAGCCAAATGGTGTGATATATTTTAAGAATTCTGCGCTTTCGGAAATATTAGCCACAATGTTCAGGAAATACATCGCAGTCGCAATTCCCAGTCCGATTCCGATTCCGCTTTTTCTGATAAATGCTGAAATTCCAAAGCATATACCTGCCAGTTCCAGCTGCACCAGGAAAAATGCAAGATGGATCAGCGAAATTTCTTTCCACATGATCTCTTCTCCGATTCCTTTAATGGAAGCAACCGACAGCGCAAAGATGATCGCATTCAGAATCACGATCTGAATAAGAACAGAAATCAGCTTTTCACTGACAACCCGGCTTCTGCTGACCGGATGTGTAAGCAGAAATTCTGCGGTTCTTTCTTTTTCTTCCTTTGCCAGAACCCCGACTGCAACAAAAGAGGCAAAAAATGCTCCGCCTAATCCCAGAATATTTCCACACTCAACAGAATAGAATCCGATCAGAGTACCAAAATTCAAACGATCCATGCCAAAAGCTGCTGTAAATGCTCCCATGGAAGCGAATATGTCGCTGACACCTTCCATTTCACCTTTCATTTCAGGATACAGCAGCACACAGATTACAATAAAAAAACCGATCGACACCGTCCATATCGCAAGTGCTTTCCAGCCTTGTTTTAATTCATGTTTTGTTAACGTCATTACTGCTCCCCTCCATCCTCATAGTAATGCATAAATATTTCTTCCAGATCCGGCTCTGCGACCGAAAGATCCGTGATATCACTGCCTGCAAGTATCTGGAGAAGTCGTTTGATATCTCCACTATAAAGAAAACTAGATACGCCGTCTGTTTCCTGAAGATCACGTACACCATCCAATCCCTGAAGTGAGATTGCTCCATGAATCGTGATGCGTTTTGCATTGGTGCGGGACAATGCTTCCACACTGTCGCAGGCAATCATACGTCCTTCCCGAATAATTGCCGCTCTCGTACAATTTCTCTGAATCTCTGACAGCACATGGCTGGACAGGAAAATGGTTGTACCCTGTTCATTTTTCTCTCTCAAGACAGAGAAGAATTCCCTCTGCATGAGCGGATCCAGACCACTGGTCGGTTCATCGAGAATCAATAACTTCGGATTATGCTGCAGCGCCGCAACGATCGCAACTTTTTTCCTGTTCCCGAAAGACAGCTCTTCCACTTTCCGGCTCGTATCAAGCTGCAGCCGGTCACATAATTCTGCCGATGCTTTCGCACAGTCTGTCTTCCTCAGATCCGCAGACAACTTCAAAATATCTTTGACCTTCATCCCCTGATAAAATACTGCTTCCGAAGGCAAGTATCCCACTTCAGACAGAATCTGATTTCTATCCTTCCCTATATCCATTCCCAGTATTTTAGCCTGCCCCGAAGTCGGATGGATCAGTCCCAGAAGCGTTCGGATCGTGGTAGACTTCCCCGCCCCGTTCGGTCCGATAAATCCGAAAAACTCTCCTTCTTCTACCGACAGATTCAACTTAATAATCCCTCTTGCTTTACCATAATATTTGGTCAGATCCGTTGTTTCAATTGCCTTCATCGTGTTCCCCCTCTTTTCGTAAATAAATAGATTTCCAGAAATCCACCATTTTCAGGAAATCCCGCTCCATCATGTCCACATCGTACTTCTCATCCTGAATCCTTTCCCAGATATATCCTTCCGAAGCCCAGTACATATCGTTATACATCATTTCGATGTCTATGCCGGGGACAAACTGACTGGAGTCAAAGTTCAGTTGTTTGACATTCTGTTTAAAATCGGCATATTTTGCGATGCTTTTCTGGATATCCGCCCTGACCTCCGGGTCCTTCTCGTAATACACCTTGAGCGTAAATTTCCCAATTTCCGGATACCTCCGCATGATACGTACTTTCGCCTGCGTTCCTTTGTACATAGCTTCAAACAGATCCTTCTGCTCATAACATCCACTTTTCGTCAGTTCTTCAATCGTGAGCTGCGCACAATTCTCCCACAGGAACAAATACAGCTCTTTTTTATTATGAAAATAATAGAATAATAAAGACTTGCTGATTCCGGCTGCATCCGCAATCTCGCTCATTGGACTTTTCTTATAAGAATTTTCCGAAAACACCCGATAGCCGGCGTTGATGATCGCTTCCTGCTTTTCTATCGGAAGGGAAAAGAATTTCTCGTTCATGGCGTTCCTCCTTGGCTTCTCCGATTATTGACCGGTCCGGTTAATTACTATTATATACGATTGACCGATTTTGAGAAGGCCCAATTTATTTCCAGAATCCGGTCTTTCATTACATCTGCTTTATATTTTCCTACTGTTTTTCTTGTGGCGATGATCTGACGATTCAGGTTCGTCAGACAGATTTTATCATCATCGATCAGGTCAAAAGCTCCCACGCCACTCCTTACCAGCGCTTCGCACACATATCCTCCCACACCTCCGATTCCGAATACTGCCACTTTCGCCCCCGCAAGTCGTTTCATTGCTTCTTCTCCCAACAGTAACTGTGTCCTTGAAAATTGATTTATCATTGGCTTGTCCCCTCAAATATAATTTTACAGATTTGCGACAAATATGCAGCATTTTAATCCTCCTACGATTCTCTACATCAAACGCAACAACAACATGTTACATACCGTCCCTGATACGATTGAAAATAACGTATTATGTTTCCACTTGTAGCTAATCACCGTCACCACTGCCGCAATCAGTTCCGGTACTCCGGTCCCTCTCCAGTCTGTCACTGCACTTTTCAGACAATACACAATCAATACCGCCATAATTGCAGAAGGCAGGATTTTTCCAAGATAGACCAGTTCTTCCGGCATCTTTCTTCCATCGTGGAAAGCCACGAACGGCAGAGCACGAAGTGAGAATGTTATAACGGCAGATACCAGAATTGCAAGAATAATCTCATTTTTATTCACTCTCCACTCCTCCGTTTACGTACAACCAGTAGCATGCCCGATATAATAAGTAATGAGGGAAGTATAAAATTCCTCTCTCCGATTGTAATCAGACAAATCAATGCCACTGCCAGACCCGCCAGAGCAGGCAGATGGTTATCCGCCTTCTCCCACTGGTCTATAAAGATGATAATAAATAAGGCCGTCATGCAAAAATCAATCCCTTTCAGATCAAACGGAATCACCTGCCCCAGGATTCCCCCCGTAACAGCGCCAATCATCCAGTAACATCGGGAGAGCAATGCAATCAGAAACATGGTATCTTCTTTTTCTTTCCCTTTTGAGTCAAGAGTCAGGTTAACCGCATAAGTCTCGTCTGTCATGGTGTGGATCATATACAACATTTTCTTCCCCATTCCTCTGAATTCATCCACAAATGTCAGACTATAGAATACTTGCCGGCTATTCATCAAAAAAGCCATCAATGCGATGGTAAGAATAGAAGCGCCACTGCTCAAAAAAGTAATCAGAAGGAACTGAAACGCCCCTGTATACACCGTCATACTGATGAACAATGAGTAATACCATTTAAATCCTGCCTCTTCCATCATGATTCCATACGCCATACTGACAAACAGATAACTGAACATGATTGGTATGGACTTTATAAATGCATTTTTCAGGATTTCTTTTCTCAATTTAACACTTTCCCTCTCTCTTTTAATGTTACTTATCTTCACAATATTCCCCGAATCCGTTCAAGGCATTCCGTGATTATTTTTCTTGGAGCTACAACATTTATCCTCTGAAATCCTCTTGCCTGCTTCTTCATAATCTCATAGCCGGGATGTTCCGGCAGACCGGGATAATACACGTTTTTCACACAACTTTGTTGCTTCAGCCAGGCAGCTATTTGAATTGCATTTTCCTGTGATTTCTCCATACGTATTCCAAGTGTTTTAATTCCTCTTAGAAGCAACCAGCTATCAAAAGGCGAAAGCCCTGCCCCTGTAGTCTTTATAATAAAACGAAGTCTCTCCTGTATTTCTTCGTTGTTCGTTACAACAAATCCTGCAAGTGTATCATTATGTCCTCCCAGAAACTTTGTCCCGCTGTGTATTACAATATCAGCTCCAAGTTCCAATGGGTTTTGAAAATATGGTGACAAGAATGTGTTATCCACAATCAACAATAAATGATGTTTCTTCGCTATTCCGGCAATGTAAGATATATCTGAAACATTCATCATCGGATTCGTAGGCGTTTCTATATATATGGCCTTCGTGTTTTCCCGAATGGCCCCCTCTACATCTTCATTAGAACAATCCAGAAATGTAAATTCATAATGATTCTTTTTAGAGACATTATCAAACAGTCGAATGCTCCCACCATACAGATCTGATTCGACAACCAAATGATCACCGGGCTCAAACAGCTCCATCAATAGTGTAATCGTATCCCGTACTTTTCCCAACACCCGGGTGTACGTAGGTTGATGTCTGATATATCGGATAACTTATCGCTCCATAGTTTTCTGATTTCCCTTCTGTTTCTTTTAAATGAAGACATCTTGTATTGATCCCTCTGTCCATACTTTCCTCTCTCCTAAAAGTCATTTTTTCATATTTTCTGTAAGGTCTTATCATTTTTTTACCATTCCAATGGATATAAGTTTACCATATATAAATGTCACTGCCTAATCCAGATATATTATTACGATATATAGGAATAAACTATAGCAAAGCAGCAGCATGAAGAAACTCTCTTCCTCATGCTGCTGCTTTGTGGTAAGTGGTGAACCCCACCTTTATTCATTTTCTTTTTTCATGAGATCATTCTCTCATGGAGTGGAACTTCGATATAAAATCATGCCAATGGGCGCTGGTCGTGGCAAAAGAAACGTCCCTACTATCTAAAAAACCACAAAACCTGCGTCTTCAAGTTTTGTGGTTTAAAAAATCGGAGTGACAAGATTTGAACTTGCGACCTCTACGTCCCGAACGTAGCGCTCTACCAAGCTGAGCCACACTCCGATGTGTTTCGGATATTCTTTTCAGAATATCCGGTTTCCTTATTCAGTTAAGGAGCTACGGATAGAGGACTCGAACCTCTACTAACAGAGTCAGAGTCTGCTGTGCTGCCATTACACCAATCCGCATTATCTGGTGTTTGTTAGCCGCTCTCATCAGCGAACAATGTTATTATACCAGAACTTCCATGAAATGCAACCCTTTTTTTTATTTTTTTTAAAGAAAGTTTTCTTGTGTTTTTTCTTTCTTTTTTCAGACATTTCACATCTGCTTTTTTCTGTACCAGTTCAGCATTCCAAGGGCCAGAATCAGGCAAACTGTTTCTGCCAAAAGCGGTGACCACCAGATTCCTTCTCCGCCGAACACAGCCGTCAGAATCACCAGACTTCCCACCAACGCAACCAGACTCCTCGTCAATGATATTGCCGCTGCAAATCCTGCCTTTTCGATCGATGTAAAATACCCGCCAATCACTACATTATATCCCGCCAGCAGAAAGGACAGGATAAAAACGCGAAACACTCGCACAGTATACGCTATGAGCTGCGGATTGTCGTTTTCCAGGAATACTTTTACAATTCCTTCTGCTCCCAGATAGCAGCCTGCCGTTGATACACCCGAAAATACCATAGCCGCCACAATCCCGTATTTCAGAAGCTTCTGATACTTTTTCCGCTCCCCTTTACCATAATAATAGCTGATCAGCGGCTGTGTTCCCTGAGCGATTCCGGTCATTGACATCACCACAATCGTATTCACGTAGGAAATGATCGTATAACTTACCAAGGCTTCTTCTCCGATAAATGCCAGTATGGCCTGGTTAAAGAAGAAGATGATCATTCCACCCGAAAACTCCGTAATGCCGGACGCGAACCCATTCTGTATCTGACGCCATATAACCGCAAAGCTGAACCGGAATCCGGCAAAGCGGATCGTTCCTTTGGGCCCGAGGAAATGCTTTAGATACAGTACAATGACAGCAGCCTGAGAAAGGCCTGTTGCCCAAGCTGCTCCCCGTACGCCCTGGTTCCATCGTATTACCATAAGATAATCCAGAATGCAGTTTAGAACTGCACCGCTGGTAACATAAATCGTAGCCAGCTTCGGATACCCATCTGTCTTGATCAGAGTTTCAAAAGAATACGAAAGCATGTACGCAATCGCAAATGGCGCGATTGTACCAATATATTCCTTCGCATAGGGAAGAATCGTATCCGTTGCCCCCAGGAATCTTGCAAATGGTTCCAGAAAAATCAGAACCAGCGCTGTTACAATTACCGCCAGCACACAGAGAACCACTATGTTCTGGGTAAACACCTGATTCGCCCTCTCTTTTTCCCCCTTTCCCAAAGATATTGCAACAATTGTAGAATTTCCTACAGCAAATAACAACGAAATTGAAAATAATCCTACCGAAAATGGCATGGATATATTGACTGCCGTAAGCGCCACTTCCGAAACTCCTCGTGCAACAAAGATTCCGTCCACCATCGTATATAAAGAGAATACACACTGTGCGATAATCGACGGAATGATAAATTTCAAAAAATCTGTCTTTAACGACTTGCCTTCCAATTGCATAAAACAAAAACCTCTACTTTCATACGCTTCCTTTTCAGATTAAACCTTGGTATAATACTAAGGTCAACCCGTTTTTGCAAAATGTTTTAATTTTTTTTCTGTTCTCAATAAAAGGAGTCACTTATGAAACAATACTATACGATCGGTGAAATTTCAAAGATTTATCAGATTGGTACAGATTCTCTGCGTTATTATGAAAAACTTGGAATTTTATCTCCCAGAAGAGGGGCAAATGGATACCGGATCTACGGTCTTGATGATCTTTGGAAACTGAACGTCATACGCGATCTGCGCCGTTTAGACTTTCCGATGGAAAAGATCCGGAATTATATGCAGAACCGGAGTATCGAGTCCACCCGAACGCTCCTGGAGGAAGAATTAGGGCTCATAGAAGAACATATGAAGGCTCTGGAAAAACTGAAAGAAAATGTTTCCGAACGGTTATCCACCTTGGAAAAAGCTACCCGCCAGCCACTTGACACCGTAATACTTAAACATTTTCCCAAGCGTAAATGCCATATTCTCAACCACCTTTACCATACGGACGAAGAAATGGATATGCTCATCAAGCAACTGATGAATAAGGATAAAAATCACCTGTACATTATTGGCAATAATCGAATCGGCTCATTTCTTCCTCTTGAAGATGCAACCCAAAATCGTTTCGGAAACTATGCCGGGGTATTCATTATTGATCCGAACGGAACGGATGAACTGGACGAAGGGGACTATCTCTCCGTCTGTTATCAGGGCAATTCTCACCAACACAAGTCTTATTTTCCTATGATACAAGAATATGCTGATAAACACCATCTGATTTTATCCGGTGATCTTCTTGAGTTTTTATGGATTGACATTCACCAGTCCGCGAATTACGGGGAACACATTACGGAATTACAGATAAAAGCAGAAGCCTCCAAAAATACAGAGCGTGCCTGCAGCAAATTGTAACCAAATGTCAAAAGCGCAAATTACTCTCTACCTTCACGTATCTGTGAATCAAAAAGTAATTTGCGCTCATATATTTTAACAATTCGAAGTTCAGCCCTGAAGTATCATTTTACATTGCAGTATATTTCTTTCGGACTGTATATCCAATGGCACCAAGCCCTGCCGCACAGAAATTATTGATTACTACAGCGTATGTCTCAGCCGGGTCAAATGCTCTTCCGTTCACACTCTTAATCGTAACACGATTAATTCACATCCTTTGAGACGTTCCACAGCATCGCATCTGTGATCAGATCGCCAAGATTTGTCTCACTGTCTCTGTTTCCCTGTGGCGCCCGTTCTCCATTCAGATCGGTTTCCGTTCTGGCAAATACTTCTCAGTAACCCTTGTCTTTTTTGTCTGTCCTTTTCCATAATTGGATCTCCTTTCCTTTTTGCACCTTGCATGCACAGTAAAACATATGCCGCATCTCGCACATTAACAGAGTAAATATATCAAGTGACAGATAAAAACACATAAATTCTATGTAATATTATTGTAAAATGTGGCCAGGGGTACGTCCCCTGGCCACTCTTACTAAATACTCTGAATTCTCTTAATTGCTTCCAGTGTGTTTTCATAGCTTCCGAATGCGGTCAGACGGAAATATCCTTCTCCGCTCGGTCCGAATCCGGATCCCGGTGTGCCTACCACATTCGCTTTCTCAAGCAGGTAATCGAAGAACTCCCATGAAGTCATATTGTCCGGTGTCTTCAGCCAGATGTACGGGGAATTCACTGCTCCGGATACGGTGTATCCTGCATTTTTCAGTCCTTCAAAAATCGTCTTTGCATTCTTCTGATAGTATGCAATCTGCTCTTTCAGCTGTGCCTTGCCCGCTTCTGAATAAACAGCCTCGCCGGCTTTCTGTACGATATATGGAGCACCATTGTACTTGGTTCCATGTCTTCTTGCCCAGAGAGAGTGCAGCATCACATCAACGCATTTCAGATCTTTCGGAATAACGGTTGCACCCAGACGGACTCCGGTGAATCCTGCATTCTTCGAGAAGCTGCGGAGTTCGATCGCGCAGGTTCTTGCACCTTCGCATTCATAAATGCTGTGTGGTACATTTTCTTCTGTAATATATGCTTCATAAGCTGCGTCGTAAATGATCACAGCTCCGACTTTATTTGCATAATCAACCCATTTCTGCAGTTCGTCTTTGGTGATCGTTGCTCCGGTCGGATTATTCGGGAAACACAGGTAAATGATATCCGGTGTCTTTTCCGGAAGTTCCGGTGCAAATCCGGTCTCAGCCGTACACGGCATATAGATCACATCACTCCAGGTTCCGGTAGCTGCGTCGTATGTACCGGTACGTCCTGCCATGACATTGGTGTCTACATAAACCGGGTAAACCGGGTCACATACTGCAATCTTACAATCCGGTCCAAAAATCTCCTGAATGTTTCCGGAATCGCATTTTGCTCCATCGGAAATGAAGATCTCATCCGATGCGATATCACATCCGCGTGCCTGGAAATCATTCTTTGCAATCGCACTTCTCAGAAATTCATACCCAAGATCCGGCGCATAGCCGTGGAATGTCTCGGCGTGTGCCATCTCATCCACCGCACTGTGGAGCGCTTCAATGATCGCCGGTGCAAGCGGCTGGGTAACATCACCGATTCCCAGACGGATGATGGATGCATCCGGATTTGCAGCCTGAAACGCGGCTACTTTCTTAGCAATATTGGAAAACAGATAGCTTCCCGGTAATTTCAGATAATTTTCATTTACTTTGTACATTGATATCTTCTCCTTTTATAAAATTCCGTCAAACACCCGCTCTGCAGGTCCTGTCATATACACATGATTGACCTTGCGGTCCCATCTGACGGCTAATTCTCCTCCTAATAATTTAACTGTAACTTTCTCATCTGTCAAGTCATTCAATACGGATGCAACACAGGCGGCACAGGCTCCCGTACCACAGGCAAGCGTCTCTCCCGAACCCCTTTCCCAGATTCTCATGGCAATCGTTTTTCGATCAATCACCTGACAAAACTCTGCATTGATCCGATCCGGAAACCTAGGATGGAACTCTAACGCCGGTCCCAGCTCCTCCACCGGGAAATCCTTCACATGATCCACATAGACAACTGCGTGTGGATTCCCCATGGAAATCCCCGTAATCCGGTATTCCTCTCCCTTCACCGTGATCGGTTCATTCAGTACAAGATCTCGCTCGCACAAAATCGGGATGCAATGGGTATTCAGTCTGGGGGTTCCCATATCCACGCAGACTGCCTCCACCTCACCTTCCTCAATCTGAAGCGCCAGATTACGTATCCCGCAGGCGGTTTCTATCGTCAAAGCCGTCTTTGCCGTCATTTTGCACTCATACACGTATTTCGCGAGACAGCGGATCCCGTTTCCACACATTTTTGCAGCGGAACCGTCCGCATTGTAAATCTCCATTTTAAAATCAGCCTTCACGGAAGGTTTCACCAGTATCAATCCGTCCGATCCAATTCCAAAATGTCTGTCACTGATTCTTTTTGCTAATTCTGATGGTTCTGTTATCTTTTCTCTGAAGCAATTCACAAATACATAGTCGTTTCCAAGTCCATGCATCTTCGTAAAATTCATAGATCGCTTCGCTCCTGCCAACTCCTATTCTGCCATAATACTAAGTACCATCTGAGCTGTCTCCACCATATTCGTACCGCTGTCCATACTGCATTTCTGCAGATAGCGGTGTGCTTCTTCCTCTGTCATATGATTTCGCTCCATCAGAAGCTCTTTTGCCTGCTTCACTAATGCCTGCTGCTTCGGGTTTCTGTTCTTCAGGTCGGCCTTGCGTTTCTTTCTGCGTCGCTCCATCGTGCGCATCAGCATTTCCATCGTATTTACAAGATCAAATACTTTGATGGGCGTCCCAAGGCCGATCACACCCGGAATCCGGCCATCATGCCATTTATCCGGTGACGCAACCAGCAGCATCTCAAATGTCTCCGGCAGATATTCTCTTAATTCAGTATATAGCATATCCGATAATTTATACCCACAAACTATAATCCCGTCATCGAGATCATCTGCATATTGGATCGCCTGCGCACCGGTCGTACAGACCGCCATCACACTAAATCCGTTTCGTACCAGTATATTTCGAATATTCGTCGCATTTTCCTTCTTGGGAAATACAACAACAATACTACTCACTATACCAGCCTCCTCACTCTTTTCGCCTATTCAATGCTACTTGGTAAGGAGGTCTAATATTTCTGAAGATACTCATTCATTTCCCATTCTGAAACTTGGCTGCGGTATCTGTCATACTCTGCTTTTTTTGCTTTGATGAATTTCTGGGAAAGTTCCTCTCCAAGTACCTTCTGGATAAAAGCATCTTTCTCAAATTCTTCTACCGCTTCCATAAGGCTGCCCGGGAGACATTCAATGCCAAGCGCCTTTTTCTCCTCTTCATTCAATTCAAAAATATTCTGACTGATTTCTTTTGGAGGAAGAATTTTTTCACGGATTCCCTCCATTCCTGCTGCCAGACAAACCGCAAGTGCAAGATATGGATTTGCAGATGCATCCGGGCTTCGCAGCTCGATTCGTTTACCGCTCCTTCTGGATTCCGGAATCCGGATCAGCGGTGTTCTATTATTTGCCGACCACGCAATATAAGTAGGTGCTTCATATCCGGGTACAAGACGTTTGTAAGAATTTACCAGAGGATTCGTGATAAATGTAATCGCCTTGATATGCTTCATGAGTCCGCCGATGAAATAATAAGCTTCCTGGCTCAGACCATGTTCATCATTTTCATCCGAGAAAATATTCTCTCCATCTCTGGAAAGTGACATATTCAGGTGCATTCCGGAACCATTGATTCCGTATTTCGGTTTTGGCATAAAGGTCGCATGTAATCCGTGACGTTTGGCAATTGTTTTCACAACCATCCGGAACGTAACCATATTATCCGCAGTTTCAAGCGCTTCCTCGTATTTCAGATCGATCTCATGCTGCGCCGGTGCCATTTCATGATGGGATGCCTCAATCTCTATTCCCATATCCTCCAGTGTGAGCACCATATCCCTTCTCGCATTTTCTCCCAGATCGAGTGGCCCAAGATCAAAATATCCCGCCTTCTCATGCGTTGTTGTCGTCGGTGTTCCATCATCATCCTGATGGAAAAGGAAAAATTCAAATTCAGGTCCGACTACAAACTGATATCCCATTTCTTCGGTTTCCCGAATTACATTTTCCAGAACCTGGCGTGGGTCGCTCTCGTACGCTGTTCCGTCCGGACGGTAGATATCACAGATAAATCTTGCCACTTTTCCCTGCTGCGGCCGCCATGGGAAAATGGTAAATGTATTCAGGTCCGGCCGAAGATACATGTCTGATTCTTCGATCCGCGAAAATCCTTCAATTGAAGATCCGTCAAACATGCAT
The DNA here is from genome assembly GCA_022774325.1 of bacterium. Classification (GTDB taxonomy): domain Bacteria; phylum Bacillota; class Clostridia; order Lachnospirales; family Lachnospiraceae; genus Allocoprococcus. The sequence continues at coordinate 145,123 of JALFNN010000047.1, read as the reverse complement.
TCATTATTCAATGCTCTTTCAAGCTGTCCTGTAGTGATCGCCACATTTTTCAATGTACCGTAAATGTCAGTAAACTGCAGACGGATAAATCCGACATCTTCTTCTTCCACCAGACGCAGAATATCTTTTCTTGTATAATTTCTCATAATTATGTATTCCTCCATACTGAAAAACAGACTGCATTTTGATAATACTAAACTCTCTGATATTGAAAAAAGGGCGCTCTTTCCCTATCAGAAAACGCCCTTGTTTATTTTATTATATTAAACCACGCTTTCGATTGTCAACGTGACATTGTGACGAAGTTTTGGAATTATTTTCCAAAATCCTCTACACATACAGCATTCCTTATTCCTCTTTCCGTTTTCCTGATCGGTATCTAACCGTATTATACCAGTTTCGCACTATATATTGCAATTTCATTTTACAAGCCATTCTTCATAAAGTATACTAAATACAGTATATGGACATTTATTCTGAATAGAAAGAAGGATTTGATCATGAACTACATTGACCTCCACTGTGATACACTCTATCGTCTCTACACGCAGGAAGACACGCTTCCGGATGAAACCCCGTGGGAAAACCGCGGACACATTGATCTTTCCAGACTGCACAAGGCCGGTGCTCTGGCCCAGTTCTTCGCCTGCTTTCTCAACCGGAAGCAGACTCCGATAAGTGAAAGCCATTACACAGATGCATTACAGATGATCCGTCTTCTAAAAAGTAGCGCCGACAGACACGCTGAGGTATCCTGCGCCTTTTCTTTTGATGATTATCTGCGCAACAAATCCGCCGGAAAGCTTTCCTGTTTTCTCACAGTAGAAGAAGGCGGTATTCTGGAAAATGACATGAGCCGTCTGTACACGCTTTACGAGGAAGGAATCCGCCTGATCACCCTGACGTGGAACTATGAAAATGAACTGGGATTTCCTCATAACATGTCTTCCCAAAGCGGAACCGGTCTGAAGCCTTTCGGTCTGGAGGTGATTGGAGAAATGGAACGGCTCGGTATGTTGATCGATGTATCGCATCTTTCCGATGCCGGTTTTGAAGATGTGTATCAGAATACTAATAAGCCGTTTGTTGCCAGTCACTCCTGCTGCCGCGCTCTCTGCGGACATTCCCGGAATCTGACCGACCGGATGATCCGAATGATCGGAGAACGTCAGGGACTGGTGGGTGTGAATTTCTATGGTACATTTCTGCAGGATAGCGGGATCTGCAGCGCCGAAGTGATTGCTGAGCATCTGCGCCACATTGTAAATGTAGGAGGCATTGATATTGCTGCTCTTGGAAGTGATTTCGACGGAATGAGCTGTGAAATGGAACTTGCCGGATGTCAGGATATGCCGCTTCTTCTTCCGTCTCTCGAGAAGGCGGGCTTTACTTCCGGTGAAATCGATGCAATCTGTTATAAGAATGCAGAGCGGGTATTGAAAAATATATAGCATAGGATGTATTTTTTATTATTTTTACACAATTAGGGGCGATTGTAATGTCGCCCCCTAATCTTCCCGTTAAATTTCATTTGCAACCGCATATCCCGCACGAACTGCTTCTGCAATGCTTGCCGTTCTATCTCCGGAACAATCTCCTACATAATAAACCGGTACAGTAACACCTTCTGTATCCAACTCATTTTTCTTGGATCCCACTGCCATAATGATCGTATCGCAGTTTATGGAGATTTCTTTCCCTTCCTTTGTATCCGTAGCAAGAATCGTCTTTCCTTCGTTGACGATACGGTTGACTTTTGTATTGACATACTGTTTTACATCATGCTGTGCAAAATCTTTCATGATAATCGGAAGAATGGTGGATGATTCTCCATTTGCAATCTGATCCAGCATTTCAATCACCGATACCTGACAGCCTTTCTCCAGTACATATTCTGCAGTCTCCGTTCCGACAAGACCGCCGCCGATGATAGCACAGTGGCCTTTGACTTCTGCTTTTCCACTCAAAACATCCCACGAAGATACGACGTTTTCACTGTCTGCTCCCGGCACCGGAAGGATGAAATCATGTGCACCGACTGCCACGATCACAGCATCTGCACCATTCATAATCTCTTTGCTGCATTCTGTATTCAGATGGATCGTTACCCCAAGTTCCGGCAAAATTCTCTCAAAATAATCAACGGAACGAAGGATCTCGCTCTTTCTCGGCGGTACCGCTGCAAGATGGATCTGGCCTCCGATATGATCCGCTTTCTCATAAACGTCTACCTGATGTCCGCGAACTGCTGCCACACGTGCCGCTTCCAGTCCGGCAATACCTGCTCCGACAATCACAACATGCTTCTTCTCTTCTGCAGGTTTAATGAAAATGGTTGCCTCGTCTCCATTTTCCGCATTAAGTACACAGGAAATATAACGGCGATTCTGGATTGCATCTACGCATCCCTTATTACAGTTCAGGCATTCACGGATCGGTTCATCCTTCTCAATCTTAATCGCAATATCCGGATCACAGAGCAGGGATCTTCCGTAGCTGATCATATCTGCTTCGCCATTTGCAAGAATCTCCTCTCCATTTTTCACATTCACCACTCGTCCTACCGTTGCAACCGGAATCGATACCACTTCTTTTACCTTCTTTGCAATCGGAAGAGTCCAGTTATATGGAACGGTTCCCATAGAAGGAATGGTATCGCCCATATTTCCGGTATGGTTTGCCTGAGCGACCTGGATCATATCCACTCCTGCTGCTTCCAGTCTTCTTGCAAATTCAATACCTTCCGATTCATAAAGTCCGCCTTTTCCACGGTCGCTTCCATCCGCGTTGATCGTAATGAACGGGAGCTTATATTCCACCATCAGAGACGGCGCCGCTTCTTTGATTGCCGCAACCACTTCCAATGCATAGCGGATACGGTTCTCAAATGCTCCTCCATATTCATCAGTTCTGTGATTCAGAACGGTTGAGCACAAGGAACCCAGCAGGCGGTCTCCGTGAACCTCGATCGCATCCACTCCGGCCTCAGCCGCTCTTCTTGCGGATGCTGCGATGGATTTCTTGATCTCTTCCAACTGTTCTACAGTTGCTTCCGAAACAAAATGCTGCATGTCATGGTGCAGTTTCGCATAGGCATCATTGCGGAGCTGTCCCGCTTCCTTCATCTTAACTCCGAAAGCCTCCATGTCCCCCTGTGCTTTGGCAGCTTCAGCCTCTTTCATTGCCATCATGGAACCCTGGATCATCTTTCCTACACCCGGCACATCGTATTCCGGATGGAATAGCTGCAATGCAAGCTTACAATCATATACGTGCATTGCATCTGCCAGTTTTCTGAATGCCGGAATCTGACGGTCATCAAACAGCTTCGGCGTCGGCGATGCAGTATTGACCGGAGCTACATCTCCGATCACGACATAAGAAGCTCCCCCTTTTGCCAGTCTTTCATAAAAATGAAAACTCCGCTCCCCGATCGATCCGTCCCGCTCTTCATATCCGGTAGTAAGCGGCGGGAACATGATACGGTTCTTTAATGTCAGATTTCCTACTTTTAATGGCTGCAGTAATAATGACTCTTTACTCATTTTCTACCTCTTTTCTAGACTTGTATTTCAGAGAATCTTTGTTTATATTTTAACATGTTCATCTGTGTTACGCTATCACTATTAGAAAATATAATAACAGAGTAGAATACCATTGTTCGGAATCCCAGTAGAAGAAAAGCTCCCTTTCCTCATCAGAAAGAGAGCTCGATTCGCGTACTTTTGAAAATTAAGCAAGTGCGGCTGTCAGGATGGCCATTACGTAAACTTCGTCTGCGTTACATCCGCGGGACAGGTCATTGATCGGGGCATTCAGTCCGAGAAGGATCGGTCCGTATGCATCAAATCCGCCGAGGCGCTGCGCAATCTTGTATCCGATATTTCCTGCATTGATATCCGGGAAAATAAATACGTTTGCATGTCCTGCCACTTTGCTGTCCGGGCATTTTGTCTGGGCTACACGTGGTGAAACAGCAGCGTCGAACTGTAATTCTCCGTCGATTGCAAGATCCGGGAACTGTTCTTTTGCTTTTGCGGTAGCATTGCGCATCTTGTCTACATCTTCTCCCTTTCCGGATCCGAGTGTAGAGTAGCTTAAGAATGCAACCTTCGGATCGATGCCGAATAATTTACTGCATGCAGCGGTCTCTCCGGCGATCTCAACCAGATCATCTTCGGTCGGTTTCAGGTTGATCGCGCAGTCTCCCATTGCAAGTATCTCATTCTCTCCGTCTGCTGTCGGACGCGCAAGAATGAAGCATGAAGAAACGATCTTGTTGCCCGGTTTTGTCTTGATAACCTGAAGAGCCGGACGAACGGTATCAGCTGTAGAGTAGGTTGCTCCTCCAAGAAGAGAATCAGCAAGTCCCATCTTAACCAGCATGGTTCCGAAATAGTTTGCATGGCTTAATACTTCTTTTGCCTGCTCCGGTGTCACGCCTTTTTTCTTACGAAGTTCGCAGAACAGTTCAACCATCTCATCGAATTTATCAAAGTTATCCGGATCAACGATCTCTGCTCCGGTGATATCAAATCCGAATTTTTCAGCAGCGGCTTTTACTTCTTCAACTTTTCCAACCAGAACAGGTGTAAGGAAACCGTCCTGAAGTAAGCGAGAAGATGCTTCCAGAATTCTTTCATCGGTTCCTTCGGTAAATACGATCTTTTTCGGATCTGCTTTCAATTTTGCCATCATAGGCTCGAAAATATTCTTTGCCATTATTTCTTCCTCCTTGAGAAAACATTTACAATTCTTTTTCTTATACTGTATCACTTTTTTGGGGGAATGGGAATGGGGAAATGGGATTGTATCGAAAATTATCCACAACCAGGTGTCTCACAAGACCCGCTTTCGCTCGGGGGAAAACGCCGCGGTACTAAATGCCAGGGCGCCGCTTATGCGGCTGCTGCCATTAAGTGCCGGCGTTTTCCACGGTCTTGTGAGACACCTGGTTGTTCCGGTATATTGACTGACGGGACGGGTGACTGGCTGACGCGGTCACCTGATTCCCCATATTATGATTCCCAGGATCGCAGAACATAGAATGATCCACATTGGAGAAATCTTTTTCTTCAACAGATATTTAAAGATAAAAAGAACAGCTCCGAGAATGACCGTGACGATGACAGAACGTATGTCTGCCGTCACATTTTCCTCCAACCGGATGCAGTTTCCCAGGATCATGGTTACTCCTGTTGCGAGGATGATTCCGATGACGCAGGGCTTCAGGCCTCCGATGACGGCTTGTACACAGCCATGATTCCATACTCTCTTTAAGGCAGCTACAAACAGCAGAATAATCACAAATGCAGGGAGAACGACTGCAAATGTTGCCAAAACTGCTCCCGATATACCAGCCTGGCTGAGGCCGATATAGGTCGCAAGATTCACCATGATCGGACCAGGCGTGCTTTCGCTGACGGCAATCATATAGGTCAGCGTTTCTTCACTGAGCCAGCCATGCGTCAGAACAACGTCACGTATCAGAGAAATCGCACCATATGCACCTCCGAAAGAAAAACATCCCACTTTCAAGAATGCCAGGAAAAGCTCAAGATAAATCATTTTTCTCTTTTCTCCTTTCCATGGCGTATCACATTGATCTGATAAAGCGCAAGACTGAAAATTGCTGCAATAATCATCAGGCTGATAGAAGAAAAGTTCCAGGAGAATATCTGGATCAGAAACATGGCCGCAAACGACACGAGCATGATTCCCTGCGTGATCCTGTCTTTATTCATCTTGCGTATCATCATGACTGCCGCATCCAGAATGATGATTCCGACTGCAGCCTTGATTCCTTTGAATGCATTTGCGATAATTTTGATTTCCAAAAACTGGTTCAGAAACATAGATATCAGATAAATGATGAAAAATGAAGGGAAAACGACTCCGACTGTTGCGGCAAGGGCTCCTGATAGTCCCGCCTGCTGATATCCCACAAAGGTTGCACAGTTTATTGCAATCGGTCCGGGTGTTGATTCTGCTATGATTGTCACATACATCATTTCATCGTGCGTAATCCAATGCTTCTTTTCTACACACTGTTCCTCGATCAGTGCAAGCATCGCAAGACCGCCGCCAAAAGTGAATAAGCCTATTTTAAAAAAGGACAAAAACAGGTCCGGAATAATGCTTCCCGGAATCTTCTTATCATTGCATTCATTCAGACTGTTCATTCTTTACCTCATTTCTAATGTCTCTTTTCTGTGATATCGTTTTCTCTGTTATTTTACCAATCAACTTCCGAATTAGCAATACCTGCTATACTATTTTTACGTTTCTGTAAATCATTTTACACAATTATTACCGTTTTAATACAAACTGCTGTTTTCACACCGATATACTTTTCGGTCCAGTTCCATCCTCCCGCTGACTTGATCTTTTATTTCCAGGGCCGCTTCTTTCCGTGCCAGCCCCGTTCTTCCCAATATCCGTAATCCGGTTCCATCGGCGCAAAATGCTTATGAGCCATGCGCATCAAATAGAACCACATTTTTGCGCGCCTGTTGCATCCCTGTTTTCCTGCATTTTCCCGAATCTGCCCAGCCATCTTATCCGTTTTCCTATGGATACTCTTCTTAATCCCGTCCGGAATTTCATCCGGTCTCGCTGCCTGAACACCGATTCCCAGACGGTACACTTTTGAGATTCCCCACATTTCAAGACTGTCCGCCATATCCTTTACCGTACTTTTCATTCCGCCTCCGGCAGCCGTGCTGATTGCAACCGCCTGCTTTCTGCTCATTTCCGGCCTTGGTCTGTGAATCATCCACCAGGTTCCGAAATGATCCAGGAAACTCATCATCTGACCGGAAGCATGGTATACATAAACCGGACTTGCCAGGATAATGAGATCCGCGCTGAGAACTGCCTTTTCTAACGGCTCCAGTTCTTTGTAATGCGGACATTTCGATAATTCTGTCTGAAAACAGGTAAAACACCCCGTGCAGTGCTTATTGAAATTTCGCGGCAAAAAGAACTCATCAATCTCGCCGCCGACCTTGTCTGCCAATTCTCTCGCCACCATGTACGTGCTTCCTTTATGACTTTGTCCGTGTAATATTACAATTTTCATAATAAAGTAACGCTTCCCTTCGCACTCTATCTATCTTCTATGTTCTCTGTAAAATTGTTTCAAATCAGCTTTCACTTCGTCGGACAGCATTCCCATTTCTTCATATGGTTTCAACATCTTTGAAAGATTGTCGCCATCCATAACCCGAATACCAAAATTGTCCCCTTTTTCCAACGTACCGACATAGGTACAGCCCAGATATTCATATCCACATAATTTTCAATTATATTTTACTTAATTTCTTTTGATGCTGATAGGTAAATAATGAAGATGGATGTGTCAATTTTATAGTCATTAGATTGCAGCAATCAAAAAACAGCCAATCTGCCGGCAAGTTTGCAGACTGGCTGTTCATTTAGACATTACTATACTTTATTATGTTTTTTTGCCGCTCTTCTTTTACTTACATTTCTGATCTTTTTGTTCTTGTTCGGAACTGAAACCGGCTTCACAGGTTCTTTTTTTTCTTCTAACGGCGCAGTCACTGTTTCCGAAGATTCTTCTGCCACATCTTCTTCCATCTCATCTTTATCCTTCGCAGTCATCGCCCAGATAAAGTCATGTGCCGGAATCCTGATATCTTTGAGCTCTGTTTTTTCTCCGGTCATCAGGTTCTCATATTCCCCTTCTTCGTACATCCATGCAGTTCTTTCCTGGTTACTGAAATTGTAGAAGCTGTAGAATTTCTCACCATCTTTTTCACGCATGATGCCAAGAATCGCGGTATCATGAACGTCGTAAGTATATACATTGGCGGAAGCATCGAAAATCGCTTCGTTTTTACGAATCTGTTCCAGTTTCGACAATGCCCGGAAGATTTTTCCCTGGACAGTATCCGGATTCTGGCAGTTTTCTGTCAAATCCCACCGGAACGCACCGCGGTGAATATAGCGGCTGTCTACGCATTTATCCGAATCTTTCTTATAAGTATAATCATTGACCTGTCCGATTTCATCTCCGCTGTACAGCATCGGGATACCGGACTGGGAAAGCATATAGGCATGAAGCATCAGATCCATACGGATGGCTTCTTCCATTTTCTGGTCATTCTGTTCAAATCCAGCACTTTCTACTCCGCACATGGACGCTGTCGTTCCGCAGAATCTTGCATCCTGTGTGACAGGATCATCGTTGTAGAGTTCTCCGCGACTCGGACTTCCCTCAAATTTACCTGTGAAATAATCATTCAGGAACCGTTTGTGATCCACTTCCTTCATTCCCCATGATCTCAGCGTGCCGAAATCAAGTCCCCACCCGATATCATCATGACAACGGAGATAATTCAGGAAGGTATATTCTCTCGGAAGGCTGTTCACGATATCAAGCTGCTGCTTCAGCAGGCGTGTATCCTTGGTTGCCACACTGTTCCATGTGGTCGCCATGGTTGTTACGTTGTAAAGCATATGGCATTCCGGCTTTTCTACCGTACCAAAGTACGGAACTACCTTCTCCGGTTCCATAACTACTTCTCCGAGAAGTGCCACACTCGGGCAGACGATCTCACCGATTATGCGCATCATACGGACGATGGTATGTACCTGCGGCAGATTTCTGCACTGGGTTCCGAGCTGTTTCCAGATATAAGGAACCGCATCGATTCGGATAATGTCCATTCCCTGATTTGCGAAGAACAGGAAATTATACATCATTTCGTTAAACACCCGCGGATTCTGGTAATTCAGATCCCACTGATACGGATAAAATGTCGTCATTACAAAATGTCCTGCTTCCGGCACCCAAGTGAAATTGCCTGGTGCAGTTGTCGGAAACACCTGCGGTACCGTTTTTTCAAATTCTCTCGGAATATCATAATTGTTATAGAAGAAATAACGGCTCATATATTCTCCGTCGCCGTTCTTTGCCTTTACTGCCCATTCATGATCTTCGGAAGTGTGATTCATTACAAAGTCCATGCAGAGATTCATCTCTCTCTTATGACAATCCTCCGCCAGATCCGCCAGATCCGCCATGGTTCCAAGCTCGGGCTTCACCTTGCGGAAATCGGCAACCGCATATCCTCCGTCAGATTTTCCTTTCGGAGAATCCAGGAACGGCATCAGATGAATACAGTTTACATTACATGATTCCAGATAGGAAAGCTTCTCCTGCACACCTTTCAGATTGCCTGCAAAATTATCGATATACATCATCATTCCCAGCATATCATTTTTCTTAAACCATCCCGGATTCTCTTCCCTGATCAAGTCTCTCTCTTTCAGAGAATCACGCCGATTAGAATAATATTCATACATCTGAGAACATAATTCTGCAAACATATCCCCATTATGATACAACTCCATATAGAGCCATTTTAATTCATCGTGGTGTTTATCCATCCTTTTCTGAAACACTGCATCTGCATTAGCCATAAAATTAACGTCCTTTCTCTATCAGTTTCTCACCAGATAAATCTGCATCGCCTGGTACTCACTCATACTTGCAAGAATCGGAATGCCTGCATCCATCAGTGCCGCCCCGCTATAAAGCGCACCTGTAGTCTGATTCCTATACATGGCATCTTCGTCCAGCCCCTGAAGTCTGACATAAGAAGCAGTCATATTTCCATGCATCTCCAGCATCACGATATTTAACAGGACTTCACTTCGATCCTCTGAGACAAACTCCCATGCTCCCGTCTCATCTTCAAAGGGATTGGTCAGGCGGAAATAGGTTCCGTTCTGAATCAGATCTGCATATCTATGATAATCCTGAATCTGTCTGCGGATTTCTTCTTTTTCTTCACTGCCGAGTTTGCCCAGATCAAGCTCATATCCAAAGGTTCCGGCCATTGCCACAACGCCTCTTGTATTCATCGGCATCGTTCTGCCTGTCTGATGGTTCGGAACTGCAGATACATGAGAACCCACCGCTGAAACCGGGAACCCGAATGAAGTTCCATATTGAATCCGAATCCGGTCTGCCGCATCGGTATTATCACTGCACCAGATCTGCGGTGTATAATATAACATCCCCGCATCAAACCTGCCGCCTCCTCCGCTGCATCCTTCAATCAGCATATCCGGATAGCGGTTCACAAGACGCTCCAGGAAATCATAAAGTCCAAGTATATAATCATAGAGGACTCTTCCCTGCTCACCTGCCGCTGCCGAGTAGACCTCTGCAATACTACGGTTGTAATCCCATTTCAGATATTCTATATTTCCCTGATCAAGTACCTCACAGATTTTATCATAGATATAATTTACCACGTCCCTACGTGAAAAATCAAGTACAAGCTGATTTCTGCTTCGAACAGGCTTTCTGCCTGGTATCGCAAAAGCCCAATCCGGATGCTCGCGGTACAGATCACTGTCTTCACTTATCATCTCCGGTTCCACCCAGATTCCGAATTTCAAGCCTTCTGCATTGACTTTCTGAATCAGTTCACTTAATGGCATTCCCAGTTTCTTTTCGTTGACATACCAATCTCCCAGACCACTGTTGTCATCGTTCCGTTTGCCGAACCATCCGTCATCCATGACCAGCATTTCGATTCCGGCTTCTTTGGCATGTCTGGCAAGCCGGCAGAGAGATTCGCCTGTAATATCAAAATAAGAGGCTTCCCAGCTGTTCAGAAGCACCGGCCGCACTTGATTCTTATATTTTCCCCTGCAAATATGTTTCCGGATACATGCGTGCTGATTCTGAGAAAGACGGTTCAGTCCCTGATCCGTATAAGTAAGGATTACTTCCGGTGCGAAGAAACTTTCACCCACGTCGAGCGGATAACAGAATGCTTCATCCTGAAGCCCCATCAGCATTCTCGTCTGATTATACTGATCTTTCTCAACTTCCGCCTTAAATTCACCACTGTAAACAAAGTTCATCGCATAGCAGCTTCCATGTGATTCGGTTGTCTCGTGTCCTGCAAGAATGACTACCGGACTGTACTGATGGCTGGATGTGCCTCTGCGGCTTCCGATCACTGTATTTGCATGCAGCACTTCGCTTCTCTGGAAATTTCGTTCCATCACATGGCGCCCATAGAAGCTGATTACATCATATCTTCCTCCTACAAAGTCAAGACAGGCAGACTGCACTTTTTCCAGATAAAGCTTATGTTTCCCCGCATTTTTGACTATGACACTTCTGGTAATGATATTCTCCTCCGGAAGAACACCATATAATAAAGTCACTTCCAATCCGTTTACCGGATCCACAAGATCAATTTCCAAAGTTTCGGCTTCCTTCTCCGAAGCATAGACTGCCGGGAGCCCCGGAAGACTGTATTTTCCATCTTTTATTTCATATCCACGAAACTTAAGATCACTTCCCGTGATTCCCGCGCCGTCACGGACAATCAATGCCGTACTCCGATAATCGCCCGTTCCTCTGCAGGGATACTCCTGCGGGAGCGCATCCATCGAATAGGTACGATCCTCACCCGCCTCATACGGATTTCCCGAAAAGCCTCTGTCAGCGCAAGTAATAAGGTAATCCATACATCCTTTTGCTTTCCTTCCATAATAAAGATGAAGGAGATATCCGTATGCATCTACCTGCATTTGGTATGTCGTTTCTTTTGTGTCTAATGTAAATATTCTTGTCTTCTCTTCAAAAATAATGCTCATGCTGTCTCTCCATTTGTAATTGCCATATTTTTGTTGTTACAGCGCAAGGGCCAAAATTAATTTTGACCCTTACTTTCACCTTATATTATATACATTTGATTCTTATTTTACAGCCCCATTTACTACACCATTTAGTATTTGTTTCTGACAGATCAGATAGAAAATCAGAATTGGCAGAAGTGCCAGCAAGTAGGACGCAAATGCCAGATTAAAATTGGTTCCGAACTGCGTCTGGAATGTCATCTGTGCCAGTGGGAGGGTTGTCATACCGGAACCTGACATAATGACAAGCGGAGTCATAACGTCATTCCATGTTCCGAGTGCGGTCAGAACTGCAACAGTCGCATGCATTGGCTTCATGATCGGGAAAATGATTTTCCAATAAGTCTGCCATGTTGTCGCGCCGTCCACATAAGCGGCTTCTTCCAGTGCCATCGGAATATTTACCAGATAGCCGGAATAAAGAAGTACGTTCATCGGCATATAGAATACCACATAAAGGATGATCACGCCAACCCAGTTCGCAAGCCCGAGACGCGCAGTCTGTTTTACCAGAGGCATCATCAGGATTGCGAAGGGTACGAACATACCGCTGACGATGTAGAGATATGCAAAATTATAAAATTTGCTGTGTCCTTTATTTCTACCAATCGCGTATCCGATGAGGGAGTGGATCACAATGGAGATCACAACCGTCAGTACAGTGATCAGGATACTGTTAAATAAAGAATGCCAGAAATCGGTGACTCTCATGGCTTCTGCGAAGTTGGAGAGACTCCAGCTCTTAGGAAGAGAAAGGATTCCGCTGATACTGTTCGTCATTTCTGACGGCTGTTTGAATGCGATCACAATTGTCATATAAAGCGGAAATGCAACTGTAATCAGCCCCAGGATCAGCAAAATCGTAACCGGCCAGTTTACTTTTTGATTTACTTTTTTCTTCATTATAACTGCTCCTCCTTCTTACCTAATACTCCAAGCTGGAATACGGAAATTCCAACGATTACTATAAAGAAGATTACCGCGTTGGCACTCTGAAATCCAAATTGTCCGCCGCCCATACCATTCTGGTAAATGAGGTAGGAGATGGATTCTGTACTCTGTGCAGGGCCGCCTTTCGTCAATGCCATGATCTGATCGAACACCATCAGGAAGTTCTTCACACAGAGCACCATGTTGATAGTAAAGAACGGAAGGATCAGAGGGAAGGTCAGATTCTTGAATTTCTTCCATCCTGTCGCTCCGTCGATGGAACCGGCCTCGTATACATCCTCCGGCACTGTCTGCAGACCGGAAATATAAATAATCGTGTTCATCGCAATGGACTGCCATGCACATACAATTACAACCGCAACCCATGCCAGCTTCTCATTGGACAGCATACTGGAACCAAGCGTTCCGCTTCCGATCATCTTGCCGAATGCCGGAAGAATATATGTAAAGAAATAGTTAAAGATGTAACCAACAACCAATGCACCAAGAATATTTGGTACAAAGTATGCACCGCGAAGTGCGCTTTTGAATTTGATCTTACTGTTCAGTCCCATTGCCAGCATAAGACTGATCACATTTACCACGATAGTTGCTGTAATTGCAAGCTTAAATGTAAACAGGTAAGAGTTTCCCACACGGGAATCCTGGAACAGATCGATATAGTTACGAAGTCCGACCCAGTCGAAGCTTCCATATCCTTTAAAGTTTGTAAAACTGTAAATAACACCCTGAATCAACGGTAAAGTATTAAAACAGAAGAATAATAACATGATCGGGATTGTGATTGCGAGAAACGTACGTTTCCGTCCTGTCATTCCTTTTTTATCCATATTCCGGTTCCCCCTTTTCTAGTTTTCGTCCGGATGTTCCGCTTCATATGCTTCAACTTTCCGGATAATATCTCTGTTGTAACGTACCCAGTCTTTGTCAAATTTTGCAAGGAATGCATCCACATCCTGCTTCATAAGGAAAGTCTGGATCTGCGCATCCACAGACATTTCTGCAGGATAGTAATGATCCTGGTAATCAGCCATTCTTCCGTCAGCAATATAGGATTTCATACCATCCAGCATAGACGGAAGTTCGAAATCACCTTCTTTACAAGGTACCGCATTCTGGTTATCAAGATATTCCTGAATGCTTTCATCTTCCAGAAGGAATCTTAAAACTTCATAAGCTGCTTCTTTATTTTCACAGTCTTCCATCACACAGAACTGAAGGTCGATACCTGAATTCAGCACATTGTCTTCTTCATTGTCATTTACCGGGAATACGAAAGAATCGATATCCATATCCGGGTTTACAGATTTGATCTGCGGAACCGCATAGCTTCCGATGGTGTACATCGCTGATTCTCCATTTGCAAAAGCAGTACATGCTCCATTGTAATCATATGCAAACGGATCGTCCGGTCCATATGGCAGAAGCTGAAGCATCTTTTCAGCTACTTCCCGGTATTCTTCGGTAAATGTAGTTGCCCCTTTATTGACCTGTCTGCACACATCTGCATCTACAAGTCCTACTGCCATCGCATTCCACGGTGCCAGTGTTGTCCAGGTATCTTTGAATCCGAAATAAAGCGGAAGGATACCTTCAGACTGGATTTCATCACAAAGTGCGATAAATTCATCCCAGGTCTCAGGAATTTCCCATCCATGTTCCTCAAACATTTCTCTGTTATACAGGATTCCGGCTGCATTTGCCACATACGGCACCGCGTAAATTCCTTCCTCCGGCACATACTCAAGTGCTTTGTCAATATCCTTATATGCCTGTTTGATATCGTCAAGCCCGTCAAAATCGGAAATATCCATCAGCATATCAGAATCGACAAATGAAGAAAAATTCACATCTCCTCCGATTCCGATAATATCCGGATTGTCTTCTCTTATAAATCTTGTCTTTAAAATTGTCATTGCATCACTTGGAGACTCAATGGTAAGATGAATATCATCATGCGTTTCATTAAATCTTTGCTCAATCGTTTCAAACGCATCGACTGCTTCCGGCTTGTACTGCACCAGATTGATTTCAATCTTTCCGCTGTTCTCTTTGTTTCCGCAGGCTGTCAGCATCATCGCCGCAACCATGGTCACACTTAAACCTACGCTAACTAATGCTTTTCCTTTTCTTCGCATCTCTCATTTTGCTCCTCTCTCTCATAACATCCGCGCGCTGTTGTTTGTAATGCTATTATAACTTATCAAAATGCTGTCATAAATAGCCTTGTTTTTGAATTTTTATACCAAAATAATGCCTTTATGTGATATAATTAAATTCATCTAGCATTTTGGTATAAAGTGCGGAGAAATCCGTGCATCATATAATTAAGGGGGATTATCCTATGAGTGATTTACTTTTTTCTGTCTTTCCAAATGAAAATTTTGTTGATCTCGGACTCTATCAGTACGGCTGGGAACAGTGTACTCCATCCCATTCTTTTGGTCCTGCCGCAAGAAATCATTTTCTCTTTCACTACGTCATTTCCGGAACAGGACTTCTTTTGGCAGACAATTCAAAAGGGGTGACTCAGACTTATCCAATTAAAAGCGGACAGGGTTTCATGTTGTTTCCCGGCCAGATTTCCACTTATGTTGCTGACAAAGAACTCCCCTGGGAATATACCTGGCTGGAATTTGACGGGCTCAAAGTTCATGAAATGGTAGAAATTGCCGGGCTTACCCGTGACGCTCCAATCTATCATGCCAAGTCCAAAGAACTGCGGCAGAATATGATGGCGGAAATGCTGTATATTGCGCAGAACTCAGACAAATCTCCGTTTCATCTGATTGGACATCTGTATTTGTTTCTGGACTATTTTACCCGTTCTACTGCCACGATGAGACTGAAGCAGGATGGACGCCTGCGGGATTTTTATGTAAAAGAGGCACTCTCTTTTATTGAACAGAATTTCCAGAATGATATCTCTGTAGAAGATATCGCAGGATTCTGCGGTCTGAACCGGAGTTATTTCGGTAAAATTTTCCGTGACACGATCGGGAAATCGCCTCAGGAATTTCTGATGAGTTACCGGATGCAGAAGGCAACCGAGCTTTTGAAGCTGACGCAGCTTAATATCAATGATATCGGAAATGTGGTCGGGTATCCGAATCAGCTGCATTTTTCACGCGCATTTAAAAATATTTACGGAATCTCGCCAAGACAGTGGCGGAATGAAAACCGGATCGGTCCTCCGGGAAGTGGAACCATAGAGACCTAATATGATACAATGGTCCCAAAAAGAAGAGACGCAGCACCTAAAAGCTACGTCTCTTCTTTAAGTTGTACAATCAATTGTCTAAGAACCTGTTCGCATCGCTCAATATCCGCGATTTCTACGAATTCATCAGGTTTGTGTGCATACTTCAGATTTCCGGGACCATAGGACAGACAGTTTCTATTCCCAAGTTTTCCGGCTATGACAGCAGTATCTGTATATCCGGGAAATGGTCTTACAGACGGCTTTTCTCCCGTAACTTCCTGCACTGCCTTCTTCAGTTCCTTCAAAAACCCGGATTCATCATTTTTCTCTATGTATGGACGATTTCCGGTAATCCGGTATTCAAATTTTACTCCGGGCACAGCATTTTGGGCATATGCAATCGCCCGATCTGTAATTTCCAGAACTTTGGTATCTGTCGTAGGCGGTGTCAGTCGGCAATCCACCCACAATTTACACTCATCCGGCACTACATAAGGCTGATATCCTCCCTGGATCTGTCCGAAGGTCACTGTTGTCCTTCCCAGTTCTTCATGAACCGGAAGCTGTGCAAAAGAATTTCTCATGTCGCTGATGCATTCCGCCATCGCGGCAATCGCATCCGCTCCTTGTTCCGGCTTACTGGCATGTGCCGTGATACCATGCGCACTCAGTTCCAACCAGAATCTTCCTTTGTGTGACATCTGAATCTGTCCGTCCGTTGGCTCCAGATCCATCACCCAGTCCTCTTTTCTGACCTGATTCCATCTGACGACGCATTCTACACCGTTCATATCGCCTTCTTCATCTACCGTGCAGATCAGGCGGAGCGGCCGTTTAAGCCTGCATTCACCTGATTCGCACCTTCTGGCTGTTTCTTTAAAAACCGAAAGAGCACAGGCCAGTCCCGATTTCATATCACAGGAACCGCGTCCATAAATCCGTTCCCCTTCTGTATCTGCTCCAAATGGATCTCTGGTCCACTCTTTCCCGACCACTACGGTATCCATATGACAGATCAGAACCAGCGCAGGCGCTTCTTTATCGAATTGATATGAGGTAATCTCTGCGATAAGATTCCTTCGTCCATCAAACACTTCATTTTCCGTAATCCTGATTCCCGGAACTGATAAATACTCTTTGATAAATTCTTCTACATTCTTCTCACCGACACCAGGGTTCGTACTCTTGATCCGAACCAGTTTTCTGGTGAGATTTAAAGCTTCGCCCGTAATCACTTTTATTCTGCTTTCAGAGCAACTACTTCGATTTCTACAAGTGCAGCCTTCGGAAGAGCAGCTACCTGAAATGCGGATCTTGCAGGATAGTTTCCTTCATTGAAAAATTCTGCATATACGCCGTTCATTTTCGCAAAATCGGCAATATCATTCAAATATACCGTTGTCTTTACAACGTCATCCATGGTGCATCCTGCAGACTCGAGAATTGCTTTTACATTTTCCAGAGACTGTCTGGTCTGCCCTTCGATATCCGTTGCTGCAATATCTCCTTTTCCCGGGCAGATTGGAAGCTGGCCTGAAAGAAAAAGAAGGTTTCCTGTATTGATTCCCTGAGAATATGGTCCGATTGCAAGCGGTGCCTTGTTTGTGTTTAAAATAGTTTTCATTGCTTAATTCCTCCTGTTTATGCGCCTTTCATTCGGCTAATTTATTATTATAAGAATAATTTATCACTATATTTATTTAATGTCAACTTTTTCTTATTTTCACAATAGTTTTTTTCAGCATTGAAAAATAATGATTTGCATGCGATAATACTTTTAAGATATTTTATATCAAAGCGAGGGAATTTTATTTATGACATCAAGTATTTTAGAACCATACAAGATACTGGTTGAATTTCTCGGTCAGGCCCTTGGATCAGATTATGAAGTAGTTCTTCAGGACCTTTCCAGTGAAAGCAAATCGATCATTGCAATTGCTAACGGACACATCAGCGGGCGCTCCGTAGGCAGTCCACTTACCAATGCCGCACTTCAAATGCTCTCTTCCAGGCTCTATGAATCCAGAGATTATCTGGCTAATTATAAAGGCATTGCCGAAAACGGACATATTCTACGCTCTTCTACCATGTTCATTAAAGATGAATCTGGTATTCCGATTGGAATGTTATGCATTAATTTTGATGACAGCCGATATAACGACCTTCACGAAAAGCTTCTTTCCGTGATTCATCCGGCCTCCTTCCGTGGAAATACACCTGTTTTCCAGAAAACCTTATCCGTATCTCAGACAGAGGCACCGGAAGAATCCGTTCAGATCACGGAAAGCTTCCCGATGGACATCAATTCTTTGATGCAGAAAATATTCGAAGATTGTACAGCTGCGCTTACAACGCCTGTAGACCGATTGAATCAGCTCGAAAGGAAAGAAATTGTCAGCAAATTAAATGAACAAGGCCTTTTCAAACTCAAAGGAGCGATTTCCTTTGTCGCGAAAAAGTTCTCCTGTTCAACAGCAACCGTTTACCGGTATCTCAGTGAGATTACGGCGCAATAATAGAATTAAATAGTAACAGTTCAGCCATGAGCAAGAGCCTTAGTTGCTTCAGCAGTCGGGTCGAGCTTCATGGCCGAACTGGTACCTCCTAACACTGCCTATGTTACATATTACGCAGCATCACAATCAATACCTTACCTAGAGAATCTTCTTCAAATTTTCATCCGAATGCTCCACTTCTCTGGAATACCGATAGACCAGCTCTGTCAGTTCATCCAAATCCAGCATATATCCATTTCTCACCCAGCGTGCCTTAAAAAGTTCCTTAATGAGGAACACACTCTCCATCGCCATCCGCGCTTTTGCATAAATCTTTTCATCATAGACGGCACCACAGAAATAAGTAAAAAGGAAATAGACCATAAGCTGTTCCAGTTGAATGTCCATATCCGGCATCTCATTTTTCTGCCATTTTGCAAACTGCTCTGTCAGTTCTCTGTATTTTTCTGCACCGTCTGCATATAAGATTTCCTCGGTTTCCATAAGAACCGTATCCCAATCCTCCCGCAAAAGTTCCAATTCGTACAGCTTCCGAAATATCTTATGGGCATAGTAATACTGCTCCAACCGATTCTCATATGCCATAAAATATTCATATTTCTCTTCCACGAATTTGCGCGTTTTTTCCGTCTGGTACCGTTTGATCACTTCTTCACAAGAAAACATTTCCTCATGATTGATCCGAACCTGCAGATCATGCGCCATTCCCATAATGAGACCGATTCTTACAGCTAGAGAAATGCTTCTGTTCTGAAGAATTTCCAGCATTTTCTCCCTTGCATCTGCCAGAATAGAATACAAAAACGGATCAAAATCCTCGTATTCTTCTTCCCCTTCTTTTTCATAAGTAAGAAATCGAACCGGTTCTTTTCGGTTCATCAGCATTTTTGCCACTTCCGGACAGGATACGGAAAGTGTAATTTCCCGAATGTTTTCAAACTCTTCCACATGTCGCGGATAAAGTCTGCAAGTTTTGCAAAGGCTCTCTTTTCCGAGATTTGAATACAGATCACAGAGATTATTTTCATTTAGAAACGCACATCTTTTTTCTTTATCCTGCCGAAAAGTTTCCTGCATAAAATCCACGGAAGCGAACATTCTTTTGCGGAACCTCCCCTTCACCTGACCGTATTTTCTTAACGATTTCCTGTCGATCACAATCTGCCAACCGGCACAGCAGGTATCCTCACACTGATCTGCTGTGCAATAAAATTCTTTATAATAATCAGGTATTACATAACGCATTCTACTTCTCCTTTTCATGTATCACAAAATGATTCTTTCTCACCGTGAGAATCCCTTCTTTTTCCATCATTTTCAGTTCGTGTGACAGCACGCTCCTATTAAGCCCTAAGTAGCTTGCCATCTGTTCTCTGTTAAAATCGATATCAAATTCATTGCTTTTATATCGGATCATCTGGATCTTCAAATATTTTTCAATCCTTCCTCTTGCACTTTTTGCGGATAGGATTTCGATCTTTCTGTACTTTCGGATGTCTTCATTTGCCAGAAACTGTACCGTCTGCTGGTATAGGAAAATCCGATCGCTTTCCGGGAGATATCCTTCCTGCTCCAGATATTTTACAGGGAACCAGAAAATAGATGCCTCTTCCACAGCATAGACTGAATACGGACTTGTTTTTTTCTGACTGATTGCAATTTCCAGCCCTACTACATAAGAAGGGAGCAGTTTCTGGACCATCTGCTCTGTTCCATCAGGATAGTATTGGACCTTGCACAGTTCACCTGATATCAGGATTCCGATTTCATGAAGCTCCTGTTCTTCTTGGATGATCATTTCATTTTTCGTATATTGGCACAGCTTTCCATTCAGACTGCGAATCGTTTTCTCGGCACGCTCTCTTTCCAGATTCCGAAATAGAATGCTTTGGAAAATTTCTTTTTGAATTTCTATGTCTTTTTTGTCCATAATATTCTCTCCCCTATCGTTTGTATTATAGCATAGACTATAGAACGAAATTCACACTTTTTTCATTTGTTTAACAATCTGTAGTATGCTATACTCGTTTTGCCTGAAAATATCGATTGCAGCTCTATATTTTCAACGCCGTTCGGCAAATCATTCAACTTTATTAAACTATTTACTAATTGCAGACTCTATAATCCTTTGCGAAGTTACATTGCTGTTTTTTTCCACGATTGTTATAATACATTATAGAAATTTCTGAATTCTTCTATTGCAGAATTTTCACAGCAAGCTGCATTCGTTCCGATTATGGTTTCTGCAGAAAGGAGAACCTATGACAAATAACCAGAATGAAAGTGCAGTGAAAAATCGTATTGTAAAAGATAACGGAGCAAAACTTATTGAAAGGGATACCCAAAGAATACTTTGATAATCTGGCAGAAAATACCCCGGATTATTTTTTAACATTGATCAGTAAGATTATTGCTGAACTTATGAAATCTGAATAAAACATAAACTTGGGATTTCCACTTTAATAATTTCTAAATTCATCAAAGCGGGAACCCCAAGTTTTTTTAATATACAATACCATTTATGGCAAAATATGCCAATGGGCGCTGGTCGTGACAAATGCAGCGTCCCCTATCTCACTATTTTTTCGATGCGGCATGGAACCGATTTCATAGTCGGGAATCCTGTAATTGGATCATTGTAATCCAGGCTTGTCAGTTCATTTACATTTCCTATTTTCCATGCTTCTGGCATATATGCACTTCCGCCGCCATGGGGAATGTGAATACAATGACGCGTCATGCCCGCCAGTCTGGTTTTGAATGTTCCTGTACCAAATGGAGTTGTCACTTGTGCCCAGTCTCCATCATCAATTCCCAGTTCTTTTGCATCTTCTGGTGAAAGATCCATATATGGATAAGGTTCTACTTTAGCAACACCCGGAAGGTTTGCGCCAAATACGCCCATTCTATGAATACTTCTCGCACCTGTTGTCATTATGAATGGAAATGCCGGATCATTCATTTCCGGAATAGAACGTATATCGGTGTATTCCGGATATGGTGTAAATCCGTTTTCTTCTAAAAGAGTGGAACAGATTTCAAATTTTCCTGATGGAGTCGGGAAACCTGGCTGTCCGTCTGCACGAAGTCCGCCTGTTACATATTTTTTATAAATACGAGGAGGCTGTTTTTTTCCAGATCCAAAATCACCGGCATACGGCGGCATTTCTTCGCAAAGCCACTTCTTCAATTCTTCGACATTGGATGGATAATCATCACCCACACCAAGTGCTTTTGCAAGCCGTCCGAGAATGATACAGTCATTACAGCTTTCTCCTACCGGAGATATGGCCGGTTCCATTAACTGAATCGTTCCATTTTCATCTACATATGGTTTATAGGTTTCAAACAACGTACATGCCGGGAAGATTACGTCAGCATAGCGGGAATCTTCGGTTGGATATCGGTCTAATACGATCAGACAATCCAGTTTCTTATATACTTCCCTCCATTTCTTGCTGTCCGGGAACGTAAGCGCAGGGGAACCACCGGCAAGAATCAACGCTCTAATCGGATAAGGATCATCTTCCAGCACTGCTTTCGGAAAACGTGCAAACTGTCCACTTCCCATAAATTTGTAGAACATTGGGAATTCGCGGGTGCCGACCAGTTCTTCTTCCGGAAGTTCTTTTGGTTTAAAAGTAGGAAGTCCTTTACAGTTAAAATAAATACCTCCTTCTACGTCCAGCTTGCCCGTGATCGCCCATAATGTAAAAATAGCACGGTTATTCTGGATTCCGCTGAGCTGATATTCCAGACCAGTATAAGAAACCAGTGATATTTTTTCTGTTGAGCAGAAGATATCGGTCAATTCGTTAATCATATCAAGAGAGACACCACACCATGTAGAAAGCTGTTCGATTGTCAAAGTGTCCAGATATTGTTTGAATTCTTCAAAACCGCGCGTGTAATCGCGTACAAATTCTTTATCATAA
Organism: bacterium; assembly: GCA_022774325.1. Taxonomy (GTDB): domain Bacteria; phylum Bacillota; class Clostridia; order Lachnospirales; family Lachnospiraceae; genus Allocoprococcus. Next base: position 122,825 of record JALFNN010000047.1, on the reverse strand, counting down.
CGTCCCGAATTAATGATGAGTTTTAACATTGCCAGAGCCAGCGCACCGTCAGCACCTGGGACAACCGGAACCCAGAGATCCGCAAGTTCTCCGATTCCTGTTTCACGCGGATCTATAACAATCAGTTTTGCACCTCGTTCTTTTGCCGCTTTGATTGCCTTTAGTGCCATCTGTGGACCGTCATCTGTAGTGGAATTCTTCCCCCACGCGAAGATGTAATCACTATTTGGAATATCCTGTACCATCATACGAGTACCGATTCCCACGGTTGTCATTGGTGTGACCATGCTGGAAGCCATGTTGCAGATAGAAGCCACGTTGAAATCATTTGGTGAACCAAGACGTTTCATAAGACATGGCTTTGTTCCATTATTTAGAATACGACCGATCGGCATTCCAAGAACCCCTCGGCCAAGATAAGACGCCAGCGATTTTTTTCCATATTTTTCAGCTGTTTCGCGGATTAATTGAGCCGCATATTCAATTGCTTCTTCCCATGTGGCACGACGGAATTTTCCTTCTCCTTTTTCCCCATTCCGGATAAGTGGATATGTAAGACGATCCGGGCTGTACAAGAGTTCCGGGGTAAGTGCTCCCCGGACGCAAAGACGTCCCTTAGGTGATGCTTTATCTGGTTCTACACGAACAATCTTGCCATATTCAATGGTGACATTTACCTGACACCCTCCCTGACACATTCCGCAAATACGATTTACTATCATATGTATTACCTCCTTTTCCCCTTTTGTTACATCATATGATGTTGGGATCAAAAGCCTTTGACCCCATGATGCTTACGGATTTCTTCGCGTTTCACGCTCCCGAAATCCTAAAGTATCATCATATCATAGAAATATGATTTTGAGCAGAGTATCATTTGATATTTCGTCGTAAATATTCTATGTTCTTATTGGGAAAAAAGATTAATTAAAATGTAAACAAACCCACCAATGGGCTCTGCTCGTGACGGATGCAGCGTCCCCTATTTAAGTACCAGTACTTTCTCATGCGGTACTACAAGCGCTTTCGGCATTCCTTTTTCATCGATTTTATCATACAGATTCCGCTGGACGAACCAGCAGATGTCCTCATTTCCTGCTTTGGATTTTATGAAATATTTTCGTTCAAATGGGCACTCTACCATGTTCCATTGTTCGACTGGAATTACATTTTCCATAGTGCCATTCCAGATTGGAATAAAATCGTGGGCTCTGATTCCAATAGATTTTGCCTGAGCAGGAATATCTCCTTTTAGTGTGATTCCCCATTCAAGGATATCGTATTTACCGTCACTTGCTTCAGATATCTTAACGATATTCTTGCATCCGGTGAGTCTTGCTGCGGCTTCCCACTGTGGGTTATCGAAGAGTTCTTTTGTCTTATCCATGCAGATTCCTTTTCCGTTTTCCATGATCAGAATTTCTTCGCTGAAGCTGTAGATTTCATCACGGCTATGGGATACGAGTATTGCTGTTCCATCGTAATCTTCCAGTAGTTCCAGTAGTTCTCTGAGCATCCGGTCCCGAAGGTGGGCATCGAGAGCCGAGAATGGTTCATCCAGAAGGATGACATCCGGTTCGTATACCATGATTCTTGCAAGTGCAACTCTTTGCTGCTGTCCTCCGGAAAGCTGTCCGGGAAGGTGTTTTTCCAGTCCCTGTATCTGGAAACGTTCCATCATCCGGTGCACTTTTTCCATTTTTTCTGCTTTTTTACCGGTAAGACCTGCTGCTATATTTTCTTCCACCGTCATAGTCGGGAACAGTGCATAATTCTGAAAGAGATATCCTACTCTTCTTTGTTGTGGTTTTAAGTCAATTTTTTGATTGATGTCAAGTAGAATCCGACCGTTTATGTTTACATATCCTTCGTCCGGGCGCTCGATTCCGGCAATGCTTTTTAAGGTCAGGCTTTTTCCGCAGCCGGATGCACCAAGGATTCCGATCCGTTTGCCCTTGCTTTGCATACTCACATCCAGGCAGAATCTTCCGAATTCTTTTTTGATTTTAATATCGATAGCCATCCTTTTCCTCCTGATTTGTTATCAGTTTCTTATTACTGCCTTTTCTTACCAGTGCCTGATGTTCTTCATCTTCTTGCCGGATACCAGATTCATGAGTACGACGATTGCAAATGCGATCACCATCACAATTACGACCCATACACCTGCTGTCAGGAAGTCCCCATCCTGAATAACCATAGCGATTTTCTGGGAAATGGTTCCGGTCTTTCCGGGGATATTTCCCGCAAGCATGGAGGTTGCACCGTACTCCCCCATAGCTCTTGCAAAGGTAAGTACCGTTCCTGCTGCCACTCCGGGACCTGCCGCCGGTACGACAACTTTCCAGAAAATCTTCCGTTCCGACATTCCAAGCGTCCGCGCTGCATAGATTAAGTTTACGTCTACCTGTTCAAATGCTGCTCTGGCATTCCGGTACATGAGCGGAAATGCAATCACGGTTGCTGCGATCACACATCCTGTCCAGGACTGTACAATTTTAATGTCAAATGTCGTATAGAGATATTCTCCCACCGGTCTTCTGGTACTGAAAATCAATAATAAAATGAATCCTGCAACGGTTGGCGGAAGCACGAGAGGGAGTGTAAGGATCCCGTCCAGAACCGCTTTCACTCCCGCTTTTGTATACATACATTTTCGCGCTGCATAGATTCCAAGAAAAAAGGAAAGGATTGTCGCCGCCACTCCGGTCTTCAGCGAAATGAATAATGGGCTGAAATCCAGAGATGTAAGTATTTTTCCTATTTCTCCCATGCATCTGCTCCTTTTACTCTACATTTGTGTCAAAATAGTAGCTGTCAAATACCTGTTTTGCCTCATCCGATGTGATAAATGCGAGGAAATCAGCTGCCGCCTGCTTCTCGGCATCATCTGCTTCTTTATTTTCAACCTGGCAGACTGGATAGATTACATTTCCTGTCAGATCATAGCTTACTTTTTCAAGAATGTCTAATTTATCTTCATATCCATAAGTATCTGAGTAGTAGGTTGTTCCAACTTCACATGCACCTTCTGCAACAGCGATGAGAACTTTACTTACATTAGCCTGTTCACTGATTTCCACTCCGCCGAGTGCCTGGATAATTTCTTCAGTGGTAATAGCGGATACATCATCAACCTTATTCAGAATTCCAAGATTTACAAGTGCCTGACGAGTATATTTTCCTACCGGAACGCTTCCGCCTGCAAGTGCAATGCTCTTTGCTTTATTCAAAGTCTCAAGACCTGTAACTTCTGTACCACTGTCCTTTAATGTAACGACAACTACCTGGTTATTTACAACATTTTTTCTGGTTCCATCTACTACAAAGCCATCGGCTTCGAGCTGATCCATCTGTTTCTGTGCTGCGGAGAAGAAAATATCACATTCATATCCTTCTTCAATCTGTGTAAGCAGGGTTCCTGAACTGTCTGCATTAAATGTAATCTTCACTTCCGGATGCTCTTCATTATACTGCGCTGCCAGATCTGTCATAACGGTATTTAAGCTGGCTGCGATAAACACCTGAATTTCTACCGGCTCTTTTGTTTCCTCTTCCTGATCTGTCTCCTGCTCCTCTGTGTTCGCAGTTTCAGGCTCTGACTCTGTTTTAGCTCCGCATGCTGCAAGTCCCGCTAACATAGCAAGAATCATTGCTGCAGCTGCCAGTCTCTTTCCAATTTCTCTCATTTTCATAATTTTGTTCTTCCTTCTTTTTCCTTTTATATTTGTAACTGTTCAGAGCCAAGCAGATTTGTCAAAAAAGGGTGATGAATGCTTGCATTCGTGAGCACTTTTTTGTACAAATCTATTTGGCGGATACGCCACACTGAGGAAACACGAAGTGTTTTCGAGGTTGGCTCTGAACAGTTACTTATATTTTATTGTCTTGCGCACTCACCTTCGCTTCCTCTCAGGATTCCAAGTCCGTGAGAGAGCTCCGGTAAAATGAATTCAAGAGATTCTTTGACTGCTTTCGGGCTTCCCGGCAGATTCACAATCAGTGTGCCCTTTCGTATTCCCGATTCTGCTCTACTGAGCATAGCCCGTCTGGTGATCGTCATGGAATATCCGCGGATTGCTTCGGCAATTCCTCGTGCCATCCGGTCACATACCGCAATCGTTGCCTCCGGCGTGATGTCCCTCGGAGAAAATCCGGTTCCGCCTGTCGTAAGAATCAGGCTCACCTGCCTCTGATCGGCAAGGCGCTTCATCTGACGCTCAAGTCCCACTCTTTCATCCGGAAGGAGAATCGTCTCCACCACATCGTATCCGGCTTCTTTTAACATTTTGCAGATGAGCGGCCCGCTTTTATCTTCCCTTTCTCCGGCAAAGCCTTTATCACTTAAGGTAATCACAGCCACTGTAAATGGCCTTTCCTGCTCCGGCGGAATCATTTCGATCTTATCACCTTTTTGAATATATCCTCCGTGAAGCACCTTTGTAAATACACCTTCTCTCGGCATGATGCAGTCACCCATTTTTTTATAAATCTCGCAATGACTGTGACACTCTTTTCCAATCTGGGTCAGTTCCAGAAGGACTTCGCCAATCTTAAATCTGGTCCCCACCGGAAGCGCCCGCAGATCATACCCTTCTACGATGAGATTTTCGCCAAATGCGCCATAATCTATTTCTGCTCCTCTTGCGCGGAAATCTTCAATCTTTTCCACTGCAAGAAGGCTGATCTGGCGATGCCATTTACCGCCGTGGGCGTCTCCTTCAATGCCCCAATCCTCCAAAATCTGCGCCTCCGGTATTTCTTTCTTCTGCGTTCCTCGCTTTTCGCTGATACAGATTGCTTTTATCTCTCCCATATTTTATTATCCTCCTATCGAAGCCATTTCGCGCTGCTCCGTAATCATTTCCTTCTGTTCAAACTGATGCGATACCGGTTTATTTGAAATCGCAAGTACCAGCAAATGATTTACTTCTTCCATGTCTCCTGCTCTGAGTGCTTCTTTAATGGATAAGCTCTCATCAAAACACAGGCATGCTTTTATATCACCCGTTGATGTCATGCGGATCCGATTGCAGCTCTTGCAGAATTTGCCATGAATTGCACTGATAAATCCGATACTTCCTTCAAATCCCGGAACAGAATAATAGATTGCCGGTCCGTTTCCATGTACACGGGTATCGGGCTTTAATTCCCCGTATTTTTCTTCCATTTTTTTCAGCAGCTCTTCATTATAAACAGGCTCAAATTTTTTTCCATATCCGATTGGCATCATCTCGATAAACCGGACATCCAGCTTTTTATGATGTGCAAGTTCGGCTAAAGCCTGCCATTCCTTTTCGTTCTGCCCTTTCTGAAGAACCGAATTGATTTTCACCGGAATCTGAAGTTCCAGTGCTGTCTCAATTCCATCCAGCACTGCCTTAAGTTCATCCCTTCCGGTAATCTCTTCAAATCTTTTTTCGTCCAGAGTATCAAGACTGATATTTACAGCATCCAATCCTTTTTCCTTCAGTTGTTCTGCGTATTTTGAAAGGAAAACTCCGTTTGTCGTAAGTGTAACCTTTTCAATCCCCGGAACTTTCTTTAGCATTCCCACAAGCGTAGGACATCCAATTCTTGCCAGCGGTTCCCCGCCTGTCACTTTTATTTTTTTAATTCCCAGTGTTGCCGCTTCTTTGACTACGACTTCTATTTCTTCAAACGTCAGTATTTCTTCCATCGGGACCCAGGAAATTCCTTCCGGCATGCAGTACCGGCAACGCAGATTACATCTGTCTGTGATGGAAATTCTCATATAATCGATTTCTCTTCCAAAACCGTCCTTCACTTGAGTTTCCTCCTTTTTTCTGATTCGTTCGGTTATCAGCCAAAAACTATATCAATTCAAGAAGTACGCTCACGACGCCTCCGCAGACCATCCCTTCTTCCTCTGCGTCCGCGCCTGTCATATCCACCTTACAAAGAGCGATTTCGGGGCCTTTTCCTGCCGCCATCAGAAGTGCCTTCTGTGTGACATTCGCCTCCATACATCCTCCGCCTATCGTACCGATACATTTCCCATCTCTAAGAACCAACATTTTGATTCCGACTCCCTGTGGTGCAGAACCTTTTCTCTTTACAATCGTTGCCATGACTTTCTTTTCTGGATAATCCTCCCGATCCAGAACCGCCTTCACAATTTCTTTCGTATATCCGCAGGTTCGTTTCTTTTTATTCTTCACTTCGATAATCTCTGCCATGATCGCAACTGCAATTTCCACCGGTGTCTGTGCTCCGATGTCAAGGCCGATCGGTGTATATACTTTGTCTAATACTTCTTTATCAATTCCTTTTTCTACAAGCGTCTGCTTCACCATCGTGGTTCGGCGTCTGCTTCCTATCATCCCAATATAGGCATGTTCTTTCTGAGCAATCTTTTCAAGGCAAATCTGATCGTATCTGTGACCGCGGGTTACGATTACAAAATAAGTGTCTGAATTTCCTTCCACTTTATCCAGTCCTTGTTCAAATGGTTCACATATCACGTTCGTTGCCCCTGCGCGTCTTGCATTGTCAGCAAAAGTCGGTCTGTCTTCCAAAACCGTCACTTCACATCCCATCATGACACCTAGTGTAATGACAGGAATCGATACATGACCGCCTCCGCAGATGACAATTTGCTTCTCCTGCCCCAGAACATCACAAAATATCTCACGGCTTCCAAGAAGAAAAGTTTCTGTTTCATTCCGTTCTTGGATTTCCTTCTTATATTCCCGGAAAAATCCATTTTCTCTGCTCTCCCAAACGATATTTCCATCTACTAATAAAGCCTTTTCTCCGATATTTTCTCCGTCCAGAACGGTCAGAACGCTTCGAAGCCTGTTCACATCTGTCTCTTGTATTGCCTCAAATAATGCTCTCATTTTCTACATTGCCTTTCCAAATCCACAATTTGGGAACGTACATACAGGACATGAGAGGCAAAGTCCTCCTTGTCCAAGTAGATTTAGATCTTTGACTTTTAATTTTTCACCGGTCATAATTCTAGGAAGAACCAGATCGAAAATGGTCCGTTTCGCATACATCACGCAGCCCGGAAGGCCCATTACCGGAATTACACTATCATAATATGCCAACATGAACATGGCTCCCGGAAGCACCGGTGCTCCATATGTCACGATCTCGGCTCCCGTATTCTTGATGGCAAGCGGTGTCCGGTCATCCGGATCCACACTCATCCCGCCCGTGCAGATCACCATGTTACATCCTCTTGCAATCATTTCCATGATCGCTTCTGTGATTTTCACATGATCATCGTCACACAGAATATGTTCCGCTTCTTCAATTCCATATTCTGCGATTTTCTCCCGGATCACCGGGGTAAATGTATCCTGAATTCTTCCTTTAAAGACTTCGCTTCCCGTGGTCACGATACCGACTTTTTTCTTCTCGTAAGGTCTGACCTGAAAAATCGGTTCGTCACCGCCGATCTCTTCCGCCGCCTTCATCTTGTCCTCATGAATCACAAGCGGAATCACTCTGGTTCCTGCAATCTTGTCTCCCTTTTTGATTGGGAAATTTCCATGACGGCTTGCAATCATAATCTCACCAAGCGAATTGATCCGGTTCAGCTTCTCCACATCAATTTTCAGCACTCCGTCAATATCTGCAATCAGTTCGATTTTTCCTTCTTTTACATCTGAGGGGTGCATATTACTTCCCTGACAGATTTTTCGAAGGATCTCTGCCGCTTCATTTTCATGCAGCATTCCTTCTTCCTTTTCCCAAATATACAAATGCTCTTTTCCTACAGACAGAAGAACCGGAATATCTTCTTCCTTCACTACATGCCCTTTCCGAAATACGGCATCCTTCGTGACTCCTTTAATGATCTGTGTAATATCATGGCACAGAACCTGTCCTACAGCATCCTCTGTTTTTACTAGTTTCATCTTTTTTATCTCCTAAATCTACTTGTACGTTCTCATTTCCCGAAAACAGTATAACAAAACCGTACATAAAATCATGTTGCCCAGACAACTTTTTATCGATTTAATCCTGCTTTTTCCAGCAGTATCCCTAATATTATCTCGATTTCATCCAGTCCTGTCATCTTTTCTTCTTTAAAATGTCCGTCCTCCCAATCGCTTACGATCAGAAATCTTCCCTCAGGATTGGAAGCCGGCTCTCCTGATATCTCCCTGCGGATCACTTCTATTTTCGGATAAGTACTGTTCTTCATTCCCTCAATCAGAATAAGATCCGCTTTCGGAAACTGTGCAATCATTTCCTCAGGAGTTTCCCTGCAGCCTTCTTTGTATACGAAACTTCGATATTTTGAAAATACCGCCGTTCCATACGCACCGGCTTCGCGAATCCGGTAGCTGTCCGTTCCGGGTATATCACACTCAAAATCATGTCCGTCGTGCTTAATAACCGCCGTTCGGATTCCTTTTTCCGAAAGAAGCCTCACAAGCCGCGTGATCAGTGTCGTTTTTCCGGAATTTTTCACACCGCAGATTACTGCGACAAATGGTTCTTTTTTTACAACATCACCACACATACCGTCTCTCCTTTTTCTATCTTAGGAGTTCCCGCCGGAATCTCAATCAGGCAGTTACAACCACACATACTGCTTAGAATTCCGGAATCATTTGAACCATCTGCGATTTTCACATGGCCATCCGCGCATCTCGCTCTGACATAACGTGTGACATGGCTCATTTTCAAAAATTCACTGTCACATACTGCCATGATTCTCTTAATGGCAAGGTCGTATCTTCCGGACATTTTTGCAAGTACCGGGCGGATTAAAAGCTCCAGATTTACAGCCGCACCATACGGGTTTCCCGAAAGACAAATGAGCGGCTTTCCCTGATAGAGTGCACAAAGGGTCGGCATTCCGGGCTTAATCTGTACTCCCCAGAAGAGCTTTTGACAGTCCAGAATCTGAAGCACTTCATGCATGATGTCTTTCTTTCCTACCGATACACCTCCTGTCGTGATCAGGATATCTGCATTTTCGGCAGCTCTCCGGATGTGCCCTGCGACAATCTTTGCATCATCTTCTGCCCTTCCCTGATAAGTAACCTGTACTCCCCAAGACTTCAGCCGCGTGACACAAGTATATAGATTCGAATCATATATTTTCCCCGGAAGAAGCTCTTCGCCGGGGAGCATGAGCTCATCTCCGGTTGTCAGCACCGCCGCGCGCGGCGCTCTGTAGACTGATATCTTCTCCATCCCAAGACTTGCCAGGACTCCCGCTTCTATCGAACCAATTACCATTCCCTTTGTCAGAAGCTTCGCTCCCTTTTTGTAGTCTTCCCCTTCAAAGCAGTAATTCTGGTATGCTTTGATCTCTGCATAGATTTCTACCGTATCTTCTCCGTAATCTGTATCTTCCTGCCCGATGATGCAGTCGGCTCCTTCCGGAATCGGCGCACCGGTCATGATTCTAACGGCCAACCCCGGCTCCACTTTTTTCTCCGTCACATGACCGGCATCCACTTCATCGATCACACGCAGCCTGACCGGCCTTTCCCTCAAAGCTCCCCGGATATCCTCGCTTCTTACTGCATATCCATCCAGGGGTGACCTAGAAAACGGAGGCTGATTTCTTGTCGCATAAATATCTTCGGCAAGCACCCCTCCTACGGCATCCCACAGAGATATTTCCTCACATGCAGTGATTTTCTCCGTATGACTGAGCAGAATTTCTGCAGCCTGTTCTAACAGTAACCTTTCCATTTTCCTCTCCTTTTTAAAGTATTAATTCAAGATAAAAACGGCAGCAGAAAGACATGAAAGTCCTCCTACTGCCGTTTATGCGCAATACGACCACTTCATGTTCTTTTTTTCAAATAAGGAAGGCCTTCACATTTCTATTCGGACCCCGGGGATGAGAGATTCATCCCGGCTTGGCATCATATCTCTTCGACTTAGATGCTTTCGCTCAAAGAACACTTATATTGTACCATATTTTATTATTGGGGAACATCCCCTAATCATTATTTTGCTTTTTTATCAGTACCGGGGACGTTCCTTTTGTAATGCATGACCTTTTGTCCCTTGGCTCATAATATCATTGAACATCAATAACAGAAAGCATTTTATACTCTTCCATAGTATTCACATTCCGCAACATCCTGGCAAAATTTTCATTCTCAGTCACATCTACATATAAAATATGCATTTTTTCAAATGCATCTCTGATTTTATAATTTCCCGATAAAATCTGCCGTTCCATCACCTGTGCAACACATTTCCGGTAAATCGCTGCCAGCGGATGCATTCTTCTTTCCAGTACCGGCATGACACCGTCATATATGATATGCTCCTGTTTTCCCGCTTCGTCCATCTTTGTTTTCAGATAACGAAACAATTCGATTTTCAAAAATGGCATATCGCACGCGGCAACCATCACTTCATCCGACTCACACGCTGTAAGTCCGGCATGTATTCCGCCAATTGGACCGCAATCGGGATAAATATCCCTCACAATCCGGCAATTCTCATACGTTCCATAGACTTTTGCTCCGTAGGAAATCCAGATTGTATCTGCGTCTTTTGAAAATTCATGTATCATTCGGGTGGTAAATGTCTCATTTCCATAGAGAAGATCTCCTTTATGTCGCCCACCCATGCGGCTGCTTTTTCCGCCTGCAAGCAGTAATCCATCCATATTCTATCACCTTATCTTTTCACATTCTTTAGAAAGTATAGCATATTCTGACTCCGAGCAGATACATTTTTGCAGAAATTCAAGACTCACCGCCTAAAGAGGCGGAAGTCATCTCCCATCTGATATTACTACGACACATACACCCTAATCCGATCCGGTCTTGCCGCACAGATCAAGGTAAGACGATATTTCTTTGCCAATTCTACTGCTTCTGCCGTCGGAACCGCCTTACAAACTGCTATGGGTATCCCGGCGCGTATCACCTTTTCAGCCATATCTGAGGGCATTCTTCCACTGGAATACAGCATACATTTTTTTAAATCTATTTCATGTAACAAAGCATAACCAACCACTTTATCGATTGCATTATGACGGCCGATATCTTCGCAGGCAAATATTACTTCCCCCTCTTTTGCAAGAAAGCAGCTGTGTGTTCCCCATGTTTCGTTGTGAAGCGTCATTCCTTCTGCAAGGATATCTGCCAAATGGAAAATCCATTCTTCTTTCCACTTGACAGGCGAAACCGGGGACAACTTTTTACACTGCTTTTCATTCCATGCATCATTTTTCATGGTAATCGTTGCAATTTTCCCATCGTTTCCTATATGAATCTTCTCTATTTCATCTACCTTCTCTATGATTCCTTCTGTTCGAAGTCTTCCAAGGACAGCTTCCGTAAGATACTGTGGAGTGCACATCGTATGAAGAATAAGCTTCTCATTGATGATAATATCTATTTTTTGTTCTCGTAAAATTCTCGTATTTTCCTGATATCGTTTTCCTTCCCGACTTATATACAGACACTCACTCTTTTCTGTTAACGGTCCCTGTTCATATTGATTCATTACTTGCATGAAGTCTTCCTTCCTATCATGTCAAATCCTGCACTATTTGCAAGGAAACCGGCACCATACAGGCACCGGTCTCATCATACTTTCAAGTACGCCTCAGCGTACTTGCTGCAAGGTGGGAGTCTCATCTTCTTTCAAGATAACTTTTCTACTCTAACGGCACAGACTTTATATTCCGGTGTGCTTGAAATTCCGTCCAATGCATCATTCGTCAGCCAGTTCGCACCGCCTTCGATGTAGTGGAACGGCATCCAGCACTCACCTTCTCTGGTCTTTCCTGATACACTCGCTTTCACCTTGATTCTTCCTCTTCTGGAAGAAACAGCTACCATCTCGCCATCTGCAATACCAAGTTTCTTAGCGTCTTCATTATTCACTTCAATGAAAGATTCGCTGGCAATCTGATTTATTCCTTCTGTTTTATCCGTCATTGCGCAGGCATTGTAATGGTACAAGATACGTCCGGTCATCAGTACAAGCGGATAAGTTTCATCCGGGAGTTCCATGGATGGTTTGTATTCTGCCGGCCTGAAATATCCAAGACCTCTCGCAAATTTACCCACATGCATAATCGGAGTTCCAGGATGCTCCGGATTCGGGCATGGCCACTGAAGTCCTCTTCCCGCCACTTCTTCGCTGTCCAGACGTGCATGGCTGATACCGCCAAATGACGGGGTAACAGAAGAGATCTCGTCCATGATCTCTGCCGGTGTCAGGTGCGGCTGCGGATATCCCATACGGTTCATGATCTCCGTAAAGATCCAGGTATCCGGTCTGGTCTCGCCTGCAATCTCAACAGCTTTTCTGACACGCTGTACACGGCGTTCTGTATTGGTAAATGTTCCTTCTTTTTCCGTATAAGAACGTCCCGGAAGAATTACATCCGCAAGCTTTGCGGTCTCCGTCATGAACAGTTCATCCACCACAAAGAAATCCAGAGATTCCAGCGCATGGATCACGTGACTGGTATTCGGATCTGTTCTGACCGGATCTTCACCGAAAATGAAGAGTCCTTTGATCTCTCCCGTGATCATCTTCGGGAAACAGTCGGTCGCTTTGATTCCGACGTTCGGGTTAAGTTTCGTATTCCATGCTTTCTCAAACTTCTCCACAATACCCGGTGCAACGATATTCTGATAACCCGGGAACTGATTCGGAGCGGCGCCCATATCGCAGGCACCCTGTACGTTATTCTGTCCGCGGATCGGATTTACACCGCATCCCGGACGCCCGATCTTTCCGACCATCATCGCAAGATTGGAGAGTGACATAACGCCCTCTGTACCGGTATGATGCTCTGTAACTCCCAGACAGTAAAGAATCGGTGCGCGATCTGCCGTTGCATACATTCTTGCCGCCTCTCGCAGAAGATCCGGATCAATACCGCAGATTTCTGCCACACGCTCCGGAGTGTATTCCTTCACAGCTTCTTTCATTGCTTCAAAGTTCTCGGTCCTCTCTTTGATGAATGTCTCATCCGTCAGGCCTTCTTCAATAATAATATGCATCATTCCGTTCGCAAACGCAACGTTTGTTCCCGGTCTTAATTTCAGGTGGATATCCGCCTTCTTTGCAAGATCGATCTCACGCGGGTCAGCTACGATCAGCCTGGTTCCTTTCTCCACCGCCTGGCGGATCTGCATACCGATGACCGGATGTGCATGTTCCGGATTCGATCCAACGAGCATGATCACATCGGATTCGTGTGTGACATCGTAAATCGTATTTGTCATGGCTCCTGAGCCTAATGTGGTTGCCAGCCCGGCAACAGTAGGAGCATGTCAAACACGCGCACAGTTATCGGTATTGTTGCTCTGGAATGCGGTTCTCACCATTTTCTGAAGCATATAGACGTCTTCATTGGTGGAACGTGAGCAGGCAAAACCGGCCAGTGCCTCACCTCCGTAATTATTTCTGATTTCGGTAAACTTTCCGGCAACCAGGTCAAGTGCCTCATCCCAGGTTGCACGCTCAAATTCTCCCGTCTCTTTATTCTTGATCAGCGGATAACGGATCCGTTCCGGAGAATCCACAAAATCAAAAGAAGCACTTCTTCCTTTTACGCATAACAGGCCGTGATTGGATGGACCGTCCGCTCCCTCTACATCAACAATCCTGTTATCCTTCACGATCAGATCCAACTGGCATCCTGTCGCACAGTGCGGACAGGTTGTACGGACCTTTTTCGTCTCCCATGTCCGGTATTTTTTCTTTCTTTTCTCTGTGATTGCTCCTGTCGGGCATGCCTGAGCGCAGTTTCCACAGGATTCACATAATGTCATATCCCAGTCTTCTCCGAACGGAGCCTCGATGATATTGAACATTCCTGTCTTTCCCAAAGTAATTGCATGTCTGCCTGTCATCTTTGCGCAGGTATTTACACATCTCTGACAGTGGATACAAAGTTCCGGCTGGTAGCTTAAGAACGGATGGCTGTCTTTAGCCGGACGTTCAATCTTCTTTCTTGTTCCAAGATAAGAGGTTTCCTCGATTCCATATTCGTTGCAGACATCCTGAAGTTCACAGCTTCCGTTCTGTGGGCAATAAAAACATCCTCTGTGGTGATTGGAGAGCAGCAGATCGAGTACCATTTTCCGGGCCTCCACCACACGTTCGCTCATGGTCTGAACGACCATGCCTTCTTTGACAAGTGTATTGCAGGAGGTCGGCAGTTTATCCATACCTTCCACTTCTACTACACACAGACGGCAGGAACCGATCTCATTTACTTCTTTCAGATAACACAGTGTAGGAATCCTGATTCCAACGGATCTTGCTGCTTCAAGGATCGTTGTTCCTTCCTGCACTTCTGCCTGAATTCCGTCAATTTTCAGATTAATCATTCGTCACGTCCCCCTTTCAGTACACCGCATCCGAAGTGATCGCAGCGTAGACATCTTCCGGCCTCCTGCATTGCCTCCTCATGGGTATACGGATTTTCCACATGCTCAAAATCATGCTTTCTCTCATATGCCGGACGTTCAGTAATGTTGGCACGTCCGGTCGGAATTCGATTGTTTTCTTTTGGACTTGGCACTGTGGCTTCACAGTTCAGTTTATGATGATAACCGAGGTATTCATCAATATTATGTGCCGCAACTTTTCCGGCTGCTATAGCCCGGATTGCCGTAGCAGGCCCGGTTGCGCAGTCTCCTCCGACAAATACTCCGGGAAGATTCTCCACTGCCGTATCCAGGCCGGCCTTAAATACACCGCGTTCTGCCTCCATTCCGAATTCTTCAAACGGACGGCTCACGATATCCTGTCCTACCGCGATCAGGATAACTTCACACGGAATTCTCTCCGGATCTTTTTTCGCATCGACCGGACTCGGGCGTCCCGCACGGTCATACGGTCCGATCATCTGCGGCTGCACGATGAGTGCCGAACAGTTTCCTTCGGCATCTTTTTCAATGCTCTTCGGAGATTTCAGCGTCAAAAGCTCGATGCCTTCCATTACAGCCGATTCAATTTCCGTATCCAGCGCCGTCATGTCATCCTGACGTCTTCTGTAAACGATACGCACATCTTCGGCGTTGCATCGCACTGCACTTCTCGCCGCATCCATCGCCACATTTCCTCCACCGATGACCACTACATTTTTGCCGGTATAATCCGGAATATTTCCATTCCCGATCCGATCCAGCATCTCCACTGCGGATTCCACATTTCCCGCATCGCTGCCTTCCAGGCGAAGACGCTTCCCTGCCTGTGCACCGATCGCCACGAACATCGCATCGTATTCTTTATGTATTTCTTCAATCGGAATCTCGGTTCCGATTTTTGCTTCGTACTTGACTTCAATATCTCCTGCCGACAAAATCGCACGGATATCTTCATCCAGCCGGTCTTTCGGGAAGCGGTAATTTGGGATTCCATACCGAAGCATTCCCCCCAGAGCTTTCTGGCGTTCAAAGATCGTCACTTTATGTCCCATAAGTCCCAGGAAATATGCTGCAGTCATACCGGCAGGACCGCCTCCGATGACTGCCACCTTTTTACCGGTTGACTTATTCGCTTTCGGAACCGCAACTTTATCTGCCGCAATCTGATCCACCGCATATTTCTTGAGTCCGCGGATATTGATGGAATCGTCAATCAGATTTCTCCGGCATCTCTGCTCACAAGGATGTTCGCAGATCATGGCACAGGCCGTCGGAAGCGGGTTGTCCTTACGGATCATGTTGATCGCCCCCGCATAGTCTTCCTCCCCGATCAGCGCAATGTATGCCGGGATATCCACATGCGCCGGACAAAGATTGATGCACGGCACCTTCTGTCCCATCTCGCCGGGACAGACATGGTCTTTAATATGGCTCTCATATTCTTCCCGAAATGTATCCAGTCCCTGCAGCACTTCAATAGCTGACTGATAGCCAATCGCACAATCCGCCGTATCCCGGATCATGGTAGCCAGCCGTCTCATATGCTCCAGCGTCTCCATGGTAGCATCACCTTCCAGGATGCTCTTCAGTAATGTTTCGAGCTGCGGAAGCCCGTCACGGCAGGGAACACATTTTCCGCAAGTCTGGTTCTTTGAAGCCGTAAGCAGTGAAAGCTGTACGGTCAGCGGACAGGTTCCCGGCGGATATACTTTTACTTTTGTCTCAAATTTTTCCAACAGCCTGCCGATTTTTACGTCACAGCTTTTTGGATCAGCAAGAAAAATCTTACTCATTTCCTTCCCTTCTTTCTCTTTCATCTTCCTATTTCTGATTATTTCTCAGATAAATAAACCAGTAAACACATCCGACACAGATACCGCCGCCGACAATGTTGCCGAGCGTAACCGGAATCAGATTCGTTCCCAGGAAATTCCCCCATGTGATCACATCCAGATTTACGCCTGCCGCCGCTGCCGCTTCCGCATATGCCGGAACTCCTTTGGCAAAAATACCGGCTCCGATATAATACATATTTGCCACACTATGCTCAAATCCACAGACCACAAAGATCATGATTGGGAAAAACAGACCGATGATTTTGCCTGCCACATCTTTTGCAGCAAAGGAAATCCATACAGCAAGACATACCAGGAAATTACAGAAAATTCCTCTGATAAATGCATCTCCAAAGCTTAACGTACATTTTCCCGCTGCAGTAGAGAGCACTGAAACCGCCATTCCGTTATCGAAAAGACTGATCTGGTGAGAAAACACCACGCCAGCTGCCACAAGAAGTCCTCCGATAAAATTACCAAGATATACAACCACCCAGTTCTTCAGCATACCGGATATATTGATCTCCTTCTCCAGGAGCGGGATCGTAAGCAGACAGTTTCCGGTAAACAGTTCACTTCCCGCAAGAAGCACCATCGTAAGCCCTCCCGGGAAAATGCATGCTCCTATCAGTTTTCCGACCGAGGCAGGTTCCACGCCTACTGCCGCCGTCGTTGCTCCCACACCTCCGAGCGCGATAAATGTTCCGGCCATCACGGCCATAAGAAGCATCTTCGGAATCGGTGTGTTTACTTTTCCTTTTCCGATATTGATATAGTTTTTGGCTATTTCAGCCGGTGAAAATAAATTCATTTTCTTTCTCCTCCCTTTTATCAATTTTTTTAATAATTCTGTTTGTAAATATTATTGTATAAGAGGTATAACCAGATTTCAAGAAAAGTTATTTTCTAGACAAGTAAGTTATTTTTGTGACATTTTACAGTACTAAAACAAGACCACTGGACATTTTGAAAGTATACATAGTAGCGAAAAAAGGTCATCTGACACGACCGATGACCTTTACTTCTTATGTTCTTTTATTTTTTTCGTCTCTACAATGCTGCACACGCTCTTTCCGATTATCCTGGCTTTATCTGAGATCAGGAAACAGTTCCTGCGGTCAGGTCTTGCATCGATATCACCAATTTTGAGTCCTTTCTTTACTTCTACTCCTTTCTGAAGCATTCCTCTTACGATTCCCGACATTTTTGCGGTCACCGATATTCCCCCAGTCTTTGCGACAATCTGCCCTTTCTGAACCAGATCACCAATCTGTACTAATGGTTCCATGATCCCATCCGCCGACGCACTTACTAGTCTCTCCCGGGTATAGCCTCCGACTTCTCCGGGAATCCCTGTATTCGGAGCCGCAGTTCCTTCTGTAATAATTCTTCCAAGCTCATCTCCTCTTAGAGTCTCAATCACATAATGACAATCTTTTCCTGCATGGAATCCCGGACCGATTCCAATCACAAGAGGCGCATCCTGAATCGAAGTGCCCAGATTTCTTTTTGCCATAATTGCATCCACCAACACATCTGGAAGGTACTCACCAATTATTTTAGCTTTTTTATCTACAAGAACAGGAATATTCCCATTCTCCACTTCCAGGTCGATCTCTTCCAGATTGCTGACCAGAACTGCTTTCGCCTTTTCAACCTGTGCTTCCCCTTCGTATACCGCACGCGAAAATGACACCATCCTTCTAACTGCAAGCGGAATCGGGATTTCCGTCATCACGACCTCATGTCCTGCTTCCCATAATTCATATGCAATCCCAGTTGCCAGATCTCCTGCACCTTTTATCAATATCCTCATCTCATTATTCTCTTCTTTCTTCAGCACCATCCGATTCCTTTTATTTTCAAACACCGTAATAACATTATGTACGCCTTTATCAAAAAGTGCAAACAAAATTTATATTCTTGTGAATTTTTTGTCGACTCCAAAATCATTTTCTCATTTGCATAGCAACAAAGAGGGGCACGGCTCTCATCGCCGTGCCCCCTCTTACTATTTTGTGTTATCTTTCATAAATAATATATGCCGGATTATGCAAAGTAACAGATTTTTCGAACTTTTCTTTCATTTCCTTCCGTTCTGCCTTATCTCTCTTCTTTCCATATTTATACCAGTACGAAACTCCTCCGAGAAGAACAAAAGCGGCACAAGTTGATAAGATTTCTGCAATCGCCAATGATGTCATAATAGTTACCTACGAGTTAATGCTTTATTTTTTCTTTATCTAACGGCTATTCTAGTACTCATTTAGCTTTCAGTCAATTCATATTAACAAAAATAATAAACGAATTTTCTTTATTTATGAATAGAATTATGTACATTCCGACGTGTTTTGTTCTTCATGGAAGATCAACTCCATCCTGGTTCCTTTTCCGACTTCACTCTCCACATGTATATCCGCCCCATGCAGGAGCGCTCCATGCTTCACGATAGAAAGTCCAAGCCCGGTTCCGCCGGTTTCCCGTGAGTGACTCTTATCCACCCGGTAAAACCTTTCGAAAATTCTGTCCTGGTGTTCTTTCGGAATTCCGATTCCGGTATCATTCACGATCACTTTTTTTCCATTCAGCGTATTTCCGACCCATACACTGACTTTTCCGTTCGGAACATTATATTTAACCGCATTTTCAATTATATTGTAAAGCATCTCATCCAGAACCTGGCGGATTCCGTGGAAGGTCACATGCTCTCCCACTACCTCGATCCGCACATTTTGTTTCTCGGCCTGTACGGAAAGCCGGCTTACAATATCACGGACCAGCCGATACAGATCTACATCTTCTTTTTCCAGTTCAATTGTTCCCTCATCGAGCTTGGAAAGCCGGATGATATCGCCGATCAATGTGATCATACGACTGGCTTCATTATAGATCCGGCGCGAAAACTCTCTCATATCCTCCTGACGTACAAGACCGTCCATCATGATCTCCGCATATCCGGAGATTGAAGTCAACGGTGTCTTCAGTTCATGCGACACATTGGCAGAGAATTCTCTTCGCATCTGTTCCATCTTTTCCTTTTCCCTGTTCTGCCTGTCGATCCTCTCCAGAAGCGGCGAGAGTTCTTCATATACATCATTTTCCAACGGTTTTTCCAGATCCAGCGTATTGATCGGCCGGATCAGACGTCCGACTTGTACGTTCGTCACAAACCAGGAAATCAGAGCCATTGCGATCCCGATCAGGATCATATACGGAAGAACTTTAAGAGCCGTCCGCCATACTGTGTCCATATTCTTCGCCACACGCAGAATCGTTCCGTCTTCCAGTCTCACTGCATAATACAGCATTTCCTTTCCGACTGTATCCGACAGGCGGATGTCCTGCCCGGTTCCGCTCTTTTTTGCCTCTTTAATTTCTTTTCTGCTGCTGTGATTCTCCAGTGCGTTCTGTTCTCCTGTCGAATCGTAAAGGACCTTGCCTTCTGCACTAATCCAGGTCACGCGGGTCTCCTTGCGCGCCTCATCCATATCCTTCATATACTGTTCGCCCGAAATACGGATAGCTGTCCGGATATAATCTGCCTCCTGCGCCAGTTCCGTTTCCATGATGCCAAGTGTCTGCCGATAGATAACAATCGTCATCAGACTATAAGAACAGAGCAGTGCCAGCGTCACGATCAGGATCATACTTCGCTGAATTTTATTTTTCATCTTTCTCTCCCCGTATCCTATATCCGACTCCGCGTACCGTCTCAATCCGTTCGCCTTCTTCTCCAAGCTTCTGGCGCAGAGTTCTTACATGGACATCCACGGTCCGGGTCTCACCGCCAAATTCATATCCCCAGATCTCCTCCAGAAGGCGATCCCTTGTGAGAACGATATTCCGGTTCTCCATGAGCATTCTAAGCAATTCAAATTCTTTCAAGGTCAGCGTCACATCCACTCCTGCGGCATACACCTCATGTTTCTTCTTGTTCAGCCGGATCTGTCCGACAACAAGTTCTTCCGCCTCTTCGGTCTTCACACCGCTTCTTCGAAGTACTGCCTTGATTCTTGACACCAACTCCATCATGCCGAAGGGTTTGGTTACGTAATCATCTGCTCCCGAATCCAGTCCCAGCACTTTATCATATTCTGCGCCTTTGGCAGTCAGCATGATGACCGGAATATGCCTTGTTTCCGGCGCCGCTTTCAGTTTTTTCAGAATGGACATTCCATCCTCACCTGGAAGCATGATATCAAGCAGAACAAGCTCTGGCAGATTCTCTGCCAAAGCTTTAAAAAAAGCGGGACCATCTTCGAAGCCTCTTGCTTCCATTCCTGTAGTTTCCAGTGTATACACTACTAAATCACGGATGTTTGCCTCATCCTCCACACAAAAAATCATTTTGTTTTCTCCTTCTTTACAGATCAAAGGCTCCCAGATCCATTTTTCCAGACATGCCGCTTTCATTCAATGTCAGATACGGACATTTCCCGCATGAATACCTGTGATGGAAAATTCAACCCACTCTGCAATATTCGTCGCATGGTCACCGATTCGCTCCAGATATTTCGTGATCATGATCAAATCGATCGCTGTATCACCGCCGCAGCCTTTCTGTTCCGCAATGGTATCTACAAGCTCTTTTTTGATTCTGTCAAACAGTTCATCCACCACATCATCCGCATCCATGACTTTCCTTGCCAGTTCCAGATCTTTCTGCACGTAAGCGGATACACTGTTTCTCACCATCTTCATCGTTGCTTCTGCCATACGCCCGATATCTTTCAGGTTTTCATCTCCATTAAACTCCGCTGAAGTAACAATATCTGCAATATCTGCCGTTTGATCTCCGATTCGCTCCATATCCGTAATCATCTTGAGCGCCGCCGATATCTGCCGCAGATCTCTCGCAACCGGCTGCTGCTGAAGAAGCAGTTTCAGGCAAAGATTCTCAATGTCTTTTTCCATCTGGTCGATTTCCTCATCTGCTGTGATCACCGCTTTCGCACGGCCCATATCATTCTCTTCCAGTGCTCCGGTAACCTCTTCGATCGCTGTCTCACAAAGCTCTCCCATATGTATCAGCATCTGGTTCAGCATTTCAAGCTGTCTGTCAAATCTGTTCCGCATTTTAACCAAACCTCCCTGTAATATAATCTTCTGTCCGTTTGTCAGCAGGAATTGAGAACAACTTCTCTGTATCATTATATTCAATTACTTCACCCAGGAGGAAAAATGCCGTATTGTCGGACACGCGGACCGCCTGCTGCATATTATGCGTGACCATGACAATAGTATAATCTTTTTTGAGTTCCATCGCAAGGTCTTCTATTTTCGATGTTGAAATCGGATCCAACGCCGAAGTCGGTTCATCCATCAGCAGGACCTCCGGCTGTACTGCAAGTGCTCTCGCAATGCAAAGTCTCTGCTGCTGCCCGCCTGACATTCCCAGTGCACTCTTTTTCAGTCTGTCCTTGCACTCCTCCCAGATTGCCGCATCCCGAAGGGATTTTTCCACAATTTCATCTAGTTTTGCCTTGGAACGGATTCCATGCGTTCTCGGTCCGTAAGCTATATTATCATAGATGCTCATCGGGAACGGATTCGGTTTCTGGAATACCATTCCGACCCGCTTTCTCAAATGATTCACATCGATATCCCCGTAAATGTCTTCGCCATCCAGAAGGATCTCTCCTTCAATGCGGCAGCCTTCCACCAGATCATTCATTCGGTTCAGAGATTTCAATAAAGTAGATTTTCCACAACCGCTGGGCCCGATAAATGCTGTGATTTTATTTTCTTCTATGTCCAGATTTACATTTTTCAGCGCTTTAAAATCACTGTAATATAAATCCAGATTCTTCACACTAATTTTCGCCATTTCCATTTCCTTTCGTAATCTTTTTTGCAATCACTCCGGATAACATATTAATACCGATAACCAGAATCAGCAGAATCACTGCCGTTGCATATGCCTTATCCGTATGGAGTCCTTCATTTGCCAACACATACATGTGAAGCGCCAGCGTACGTCCGGATCCCAATACATTTTTCGGAATCTGTGCAACGGTTCCTGAAGTATACATAAGTGCTGCCGTTTCACCGACGATACGTCCGATTGCCAGAATCACACCTGCAAGAATTCCGGGAACCGCACTTGGAAGTACGATTCGGAAAATCGTACGCAGTTTTCCTGCTCCGAGTCCGAAGCTTCCTTCTCTATAGGAATCCGGGACAGATTTCAATGCCTCTTCCGTCGTACGCATGACAAGCGGAAGAATCATGATCGCCATGGTAAATGCTCCGGCAAGCAGCGATAATCCCCATTTTAATGTCGTCACAAAAAACAGCATACCGAAAAGTCCGTATACGATTGACGGAATTCCCGATAAGGTCTCTGTAGTAAGACGGATAACTCCGATAAACCGGTTGCCTCTTTTTGCATATTCCACAAGGAAAATGGCAGAGAAAATTCCCAAAGGTACCGCAATGATCAGCGAAAGCAGCGTCATTGCAACCGTGTTGACCAGCGCCGGGAATAAGGAAACATTATCCGAATTGTATTCCAGCGCAAATAAATCTGCGGAAATATAAGGGATTCCATGAATCAAAATATACGCGATCAGAAATAACAGTACCGCAAAAGTCAGGAACGCGCTAAGCAGAACCAGAAGTGCGAGCACTGCGGAGCCGGGTGCATTCTTGTAAGAAATCAATTTTTGTTTGATCTTTTTTTTACTCATTCTCACCCCTCCTGTTCAATAACGCTACACTGAAGTTAATGATCAGAATGAATACAAAGAGCACGACGCCTGTAGCAATCAGCGCTTCTCTGTGAAGTCCTGACGCATATCCCATTTCCAGGACGATATTTGCAGTCATGGTTCGTACTCCTTCGAAAATACTTTCCGGAAGACGCGCCTGGTTTCCGGCTATCATGATTACTGCCATCGTCTCACCGATTGCGCGTCCGATTCCCAGAACTACACCGGCAATCACACCGGATTTCGCAGCCGGAAGCACAACCTTGAAAATGCTCTGTTCGTGTGTTGCTCCCAGCGCCAGAGAGCCTTCATAATACTGTGACGGAACCGCGCGGATGTTGGATTCCGTCACACCGATAATCGTCGGAAGAATCATCATTCCAAGCAGAAGAGATGCCGTCAGGATCGAATTCCCGTCTCCACCCTTATGCAAAATTCCTGCCTGTCTGAGTGTTTTCCCGAATTCCCGAATTGCCGGAACCATGACCACAAGCCCAAAAAATCCATAAATGACCGAAGGGATTCCTGCCAGAAGTTCTGTTGCGCCTTTAAGCACCGGGTAGATCTGTTTCGGACAATATTTTGCCATAAACACGGATGTAAGAATTCCAATCGGTACACCGATCAGGATTGCACCGGCTGTGACGTAAATGCTACCCATGATCATCGGGAAAATTCCGTATATGTCATTATTCGGACGCCATACCGTACCTGTCAGGAATTTTACAAATCCTATTTCTTTCATTGCAGGGACACCATTTATGAATAAAAATACACAAATGAGTGCTACCGCCAGCACCGAAGTGCAGGCGGCAATAAAGAACACACCCTGCATGAGTTTTTCTTTCCATGCATTCATATGAAGTACCTCATATTATTTATTTAACGATTTCATCCCAGGCAACTGTTTCACCGGTAAAGATTGCTTTCACCTGATCACTTGTCAGTTCCTCTACCGGACTGTCATTATTTACGATTACTGCAATACCGTCTGTCGCAATTACGATAGAAGTAAGTTCCTGTGCTTCTTCATCCTTCAGTTCGCGGGATGCCATTCCGATGTCGCAGATGCCGCTCATTGCGGAAGTCATACCGGTTGTAGAATCACTCTGGTTGATTTCAATTTCAGCTCCGGAATTTACTTTCTGATATGCTTCTTTTAATTTCTCCATAACCGGTGTTACAGAAGAAGATCCTGCCACAACTACTTTACCGGTTGCTCCGTTTGATTCATATGGTTTTACATCATCAAGTGAAATGTATCCGTTCTCAGACACAACCTTCTGTCCTTCTTCGCTCAGAATGAAATTGATGAAATCCTGTGCGATGTCTGAAATCTCATCTTTTGTTGCAATGTTAAACGGTCTTGATACTTTGTATGTACCGGCTTTGATGTTTTCCTCTGTTGCTTCCGCACCGTCGATCTTCACCGCTTTCACGCTGTCTCCGAGAGATCCCAGTGAAACATATCCGATTGCATATTCATTGCCTGCTACGGTTGACATCATAACTTCTGTACTGTTTGTAATATTGGCATCCTCTGTTGTATGGTCTACCTTATTTCCGTTTTCATCTTTCTGCTCGATTCCGAAAAGTTCGATAAATGCTCCTCTTGTACCGGATCCGTCTTCTCTGGAAACTACCGTAATATCATTGGAAGCATCCCATTCTGCTGTCTGCTGTTCTCCTTCCCCTTCTGCTCCAGTCTCTTCTGATTTGCTTCCACATCCGGCTGCAAGAGCTCCGATCATTGCCACTACTAATGTCATTGCTAATAACTTTCTCAGTTTCATAATTACCACTTTCCTCCATTTGGTTATTCCTGTTTTTTCTTTACAGGTGATATCATATAGGAATAATGTAAAATCCAAAACGGAGAGTATGTAAAGTGTTTGTAAAGTTTTCCGGGATTTAAAAGCGTCTCCGGATCTTTTTAGACGTATGCATGGCAGCACAAAAAGACATCCGGCCGTATTTTAGTCGGATGTCTTTCTATATATAACTCTGCGGGAAAACTCTCTGCAGATTTCTTATTCATTTCAGGTAGTATAGCGTTCTCCAGCCAATGCGGTGATTGCTTCATTCAGCGAAAGCATCTTATCATCCAGTGCAGATACCATATCCGCACATTCCCGTAATTCCTGACTGATATAGTCCGGTGCCTTTCCTTCAAATTTATAGTAGATTTTATGCTCCAGACTTGCCCAGAAATCCATAGCTATGGTCCGGATCTGGATCTCAACCTTCGTATCCACCACACTGTCCGAAAGAAAAATCGGCACAGACACCAGCATGTGATAACTTTTATAACCGCTTTCCTTCGGATTCTTAATATAATCCTTAATGGATAAAACTTTCAGGTCACTTTGTTTCCCAATCATCTCCGCGAGGCGGTAAATATCCGATGTGAACGAACAGATCAGCCTTACTCCCGCAATATCATTGACATATCGCACCATATTCTCAATGGAAGTCTCGTGCCCGTTCCGCTTCAGCTTCTTGACAATACTTTCCGGTGTCTTGATTCTGGTCTTAATATGTTCGATCGGATTGTAGCTGTGAACATGCTGGAATTCGTCATTCAATATTTCCAGCTTCGTTCCAACTTCCTTCAGTGCGGCATTATAAAGAAACATGACGGTCTTCCAACTGTCCACATCGTCATAATTCTTAAGTGCTGCTTGCATGTAGTTCTCTCCTTTACTTCTTATACTTCTTTCTGCTATAATGCATGCGGATTTCCCCTCTTTTCATATAACCCCGAAATCCAAAATACATTATAGAATATCAATCTGACACATTTTCATCGTTTCTAAAGCTGCCTTATGACTTTCCGGTGTAACCCCTGCACAGCAGGATGCATCTACGCTGATATTTGCCTCCGGCAATGCTGCTTTCAAGAGCAACGCATTGGACACAACACAAATATCCGTGCAAAGCCCTACCAATTCGATGTCCGTATATTTTCTCTGTGCTGCAAAATGTGCAAGCTGTGTACTTCCAAATGTAGGCTTGTCGATTACCTTCTCGGCATATGGTTTCAAAGCCCCAAGGATCTCCCATCCCGGAGTTCCTTCTACACAATGTACAACCGGAAGCTTTCTTCCTTCCTGTGTCTTTAGATAATCTTCTCCGTGTGTATCTCTGGTAAATACGATATCCGTCTCTTCTTCTTTCGCATCTTTCACTTTTTCCACTACGCCCGGTACGATTTCCACGGCCTCCGGTGTCCCGAGACTGCCATCAACGAAATCCTTCTGCATATCAACGACAACCAGTAATTTCTTCATCTTCACTTAGCCCCCTTAACACATAATTCTTTTATTCGAGAGCGTCCTTTCGCCTATCATCATGAATATTTAACGTGCGAGACATCTCTATGCATATTGTATCATACTCTGACTTCCCTCTGCATTGCTTTGAGAGTTATTTAATAAAAATTTTCGTATTCCACATATCATGGATCATTTCCACAATATCGTAACCATAGTTTTCACCGGTCGCCCATCCATATCCCTGCGGATTCTCTTTTTGCCCCAGCCATTCTACATAAGGCGCACATCCCTTCGTCACATAATCATAACGATCATCGACACATTCTTCAGCCAACGCTTCTGTTGTCGCATATGCTTTCAAATGCTGGATCTGGGCTCTGACTCCCGTACGCACATCCGGATAACTATTTCCCGGAACGCCTCCGCCTGTTGTACCGATCCCTGCAAAATTATATTGCGTGATCTTCGCATCACCACCATATTGAAGCCATCCTGTCTCTTTCATTGTCTGTGCAAATGCAACCTCTGGCCTTACTCCTTCCTGAACCGCTTCTTCATAATATATCCGGCAAAACGTCTCGATATCGGGAGCTCCTCCCTTGGCAAGCGCATCCGCCGGATAGCTTTCTCCACTCTCTTCAAAGTATTCCACCATCTGCCAGGTCTGGATGCTGCTTTCCCCCATGATCGGATACTGTCCGGGAACAATCGACGCCTCTATCGCTTCCGCCTCACTGCCCCCCGTCTCTGCCACACTGTTTTCTTCTGTTCCAACCCTTTCGTCTTCTTTCTCCGGCGTACATTCAAACTTTTCTGTCTGCTGTATTTTCACTTTGTTGTCGAACCTATTCAGAATCTTCTGTTCTAAAAGCATAGCTCCGCATACCAATGCCATCACCAGTATTGCGATCAATATCTGTACATTCTTTTTGCCTAATCTTTTTTCCAGCCTATTTATAATCTGTCTCATGCAATTTGTCCACCGCGCTTTCTTACTTTATAACTATTCTATTTTACACAAAATATTTCCATTATGAAAGGATTTACTTTCTCTTTTGAATTCGATATACTGAGAAAAGATTGATTGATAAGGAGTGTAAGTGATGTTCCGATTATGGGCGAAAGAATTTAAAGATAACCGTATGTTAAGAGATACTACCATCTGTGACGACAGCGATGATACAAGAACACATAAGATTTTTCGTGCATTGGACGAGGTCTGTTATGAATTTGATCTCAGCAAGCCGATCTGGCTGGATTCTACGATAAATGAATTTAAGCGGCATGCAAAGGCACGATTTTATCAGGATAATTTTGTGGATTCTATTGATTTTGATTATTTGGAGATTCATGTGATTGAAGAATAAGGGGGCCGTTGTAAAACAGACCCGGATGCTACGTTCATGCATATGAAAGACAATCACATGAGAAACGCCCAGTTAAAACCAGGATATAACGTGCAGATCGGTGTAGACAGCGAATATATTGTTGCAGCGGATTCCGGTTATGAAAGCGAAGAGGGTTATACATACCTGCGGGAGCAGAAACAAAAACCGTATATTAAACCTCAGACCTATGAAAAATGGAAAAACGCAGTTTCAAGCAGAATATCAGCAAACGTGAAAATATGGGATATCATGAAACAACCAATCAAGAGATTCCTTCCGGATTTTTGCACATATAGAGCGAGGGCATCGATCAATCATCTAATTTGATGATTGATCGATGCCCTCTTATTTACTCATTTCTAATAGCCGCCAGCGGGCTTAACCGCATTGCCCTTAGTGCAGGGAAATACCCCGCTACCATTCCGACCAGTACCGCAAATCCTATAGATGCAAGTGCCAGCCAGGGCGGAATATAAGAGATTCCGCTACTCATTCCCATCGCATCTCCGGCACTTCCTACAACAAAGTTGATCACACCGGATATTGCGAAGCTTAATATATTTCCGATCACTCCTCCAAGGAAACCGATGAATGCTGCCTCCAGAAGGAAGAGCTGCTTGATATTCTTTAAGCTGCAGCCCAGAACCTTAAATACACCGATTTCTTTTGTGCGTTCGTAGATAGACATCATCATTGTATTGGCAATTCCGATTGCTGCGACCAGCAGAGATACCGCTCCGATTCCCCCAAGAACCGCCTGAACAATAGCGAACTGTTTCTTCATACTCTCCATATATTCGATGTTGCTGTCTACATTGTATCCCAGTTCCCGAAGCGTATTGGAAACCTCTTCTACATGATCCAGATCATCCACTTTCACTCTGGCAGAAGAGTAAGCAAAGAATTTATATGGCTTACCCGTCTTTGTTGATGGCTGCCCCGGAATCACTCTTCCGGAAAACTCTTTTTTCAACATATTTTTCAACGTTGTCACATCACAATAAGCACTATAGTAAAATGGTGTATATGTTTCCACGTCTCCATCCACCACACCACTTGCCTTGACGACATGCTTTTTTGCAGTATGCGTAGTTCCGGACGAACCATCACCGTACCTCATATCATCATATGACTGCACATCCAGAATCAGGAACAGTGAATCCTTCTCCAGATCAATATCCGGAAGCTCACCTGTTTCCCAGTATCCGCTTCCTCCGTTTTTGTCATAAAACTGCATCAGTACACCGTTTCCATAGACCAGCTCCAATACATTGCCTCCCTCCTTCGGAAAGCTTCCGCCTTCCTTCAGAGGCATATTCTGTGCTTCCATTGCTTCTTTGGTGGTTCCGATCAGATTGATATAGCCCATGTATTTTCCCTTTAACGCATAGGCACTCATCTCATAGACCGGCGCAGCAAGGGTTACATGTTCCACACCCGCAATTTCCTTGATTGTATCATCGGTAATGTACTTGGTCGTATCATCTTCTTCACCGCCATAATACGTCATGGCATCACCGGCGCTTTTTCCGGTAACCGTGAGCATCGTAAGACCACCCGACTGTTCTACCTCTTCATACAGCGAACGCTGAAGTCCCATCCCCAGAGAAATCATAACAACGATAGAGGCTGTACCGATAATCACGCCCAGAACTGTCAGAAATGTCCGGAGCTTCCGCCTCTTAAGATTCCCGATGCTCATCCTCAATAAGTCTATGATACTCATCGACTAAGCCTTCCTCCTCTTCTTCCAGTCTGCGTTTTTTCTTCTTTTTCATGATCATTATTCCTACAACCACCGCCGCAATGATCAAAAGTCCTACAATAATCGGTATGATTGGAAGAGACGATTTCGATTCTTCCATCATGGTATCGTCCATGTTCATATCATCCATGATTGCTTCCATAATCTCAAGCTGAAACTCTTTCTCGGATTCCGTCACATTTCCGGATTCATCTTCATAGCTCAGTATCATTTTCATCGTCTCCGGACCGGCTGTCGCCTCTTCCGCCAGCAACATTCCGTCGATACTCGCCGTTGCTCCGGATTCTACATTTCCCACAAAAATTTCTTCCGTCTTAATACCGTTTCCTTCAAACCTTGCTTTCACGTTGTATAATTTGACTCTTCCGAGGTTATACAGCTCACACATAATGTTGGCTTCTTCCCCGACAGAAATCGTTGCCGGATTGATCTCGAACTCACTGAATTCAAATCTTGCATCCTGCTTGACCGGAATAGAAACCGAAGACATACTCTCGTACTGTCCGCCTTCCGAATCTTCATATTTCATCGATATTTCCACACTATACGGTTTCTGTACCAGATCTGATTTTGCATTCAGTTCAATCGAAATATCCTGTGTTCCGTTTGCCTTGATCTTCTCCAGATAAATGGAACTGGAACCGGAAGATGGGAGAAATGCCGGGGAAGCCGTCTCATCACTTCCCTCTGTAGGTGAACTCAAATCAAACAGCATATTACTGACCGCCGTCTTCTTGGAAGTATTTTTCAAATGAATCGTCAGGCGGAAATCGCTTCCTGCCTTCACTTCTGCCGGATTCGTTGAAAATCCGGTCACGATCACACGCGGAGTTGATACGTTTCCGCCTCCGGAGGATCCTCCGTCTATATTTGTGATACCGCCTGCATCCCCATAGTTTGTTGGAAGGTCGTCAACGCTCGTTCCAGTATTTCCGGACGGTTCCTGTGTCGTCTGTCCGCCCTGATTATTCTGACCGGACTGATTGTCCTGTGATTTTTCTTCTTCCTTCGCAATCGTCTTTACATAAATTCCATATTCGCCGTCAATTTTTCTGCCGGATTCATCATCCGCTTCTGCCGTAAAGTCAAACGGCAGTTTATAATATGTAAGGCTGACATTTTCACGGGCAGTGAACTCAAATTCTACCGTCAGTTTCTCACCCGGTTCCATATGATCGATACCATAAGTATAATCTTTGTTCTCAATCTCAAACGGCCATTCTTCAATCTTTTCACTGACCCTTGGTGTAATCCGTATATTTTTCAGATTCACACCTCCCGTATTCTGGGCAGTCAGTTTCAGTTTCTTCGTTTCCGAATACTTATAACTTAAAATCGTATTATCGGCTGCCTGCACGCTCAGCATGGGAATCCCCACAGAAGTTTCTTCCGCTCTTGCCGGAATTGCCGGCACCACTCCCATCAGAACTGCCAGGCAAATCATGATTGCTCCCAGTTTTCTCAATTTTTTCATACTCTCTGCTCCTTGTTTTCTGCTTTTTTCTCTTTCTTCTCTTCCTTCAGCGTCTGAAGTGCCTCTTTCCTGCCTCTGTTATCCTCGATTCGTACAATTTCTCCATCTATAATGTGAAAGACTCTGTCCGCATAAGTGGCAAGATGATCGTCATGCGTAACCATAACCAGGGTTTTGTTCTGTTTGCGTACCACATCCTGCATCAGCTTCATCACCTCTTCGGAGGTGTGCGAATCCAGATTGCCTGTCGGTTCATCCGCAAATATGATCTTCGGGTTCACGACCAGTGCTCTGGCGACCCCGACTCTTTGCTGCTGTCCGCCCGACATCTGGTTCGGAAGATGTTTCTTATGTTTCTTCAGATTGACCAGCTCCAGCATTTGATCTGCCTTTTTCAATCTACTCGTCCTTCCCTCCCCTCTGAAAGTAAGTGGCAGCGCCACATTTTCCAGAGCATTCATTGTACCGATGAGGTGAAAGGACTGGAAGATAAATCCTACATTATCCCGCCGGAAACTGACCAGTTCGTCTTCCTTTAGCTTTTCAATATGCTGACCGCCTATGATGATTTCTCCCTTTGTGGGCTTTTCAAGTCCTGCCAGCATATTCAGAAGTGTGGATTTTCCGGATCCGGATGTCCCGACTATCGCACAGAATTCACCTTGATGGATCTCAAAGTCAACACCATTCAGCGCACGAACCACACTGTCTCCGACGCGGTAGAGTTTATACAGATTATGTACTTCGATAACATTCTCCATGAAACTCCTCCTCTCACAAAGTTATGTACTCAGTATATCGGATAATTCTACACAAAAAACGGTGAAATTAGTTAAGATTATCTTAATTTTCCGCAGAAGGAACAGACAGACTATCTTCTTGCCCGATACATAGCTGCCAGCGTATCCACCACGTCCTGAATATCCATGAGACTAACATTAAATAACATCTGGTGAGATTCAATGCTCCCCCATGTATTTCCGGTATGCTTCTCATAGTATTCTTTTCGTTCCGCATCGGTTTTCTTGATTTTTTCCCATGCTTCTTCTTCATTCAGATTATAGATTCTCATGATTCTGTGAATTCTGTCCCTGATCTCCGCATAAACAAAAGCATTCAGGCAGGTATGCCGCCCTTCCAGAATGTAATCCGCACATCGCCCGATAATGATACAGGGCTCTTTATCTGCCAGCTTACGGATCAGATCAGATTGTATCTGAAAGACTTCTTTACTGAGCTGCCCTTCATCGGACTGATCCGGCAAAAGCCCCATTTCTTTGGTTGCCATCTGAATCAGGTTGCGGTCATAAAGGGGTATGCCGAGTCTGTCGGACAAACGCTTCCCGACTTCGTGTCCACCGCTTCCGAATTGCCTTCCAATAGTAATAATCACATTTTTTTTCATACTGACCGCCTCCCATTTTATCTGAAAATAGTTGATTATATTATACAATATTCTATCTTTTGCCGCAATCACGAGAAGAAAAAACAGACAGCTTTTCTCAAAGAAATCCTGTCTGTTTTACAAAGTCTGATCGATTAATTATGTGCTTCCAACACTTCTTCCGCAATATTTCTTGCATGATCGGAAATACGTTCCATGCATACAAGCGTATCCAGAAATACAATACCTGCTTCTGTATTGCACTGGTTGTTCGTCAGCCTTTCGATATGTTTTGCGCGAAGCGAGATCTCCATTCCATCCGCTTCCGTCTCTTTCTCAATTGTCTTAAGTGCGCTGTCCTTGTCGTTTTCTTCAAACGCCTTCAACGCGTTCAGATAACTATCTGTACAAACCTCTATCATCTCTGTCAGATGTTCTCTTCCCACTTCTGAGAACATCACCTTTTTCTCAGCCAGAGCTTCTGCAAATTCGGAAATATTCTCACAGTAATCACTGATACGTTCCATATCAGATACGACCTGAAGGATGTGGGCAACATCCTGATGTTCTCTCTGACTGATCTGCAGTGAAGTCAATTTGATCGCATAAGATGTAATTCCGGCACTCAGCTTATCGACAGTCTCTTCATCCTCCCTAAGAAGCTGAATTTCGTCTTCATTCAATGAGAACAAGACATCTTTGGCCACCTGTAGTGACTTTTCAACAATATGTCCCATTCTGATAACTTCTGAAAACAGAGACTGAAGTGCAAGACTCGGCGTCTCCATCATACGTTCATCAAGGAGTACCATACTGTCATCTTTTTCACCATCCTCGACTTTACCGATCTTCTTCGCAAGTTTAATAATATAATCGGAAAGTGGGAAAAGCATTACAGTTGTCGCAATATTGAATATCGTATGCACCATACTGATCTGTGTCTGCGTTATTGTTCCTGTTGCCCATGCGGGGTTTACTGTTTTCAAGTAAATGATTGCCACAATACTGAATAAGACGGTTCCTATAATATTAAACAGAAGATGCATCAGCGCTGCTGTCTTGGCATTCTTCTTCGCTCCCATACTTGAAAGGATCGCAGTCACACATGTACCGATATTCTGACCCATGATGATATAGATTGCAGCACCGAAAGGTACCAGTCCCGCTGCAGCAAGACTCTGCAGGATTCCGACCGATGCAGAAGAACTCTGGATGACAGCCGTCACAACCGCGCCTGCAATAATACCAAGTATCGGATTGTGTCCCAATTTCACAAAAATACTGCAGAACGCCTCTGAATCCTTAAGTGGTGCAACGGATGCGGACATCGTTGAGATTCCGACAAACAGAAGTCCAAACCCGATCACGATACTGGAAACATCTTTTGATGAACGCCGCTTTCCGGTCAGCATAATGATAACACCAAGCATGATCGCAAGCGGCGCAAGCGTAGACGGACTCAGGAACTCGGCCCATTCCACACTGGACACCAGCCAGCCGGTGATCGTTGTACCTACATTGGCTCCCATGATAACACCCATGGCCTGCTGCAGATTCATGATTCCGGCATTGACAAAACCGACCACCATGACCGTTGTGGCGGAAGAACTCTGGATTACTGCCGTGATAAATGCTCCTAGAAGCACACCGAAAAACTTATTTTTCGTCAAGACTCCCAACAGTGATTTCATGCGGTCCCCGGCAGCATTCTCCAGTCCCTGTGCCATGATCTGCATTCCATAGATAAACATTCCCAGTCCCCCGACAAAGGGGATGATAATACTTACATAATCCATGCTTTTTCTCCTCTTATGTATGATTGTTTGAAATGTCAGACTGCCCTGTTTCCGTACATTCCGGTATGATTCGGTGTCCGTTCAGGATAACCTCTTTTAATACGTCACCACAATAACAGAGCTTCATAGAGAAGAACGGAGCATTTTCATTCAAAAGCCGGAAGAAAATCTTATCTCCTTCCCACAGATTCAGTTTTTCAACATCCTGCTTTTTCACCCACTTCAGTGTACCTTCCCGACACTCACCGATCTCACCGGTATAACCATCTGCCGTGTACAAAAAAATATACTCTGATTCCCATCCTTCACTCAAAAAAGTCAGGACACCGCGCAGGCGGTAGGAAGTAAGACGCAGTCCCGTCTCTTCCCATACCTCCCGCAGCAGACATTCTTCCGGACTTTCATCCGGCTCAAACTTTCCACCGACTCCAATCCATTTATCTTTATTTACATCATTTTTCTTTTTGACACGATGAAGCATCAGATAAGAATCTTCATTTTCAATATAGCATAGTGTTGTTAATACCATTGTTCCGTCCTCATTTCAGACATTTTCCGTCAATTTTGATTGTATCATTCTTTATACGAGAACACAATGAAGTTTTTTATTTCTTCATCTTCGGCTCAAAAATCCAGGATGCCAGATATCCGAATACAAGAGCAGCACAGATCCCTACCGCGCTGGCCTTAAATCCTCCCATGAAGATTCCGATAAATCCGTTTTGATCGACTGCCTCTTTTACGCCCTTCCACAATGTATTTCCAAATCCCAGAAGCGGCACGCTCACACCGGCACCCGCATATTCCTGCAAGGGTTTGAAAATCTGGGTAAATCCCAGAATACAGCCTGTCACAACCAAAAACACCATAACCCTTCCGGGCATCATCTTCGTACGATCCAGCAGAATCTGTGCCAGTGCACAGAGCAGCCCGCCTACCCAGAATGCATTCACATAATCCATTTGTCTCTCCTCCTGTCTCTGTTACATTTTCTTATGCCTCATCCAATCTGCTTTTTCCTTCTAACAGTGTTCCAGAATGATTCCATGTGCGATTCCCGGTACGCTTTCTCCTTCGTTATAGCTGACGGTAGACATCAGTGCGCCGGTCGGTACAAATAAGATTCGCTTCCACTCACCCTTTTCCAGTTTTGGAAGAATATATGCAGACAGTGTTGCCGCCGCACATCCGCAGCCGCTTCCTCCGGCATTGGTGTTCTGTGTTTTCTGGTCAAAGATCAGCATTCCGCAGTCCATATGATTTTCTTTGATATCTTCTCCGTTTTTACGGATCAGGTCAAATAATATCGTCTGTCCTACATATCCCAGATCTCCGGTTATGATCCGGTCATAATCACTTGTCTGATATCCGAAATCCGCAAGATTCTGCAAAATCGTATCACAGGCCGCAGGCGCCATACAGGCTCCCATATTTTGTGAATCCTTCATACCGTAATCCACTATTTTTCCAATTGTCACACCACCGATTCGCACATGACTCTTCTTTTTGCCCACAAGAAATGCCCCGCTTCCGGTCACAGTCCAAGACGCGGAAAGCGGCCTCTGATTCGCATATCCAAGCGGAAACCGGAACTCTTTTTCCGCACTCCCGAAATGACTGGAGGTTACTGCCAGAACCTGCTCTGCGTAACCTCCTGCTACCGTCATTGACGCAAGTGCAATCGCCTCCCCGGAGGTAGAACAAGCTCCAAAAAGTCCGAACATGGGTATTTTCAGCTCCTCCACACCCATTGAAGTTGCAATTCCCTGGCGAAGCAGATCACCGCCAAAAAGGTACCGAATCTCTTCCGGCATAACTCCTGCCTTTTTCATCGCAAGCTGACAGGCCATAGTCTGCATCGTGCTTTCCGCCGCTTCCCATGTCTGCTCTCCAAACAGATCGTCGTCTGACGCAATATCAAATTTTTTTCCCAGCGGACCTTCGCTCTCTTTCTTTCCAACTACCGAGCCGCTGCTGGTAAGAAACGGAGATTCTCCAAATAAAATGCTCTGCATCCCTTTCATGTGATTCATTGCCGGCACCCCATTTCTTCCTGTGCCAGACGGTTCACAAGATTCTCCATTTCATTTTTAGATTTCACTCGTCTGCTTTCTTCTTCTACACTCCTTTTCTGCATTTCATCCATATTGGAAAATGCTTTCATCGCCTTCTCATTCATTGCCAGATTCATTGTAAAACCGATCGGCAATTCTCTTACATTTCTTTCTTCCATACTTCTTTCTCCTGTCATTTCATCCTGATAAATCAGATAATCTTTTAAGTCATCTTCTAAAATGATTTTCTTACCTGCATAGTATAACTCATATCTTTCGTTTCTAAGCTGGAAACATTATCCAATCTATTCCATGATCCGGCATCAGCGCCACTCCGACCGAGGAGCTGTCAGGAATCGGCGTGAGCACTCCAATCTCCTCGTTCTGGCCACGGTTGATTGCATACAGAATCTCTTCCTTTTTCTTCATTTTTTCCAGCACCTGTGTGCTGTTATGTACTTGTGAATTGTCCTTATCAAATCGGACCATATCCAACGTTTCTATCAAACTCTTTTCTTTTAGTGTAATTCCATATCTGACGATATAATTACCATCGCTGTCCAGCAGGAATAAATATTTAGCCTGTTTCTCCTCCAGAATCTGATTAAACAGTTCCATATCATCCAGCGGAATTTCACCATACAGAACTATCAGGGAAATCTTTCCAAGGATGCTCCAAAAGATAGTCCATTGCCTCCTGACCATTGCAAACCTCATGCACAGTGTAATACTCTTCCAGCATTGATTTCAGTAGTTCTCTGTTCATTTCATTATCATCAACAATCAGAATCGAATATTTTTCTCCACTACATATTTTCAATATTTCTTCTTCCTTCGCAATCACATCAACCGATGCTTTGCTTTCTGTCTTTTTACCCAACAGCTGTTCAAACTCCTCATACGGTACAGGTTTTGCGTAGTAATATCCCTGCACATAATCGCAGCCGAAACTTTTCAGCTTTTCAATCTGCTCTTTCGTCTCCACGCCTTCTGCAATCGTAGACAGATTCAGCCATTTTGACAAACTAATGATAAACCCAAGAATATTTTTCCGGTCATTGGAGTTCTTTTGTATGATCTGCTGCGGTTCATCGGTGTAAACCGATTCCGTGATTTCCAGATGCAGATATTTTCGTTCGATCTCATACTGATCTGCAAGATGGGTGATCCTTTCTACGAGTCCCGGCAATTCAAAATCCACCCGAGAAACATTGACAGAGATTGGAATCATCGTTCTGTTTTCCTCTTTCCATTTTCTCAGTATTTTACATGCTTCCTCCCACACATAATAATCCACTTTTACAATAAATCCATTTTTTTCAAATAACGGAATGAACTCCCCCGGAGACATAAATCCCATTTCCGGATGGATCCATCGCACCAATGCCTCTGCTCCGATGATATTCTCTGTATTGATATCATATTTTGCCTGATAATAAACCTGAAACTGGCGTTCTTTTAACGCTCTTTCCATCGTATCAAGGATTTGCTGTTCACGAAGAAGTGTTGCACGAAGAGAGTCATCGTACATAGCTACATTTTTACCGTACATCTTTTTGATACGGTTCAGCGCCAGTACAGCTCTGTCGCACATCCCGGACGGTACGATTCTGCGATCTACATGCTCATATATTCCATATTTGATCACCAGATTTCGAAATTCCATCTCATTTTCATTTTCTCCAAACTGCCATAGAATCCGTTCCTTCCAGCTTCCGTCACCATGCCGGATCAGCATAGCAAATACATCTCCATGCATACGGGTACAGATTCCTTCTCCATTCAGAAGTCTCTGATACTTATCCGCCAGGTAGCAAAGCACTTTATCTCCATTTTTGATTCCAAAACGTTCATTGACCACTATAAAGTTCTCTACGTCTGCTACGACCATATCATACTGCGTATCCGGATCTTTCTCCAGAATGTCTGAGACCTGCAAGTAAAACGCTTCTCTGCTGCAAAGCCCGGTAAGATGATCGCACTCATTGTTATGCGTTCTTTCACTTTGCATTCTATTTCCCGTTTTCACAGTACCCCTCCCCGATCTTTTGTCCTTTCATATCTTTGATACAATACTCCTTTCAGCAGCATGATTGCCCAAAATGCCACTATATGTTTCATTTCACCAAAATATGCTGTGTTTTACTAGATAAACATGAGCACTTTTTCCATTTTTACACACGAAACTAATAAAGGAGTGGCTTACACCACTCCGGTCACTGTTCCGATCCAATATATGATTCCTAATACCCAGCTTGTAAAGATTCCATATAGAATGACC
This sequence comes from bacterium, assembly GCA_022774325.1. Lineage (GTDB taxonomy): Bacteria > Bacillota > Clostridia > Lachnospirales > Lachnospiraceae > Allocoprococcus. The sequence goes on along the minus strand of JALFNN010000047.1, from coordinate 84,503 downwards.
GGTCCGGCTATCGTAAAGATCTTACATCCGATTCCCATGACCTGTCCTTCTTTCTTATACTCGATTGCCGGTGCAGCTACTGAGTTGGCAAATCCCGTAATCGGCACAAGCGCACCTGCTCCTCCCCAGTCTGCAATCTTCGGATACACTCCGATTCCGGTGAGGATCACACTCAAAAGCACCAAAATCATAGAGCACCACCCTCCACTCGTATCTTGATCCAATCCCAGCATTTCACAATAGTTCAGAATCCCCTGCCCTATCACGCAGATCACTCCTCCTGTCACAAAAGCTTTTGCCATATCCGGTCCCAGCTTTCTTACTGGAGTTCTTTCTTTTACATACTTTTCATAACCATTCTGTTTCATTTGCATCCTCCAACCACATTCTTTTTTACCATCTCATGTAGAAATACCAGATTGCTCCGATTCCTTTTCCGAGTGCCATCCCCAGAATCAGAAACGGAATACACTTTATCAATTTTATTCTTCGCACAAAAATAGGGAAAATATTCAGCACCTCCGCCAGTGCCATAGACCAGCATCCCACGAAGATTCCGGAGAATAATCCGAACACAGACAGCAGCCATCTTCCCCCCGGAATCCAGATCTGATAGACCCAGAAGAGATTTCCCAGAATTCCTCCGGCTGCTATACAGTCCTCATACCACAGAATCTTTTCTCCGGTATGGGTTCGATCGGCAAAATCCGAAACAACTCCTAATCCGATGATAAATGAGAACAGTCCTGCTGCCGTTCCCATTCCGGCACTAAGCCCCAGTATTCCCAGAAGAATCTGTTTTCCCCACATCCAGCTCCATCTCCTTTCTGGAGTATGCCTCGATCAGAGTTGACTGTATATCGTTTTCATAGAGCCGCATTTCCACTTCCATAGGCGTCGGATCTACAGAGAACCTCTTTCCTCCAAAATGATTGAAAAATACCAGTATCCCTATAATCAGACCAATACTGTATGTGAGTTCCAGCAGAGAAAAGCCGTCTGACGGATGCCCCATTACCTGACTGTAGATCTGACCGAACATTTTCGTTATTCCGACATCATTATTAAACGACATGATGGAAAAAGCAGCTCCCAGAAATGTAATCCCCGAAATAACGCAGACTTTGGCCAGATGATACAGCCGGTTTTGCTTTTTCGGGTTTTCATATGTGATGATAAGATCGATCTCTCCTTCATTCTGAATCGTCAGGTTCGGATATTCCTTATGAATGCATTCAATCACTTTCAGAACCGATATAACAAAACGATGCTGCCCTTTTTCAGGAATTTTCAGAATCCGCAGAGTTTTGACCTTATTCAGCACATTCTGATTACCGCATTCCATAGAAAGTAAATCTCCCAACGTCACTTCCAGCTTTGATACCTCTGTGTTTTTTTCCCCTTTTATATACAAAATATCATTTCCGGATGCCATAGCAGTTGTCCCCTTCCCATCCATACATTTTTGCAACCAGAGTCCCCTCTGTCCGATCGTCCGAGTATTCCATGGTCTGAAAATAGTAAACTGCTCCGATAATGACCGCAAACATCAAAACTGCCAGCAGTAAGATGCGGATCCTTCTTTTTGTTTTTTCCATAATCCACACACCTCTCTTTCTGCTGGTAGTATGTCATCTTTTTTGTAAAATATGCAGTTTTCTTGTTTTTTTATAGTTGTCTCCTGAGCTCTTCCAATATCTTTTTCTCCATTCTTGACACCTGAACCTGAGAAATTCCCAGTTGTTCTCCAACTTCTGTCTGAGTCTTGTCCGCAAAATATCGAAGATAGATCAATTGTCTTTCCTCCTTTCCGAGCTGCTCTAGCAGTTCTCTGAACAAAATTCGTTCCAGTACCCGGTCTTCTCCAGATTCCTGCTCTTTCAGCTTGTCCAGAAGTTGAATCTCCTGCCCATCTTTCTGATAAACCGTTTTGTGAATCGATTCCACTTCTGCATTTGCTTCCATAGCCATGACCAGATCTTCCTTTTCTACCCCCATACACTCTGCAAGTTCATGGAGCATTGGCTCTCTTCCCCATTTTCTCTGTAATTCCTCCTGACATGCAAAAGCCTTGTATGCCAGCTCTTTTAGAGACCTGCTTACTTTGATCATTCCGTCATCTCTCAAGAAACGTTTGATCTCTCCTGAAATCATTGGAACTGCATAAGTTGAAAATTTCACATCATAAGACAGATCAAATTTATCAATTGCTTTTAAAAGACCGATACTTCCAATCTGAAACAGATCCTCCGCTTCTGCGCCTCTTCCATAAAATCGTTTTACCACACACCAGATTAGTCCGGTATTCTCTTCCACCAATTGTGCTCTCGCTTCTTCATCTCCTTCGTGAGATTTTTGGATTAAAGCGAGCGTGTGTTCCATATTTGATTACTGTCTCCTGTTGTTTTTTTCATTTTAACGATCGTCCCTTCGCCGGGAATGGATTCTACTTCTACTTTGTCCATAAACGCTTCCATAAATGCAAACCCCATACCGGAACGATCCTGCTCCGGTTTCGAAGTATAAAGTGGCTCCATCGCTCTTTGAACATCTTCAATTCCGATTCCATAATCTTCCACTTCTAAGTAAAGTTCCCTTCCTGAAACACAACAATAAATTCGTATTTTGCCTTTTTCCTTCTCATAGCCGTGAATAATCGAATTTGTAACGGCTTCGGAAACTGCTGTTTTCACATCGGACACTTCCTCCAGAATCGGATTCATCTGTGTCATAAATGCCGCCACGGCAACTCTTGCAAATCCTTCGTTTTCTGACAGGCTGTCAAATACCAGCTCCATCTCATTTTTCTTTCCCTCTGCTGCATATTCCATTACTCCATATCCTCCTCATAAAGCTGCATAATTTTGGTTACCCCTGACATATTCAGGATTTTCTTCATGCGTTCTCCCACATGAACCGCCCAGACTTCACCTCCGAGAAGATAGATCTGCCTATATCTTCCCATAATGACTCCAATCCCGGAGCTGTCCATAAAATTCGTACTGCTAAAATCAAATATCACATGCTTAATATGCTTCTTTGCAATGACCTGATCGGCCTCTTTTCTGATTTCTTCCGCATTGTGATGATCCACCTCCTTTGGCAGAAAAATCGTCAGACAATTTTCTTCAACCTGATACTGCATAGATACTCCTCCTTTTATTAATTCACGCCCAACGGACGCTTTTATCATATGCCTTACCACAGAACCAAAAGAAAAAGGATATGCATATCCGCATATCCTTCTCTCTCGTATATTATGATAATGATTTTCCTCTATTCTGTTCCTGTATTTCCCGTCTGGCTGCCATCTGCTGTATTTTGTCCGTCATTCTGTGACGATGCTGTATTCATTGCATCCAGAGCACTCTGGGCATCTGTCGCAGCCTGTGTTCCTGAATAATCTGATACGACCTTCCCATATGCTTCTTTCGCCTTATCAGCATCACCGCTGCCGGCATATGCATCTCCCAGAAGTTTCATAGCCTCACCATCGCTATAACCTGCCTCCATTCTGACGACCTTCTCCAGATTCGTGACTGCATCTGCATAATTGCTTTCATTCAGATTCTCCTTTGCCCGTGCAAGAAGGCGTGAACACATCGTCGGGAAAAGCTCTCCTGAGATTTCATCATAGATAGCTTTTCCTTGTTCGCCCAGCGCATCCGGGCTCACCGTAAACAGTCCATCCAACATGTCTGCATTACTGGTTGCTCCGCCTTCGTACTGCTCCGCCACCTTCATCAAAGCCTCATAACTTTGCTGTGTGGACTGGGCAGTCTGCAATGCATTTTCTGCCTGATCACTGGTATTCCGATAACTTTCCAGTTCTTTTTTCAATGTCTCAATCTGTGTATCCCGCGACTCCACCTCTTCACTCAATGCAATCACATTCCGGTTCGCATTTTCTGTACGTTTCTGGTTGACAGCAGGCGATATAAGAAACCAGACTACTGCTGCCCCGACCAGAATGCCAATCAGAATGTTGACAATCGTCAGCACAGCCGCATTATCTTTAAGGCTCGCAGATACCGGCTGGATGATCGTTTCATTTCCGAGATTATAGGTTACCGTCTGTTCCTTCTCTTCTTTCAGCTTTGCCACTTTCTGACTTCGCATCTGTGTCAATTCATGCATATACGCAAGTGTGATCTCGTTGGTAATGTCCATCTTATGCGCACGTCGCAAGATCTGCCTTGCCTTAGCATACTGCTCTGTATGAAGGTATAAAAGTGCAAGAAGCTGATGCGCCTTCAGGAAACTCGGATGCGCTGCAATGACCTTTTTAAGCTGTATGATTGCAAGATCCTCTCCATTCTGGCGACAATATAGAAGGCACTGATTGTATTTGTGAATCGCCTGATTGATCGTCTCCAGCTCACTCGGTGTCTCCTGTACTTTTTTAATATAGTAATTGGCAATATTCTCATAAGACTTGAAATTCTTACTGATGATCCACTCCACCAAAGCCTCTACCACTTCGCCTCGGCCATAATACACAAGTCCCAATAGATTTCTTGCCGCAATATTCTCTCTGTTATATTGTAAACTCCTCCTCAAAGACAAAATAGCCCCGGACAGATCCCGGATTTTTGCCTTTTTCAGACCATCATTGTACCAGTAATTTGACTGATACGCAAACTTCTGTAAATAATCCATGAAACTCTCCCCTATTTTGCTTTTTCAAGCATCTCCCGCAAAATATCTGTCATATCCGTCAAATCTTCTTCATAAACAGCTTTTTCAATCTCTTCCACTTCCAGACTTGGTTTAAATTTCTTCAGTTCTTCTTCAAAATTAAGCATGTCTGCCTCCTATCAGCCTTTTCAGCTCACCAATCAGATACAAAGAACCAAGGCAATACAGCCTTCCATTCTTTCCTTTCTCTTCTATTGCACGTTCAAATGCCTCACTAAGAGACGCTTCTTCCAGAACCGGCTTTTCCGTATATTTCTCAAATACTTCCGCCAGGGTCCTGGCATCTGCCCCTCTTTTATCTTCCAGTTTTGTTATAACATATACGTCTGCATCCACATCCTGACAAAGCACCTTGATCATATGTTCATAATCTTTATCCGAAACAGCCGAAAATAAAATGACCAGTTTATCTTTCAATAAATTCCCTGCTTTTTTCTGCTCCCGGATACTTTCCGCGAATCGGTTTATTGCAGCCAGATTATGTGCCCCATCCAGAACGACATTCTTCATAACTGTTTCCATTCTTCCCGGCCAGTATGTGGCAGCCACTGCGGCCTTCCATTTCTCCGTGTCTGCCTCATCACCCAATATGGACCGCATCGCCATAATGGCTATTCCTGCATTCATAACCTGATAAATGCCGGTACTTTCAACCTGCCATTTGGTATTACTATCATACTCACTACAAATGGAAAAAGCAATATGTTTGTCCGTAATTTCCTGAATTTCGAACGCATCTTTCCCGATTTCTTTACATGGTGCACCGACATTTGCTGCCATTCGACGGATTACGGCAGCTGCTTCCGGACAGCTTCCATCGAAGAAAACCGGAACCTTTGCCTTTATGATCCCGGCCTTTTCTGCAGCAATCTGTTCCAACGTATCCCCCAGAATCTCTGTATGATCCATTCCAATGGAAGTAATCACCGTAAGACACGGATGCGCAAATGAATTTGTCGCATCCAGACGTCCTCCCAGCCCGGTCTCCAGAATCACATACTCTGTCCCGGCATCTTCAAATGCTGTCATTCCCATTCCGTACAGAAATTCAAAATACGAGGGGTGTCCGATTCCTTCCTCTTCCATTTCATTCACGACACCCTTCACACTGTTAAATATTTTTTCAAATTTTTCATCTGTAATGTCGATTCCGTTAATTTTGATTCTCTCATTCATTTTTTCTAAATGAGGGGATGTAAAAAGTCCAACACTTTTCCCCTCAGAAAGAAGAATCGCCTGCATATATGCGCAGACGCTCCCCTTTCCATTCGTCCCTGCCACATGAATGATTTTTCTGTTGTGACAGGGACTTCCAAGTCTTCTCAAAAAATACCGAGTATGTTCTAATGTGTGTTTTTTCGTAAATTTAGGTATCTCTTCTATATAATGAATAATTTCTTCGTAATACACGCTTTCCCCTCACTGTGCAGAATGTTACTGATTTTCCTCCGTTTCCGGCTCTTTTTTTGCATCTGTATCCTTCACTTCAGAAACTGTCGTACCCTGATCTCTTTCCAGTTGCTGCTTCAGCTCATCTGTATATTTTAATAGGTTTCCACTCATCCAGATATATTCCGCAGATGTGCAGAATATCGTATTGCTGGATCCCACCTGACTAACTGTTATAATATCGCCCTCTTCCAGTTTGCTTTCCGGAAGTTCAATTCGCGTATTATTCAAAAATGTGCTCTTCTGCTTCTCTCCGTTAATATAAACTTTACTCCATTTCGTAAAGTTTGTTCCATAGAGGCTGTAACTTCCATTCAGATTACTATTCAGTCCGGTCAGCGTCACTTCTTTAATTCCCATTTCCATATGGCCTTCCGTAATCGGAAGCTCTCCCTCATACACATACTGTTTTCCATAAAGTATATCATACTGCAGAAGTTCCAGATCGAGCAGATAATCCTTCGTCTTTCTTCTCTGCTGATGGTAATTAAATACTGTTCCGGAATGCAGTCCCAACCGTTCCATCACATCGGCCATAATCTGATATGCCGGTATATTGCGATCCTGCTTCTCAAGTCCAAGATTATCCCAGATCACATAATTCGTATTATAGAGATAACGGCTCTTCAGATCCTTTGCCTCCAGTCCCATTGTCGGAAGATGGTCACCATAGAAAACAATGACCGTAGGCTCTCCCCGCTCTTCCATCATCTTCACCAGATTTCCGGCAAACTGATCCATCTCATATACCTGATTGACATAATATTCCCAGGCATTATTCTTTTCCTCAGTTTCCATTCCGCTGACTGTGATCCTCGGATTCTCGATCAGCTTCGTCTCCGGGTAATTTCCATGGCCCTGCACACTAATGGTAAAGACAAAATCCTGCTGTTCTGTTGAATCCAACGCATCCGCAATATGCGTTAGAAGAATATCATCCTTGGCCCATCCGTTTTCAGTCAACTGAAGAATATTCATAAATTCTTTACTGGTAAATGTATCAAATCCAATATTGTTAAATACTTTTGCACGACTGTAGAAATTTCCGCCGTTGTTATGAATCGCATGTGTACCATATCCGAACTCGGCAAATGCAGTGGCTGCACTCTCTGCCGTCTGATTCTTGAGAACCGTTTTATACGGATATTCTCCCGGGCCGAAATAACGCAGGTTCATCCCCGTCAGCACCTCAAATTCCGTGTTCGCCGTTCCGGCACCCACAGAAGGCACTTTAAAATACCCGGAAGAATACTCTTCAAACATCTCTCTAAGATTTGGCAACGGATCCATCGATGTCTGAAGTGCTTCATACTCAGAAGTGTCAAAGAATGACTCCAGCTGCACAAAAAGCACATTCGGCATAACATCCGTATCAGCAGTACTCTCTGTCAGTTCTCCGTTATTGCTGATTCTCTGAATTGTATCTTCATTATAATCATTCGGCTGCGAAATTCCTGTATTAAACAGGCTCGCGGCAAAGCAATATGGAAGTCCATAATCCTCATAGGCAAACGCAATATTCCCAAAATATGTGGAAACAACTCTGTTTTCAACTGCCAGATCTGTCACCAGAGAATATGCTCCAAAGCTCACAATAACACCTGCAAGCGCAAGAAGACGGTGCATTTTTCCTTCATATTGCCCTCCTCTTCGCCACATGGCAACACCCCATACCAAAAGTGCACTCACACCGACTGCAATCATGATCAGTTCAAACGGGGAAAAATAATTAGTAAAAAGCGATAGGCCTTCTTTAAAAGTCTTCAAATCCTGGGCATTAAAAGGCGTAACTCGTTTCAACAGCATGATGCCATTGCAGACCCCCAGGAACAACCATACCACGCTGATAATAATTCTTGCAAACACCCTCCGCCGTACCAGATATACAACGGTAAAAGTGACAAATATCATAAATGCATTATAGGAAAATACAAGCGGTGACTTTGTCATGTAATCCCATGCTTCTATCAAAGAATGTCTTGATAAGGCTTCAATTATAAAATTGATCAGAATTGCCCAGATTGCATGAAGAAGCAGCGAGAAACGATTCATCAGCCGGTAATACGGTGCCATCTTTCTGGAAAATTCACTGTTTCTTCGCTCCTCCAGAATCCTTTCCCGGCGTTCATGCTTCATTTTCCAGTAATCCTTGATGTCTTCCATTCTTAAATTCTTCAGTTTTTGAATACTTCCACTGATATCAGGATTCTTGAATTTGAATTTCTTAAACTGAATTTTTTTCATAAAACAACCTCTTGTATTCCTCTCTTTTTACGTTTTTATGCACCATTCAGGCAGATACCTTCCGGCATCTGCCTGCCATACTTTTATTTTTTCAGACCTGCAAGACGTTCTTTTACCTGCTCAAGCATCTGTGTATATTTTTCAAGCTTCGCCTTTTCCTCATCAACCTTTGCCTGAGGTGCTTTGCTGACAAATTTTTCATTGTTCAGCATTCCGTTTGCGCGGGCAATTTCTTTGTTCAGTCTTGCCTCTTCTTTTGTAAGACGCTCAATTTCCTGTTCAAAATCGATCAGTTCTTCCAGCGGAACATAAACCACTGCATCCGGCACTACGATCGACACCGCATCATCTGCAATACCTGCTTTATCAGCCTGAATATCCAATTCGCTCGCACTCATAAGCGGACATGCCGAAGTGATCAGCTGCGTAAGTCCTTCCCTGAGTTCAGCACTTTCACATACGACAAACACTTTCGCTTTGCGGCTAGGCGGAACATTCATCTCTGCACGTGCATTTCTTACACCGCGGATGACTTCCTTCATGTGATCGGTAACCTTCTCTGCTTCCGGGAAGTTCCACTCATCAATATAGCTCGGCCAGGAAGACATCATCAAAGATTCCTCTTCCGGAACCAGTGCTCCATAAATCTCCTCCGTTACAAACGGCATAAATGGATGCAGCATCTTCAGTGCATTTCCAAGAACCGTTTTCAGAGTCCAGAGTGCTGCATTTGCACTCTTATAGTTCTCATCAGAATGATAGATTCTGTATTTTACAAGTTCGATATACCAATCACAGAATTCATCCCAGATGAAATCATATACTTTCTGTACTGCGATACCAAGTTCGAATTTGTCCATATTGTCAGTCACATCTTTTGCAAGTGTATTCACCTTGGACAAAATCCATTTATCCGTCATGGTCAGATCCCTGTCATCCGGTTTGGAGATCACTTTGTCTTCCATATTCATCAGGATGAACCGTGATGCATTCCAGACTTTATTTGCAAAATTCCGGCTGGATTCCACACGTTCATTGTAGAAACGCATATCATTTCCCGGTGCATTTCCGGTTACCAGTGTAAGACGCAATGCATCGGCGCCGTACTCGTCGATAATTTCCAGCGGATCGATTCCGTTTCCAAGTGATTTACTCATCTTACGTCCCTGAGAGTCACGTACCAGTCCATGGATCAGTACGGTATGGAACGGTGCCTTTCCGGTATGCTCGTATCCGGAGAATACCATACGGATTACCCAGAAGAAAATGATATCGTATCCGGTTACCAGTACATCTGTCGGATAGAAGTAATCCAGATCCTCTGTCTTATCCGGCCAGCCGAGTGTGGAGAATGGCCACAGTGCAGAACTGAACCATGTATCCAGTGTATCTTCATCCTGTGTAAAATGTTTGCATCCACAATGCGGGCAAACCTCCGGCATCTCTCTTGCGACTACAAACTCACCGCATTCATCACAGTAGTAAGCCGGGATTCTGTGCCCCCACCAGATCTGACGGGAAATACACCAGTCACGGATATTTTCCAGCCAGTGCAGGTAAATCTTATTGAAACGCTCCGGAACAAACTTCAGTTCTCCCTTTTGAATTGCTTCGATAGCCGGCTTTGCCAGTTCGTCCATCTTAACAAACCACTGTGGTTTGATCAGCGGTTCTACCGTTGTTCCGCATCGGTCATGAGTTCCTACATTATGTGTATGTTCTTCAATTTTAACCAGATATCCCTGTTCTTCCAGATCTGCTACGATAGCCTTTCTTGCCTCATAACGATCCATGCCGGAATATTTTCCATAGCCTTCTACGATCGTTGCATCATCATTCATGATATTGATCTCCGGAAGGTTATGACGTTTTCCTACTTCAAAGTCGTTCGGATCGTGAGCCGGTGTGATCTTAACCGCTCCTGTTCCAAATTCTTTATCCACATAAGAATCGGCAACAATCGGTATTTCTCTTCCAACCAGTGGAAGCAGTACCATCTTGCCTACAATATCTGTATATCTCTCATCATCCGGATGTACCGCAATCGCCGTATCACCAAGCATCGTCTCCGGACGCGTTGTAGCGATCTCAAGGAACCGGTCTGTTCCGATGATCGGATACTTGATATGCCAGAAATGTCCTGCCTGTTCTTCGTGTTCTACTTCTGCGTCTGAAAGACAGGTCTTACATACCGGACACCAGTTGACGATGCGTGAGCCTTTGTAAATATATCCTTTTTCATATAAGCGGATGAATACTTCTTCTACTGCTTTGGAACATCCTTCGTCCATGGTGAAACGTTCTCTGTCCCAGTCACAGGATACACCGAGCTTTTCAAGCTGTCTCTCGATGGTTCCGGCATATTCTTCCTTCCACTGCCAGGTCCTCTTAAGGAATCCTTCTCTTCCCAGCTCTTTCTTATCAATTCCTTCTGCTTTGAGTTGATTCGTAACCTTTACTTCTGTCGAAATCGCCGCATGGTCTGTTCCCGGAATCCAGAGTGCATTGTAGCCCTGCATTCTTTTGTAACGGATCAGGATGTCCTGAAGCGTATTGTCAAGCGCATGTCCCATGTGCAGCTTTCCTGTGATATTCGGTGGCGGCATCACCGTTGTAAACGGCTTCCTGTCTCTGTCCACCTCTGCGTGGAAGTACTTTTTCTCACACCACTTTTTGTAAAGCTTCGGTTCAATTTCTTTCGGATTATATGTTTTCTCCAAATTCTTACTCATTGCTTCCTCCTCAAATTTCATTCACTTTCTGTGTGTTCATAAAGGTTCCGCCAAGAATGTAAAAACGCCCTCTACAAAACGTAAAGGGCGTAGTAATCACGCGGTACCACCTTTGTTATATGAAGTCTCTCTAATACTTCATATATCTCATAGTTCTGTAACGGAAACCACCCCGTGATATCCTACTCGCCCGTTCAGATATCCGGCTCAAAAGCTACCTTCTGTATCCGTTTCCCGTGAACCACCTTTCAGCCAGTGAATGGTCCTCTCTTTCCGGCCCTAAATACATACTCCTCTTTCTCTCTGCCTTTCTCATAACTATTGATTATAATAGTATTCAATCCCCGGTTTGTCAAGAATGGAAAATCAAGATTCATAAAAGATTCATAAAATCTTTAGAATCTAGTGTGCTGGGGCAGTGCACTAAAACTCATGAATAAAGATTCCGCTTCTTAGTTTTGGTTCAAACCATGTGGATTTTGGCGGCATCAGTCTCCCTTCATCCGCCACTTCAAGAAGTTCCCGCATAGAAGTCGGGAACATGGCAAATGCCACTGCATTTTCCTCCCCATCCACAATATTCATCAGTTCCTTAAGGCCGCGGATTCCTCCGACAAACTGGATCCTTGTATCGGTCTTCGGATCCTGGATTCCCATAACCGGTGAAAGAATGTGATCCTGAAGAATAGAAACATCCAAACCTCTCACGGCATCTTCCGGGCAAATTTTCGGTTTTGCCTTAAGAAGGTACCATCCTTCTTCTAGATACATGGCAATTCCACCTTTCTGCCGCGGCCGGATTTCTTCTTTCCCTGTGTACTCAACCCAAAACCCGCTCTTAAGAAGCTCCGGAAGATTTCCAATAATCTCACTTGGAACCTGATGCACCACTCTGTTATAATCCAGAATCCTTAGTTCTGCCTCATCAAAAAGAACCGCCAGAAAATAATTAAATTCTTCTTTTCCGGTGTATTCCGGATTTTCCTTTCTTCTCTTAAGCGCCACCTTTACAGCTGACGCTGCCCGATGATGTCCATCTGCGATATAAAGACTATCCAGTTCACCGAATCGTCTGCAGATATCCAGGTTCCATTCTTCCTCTTCTATTTTCCAGACACGATGCCTGATTCCATCATCACTCACGAAATCATACACCGGCATCCGGGATACCGCCTCCGTAATCTTTTCTCTGATTCCTTCATTGGAACGATAAGCCAGAAAAATGGGCCCCGTATGTGCACTGCAGATATCGACGTGCCGAATCCGGTCAATTTCTTTGTCCTCTCTGGTATTCTCATGTTTTTTTATAACCTGATTCAGATAATCATCTACGGATGCACAGCACACCAGTCCTCTCTGGCTCCTGCCATCCATGGTAAGTTCATAAAGATAGAGACAGGGATTCTCATCCTGAACAAACTGCCCCTCTGCCTTCATTTCCCGAAGTGTATCACGGGCTCTTTCGTATACCTGTTCCGAATACATATCCGTCCCTTCCGGAAACTGCGTCTCCGCACGGTCTATTTTCAAAAAAGACAATGGATTATTCTCCACGATTTTTCTCGCCTCTCTGCTGCTGTATACATCATACGGGAGTGCTGCAATCTGCGCGACAACCTCCGGCGCCGGACGGACTCCTCTGAACGGTCTGATCTCTGCCATGTTCTTCACCCTCTTCTATCACATTTGATAAATTTATGTCCAGTTTACTCTCTTTGTTCTTATTTCGCAATAGAAATTATCTCTGTTTCAACTCCACACAGAAATCTTTTACATCTTCCCTGAGATACCGCAGCAAATCCTTCGAGTCTTTGTACTGCTCCTTCACGAGAATTCTCAGATACCCTTCTATCGCCCTTTCCAGGTGCTCCGGCTCCGGTACATTCTCCCCCATCATACGGCGAAGAATTCCCCGCAGCACGATATTGCAGATATTGAAAAACTGCCTTTCATAATCATACTGATATTCTTCCAGTGTTCTTCTGACATACTCATCGGGAAGTTTTCCAAGGAATCTCTGCTCCAGGCGGATTGCTTCCACATATTTCTCAACCGCATCTACTCCCTGAAGCTGCTCCATGCTCCAGAGCACCGGATAGTCCATCGTGATAACCGGATCCTGAGGGGCAAATCTCGGGTTATAGTAACGCAGAAATACCGGAATACCCTTTTCAAATGTATCTTTGTAATTTTCATTGCCGTATGATTTAAAATTCGGAAGAATGACATGATACATACGTCTGACACAATCCACTTTTTCCAGTACAATCTGGTATCCTCTCTCATAAGCCAGTTCAGCCGGAACTTTCTTCTTAGAAACCTCCGGCATCTGTCTATCCGCCTCCCCTTCTTTATCTGTTTCCTGCTCTTCCTGCACATATTCCCGGATGCAATACTGCACCGCTTCCATCAGATGTGCTGCCGCTTCGTAGGTAATCGATGTACTTTCTTTAGAAGTATATTTCTCTGCAAGCCGGATTACGATTGGTATCAGTTCCTCTATCTCATATTCCAGATATTTCATCTCGCTACCTCCAACACAATTCTTTCAATACTTCCAGATAAACTTCGTGATCCCAACGGGATGCCAGATCGAATTTTCCGTATTCTGACTTTCCTTCTGTCACATGGTATCCCTGATATCCTGCCCGGATCGCCTGCGCAAAAACATCCAGACAGGTGCTCTCCAGATATTCCAGATCTCCATAACAGACAGTCTCAAACTGCTCCTTCATAAAATGCAGAAGCTCGTCATCCGATATTTCATCCATCATCTCATTCTTGTAAAGAAAGAAAATGTCCTGAAGATGTCCGATCGTCTCCACATAATTTCTCTGGGAAATGTAATCCGAATCGCAGAATTCATAAATGATCTTCGGAAGGATGCTCTCCCCATATTCGATTCTTTTCTGCTCCTTCAGACTTTTCGACTTTTCATTCACCAGAAGCTTCGCATCCTCCTCTGATAATACAAGGCCAAATTTTTCTGTAACCTGATTGGTCGCTATGACTTTCGCCAGCTGGTTTTGTCCGGACAGGATCTGCATCCAGTTTTTCTCTTCCATCCTGATTTCCCCCTTATTATGATTTCATTTGGTTTATCGTCTGCCGATTATACCGCAGTACAGAATTATTTACCAGTCTTGAAATTTTGGCCATTTTATGGTAATATAATTACAGAAAGAGGAAAGATTTTCGATAATTCATCAAAATCTTTCCTCTTTCTGTACTGTTTTATCTATGCTTCATCAATCGCTTTTCCGATATCATGGCGCATATATTTATTATCAAATTTTACCCATTCGGTTGCCGCATATGCATTTGCACGTGCTTCTTTCAGGGTCGCACCCTTCGCGGTCACACCCAGTACACGTCCTCCGTTCGTCACGATCTGATCGCCGTTAAACTTTGTTCCGGCATGGAAGCAGTAATATCCTTCATGCTTCTTGAATTCTTCCAGTCCCGTGATCGGAAGTCCCTTTTCGTATGCGAGCGGATAACCGTCTGAAGCTAATACAACACAGACTGCTGCGTTGTCTTCAAATTCCAGATTAATCTGATCCAGCGTTCCGTCGATACAGGCTTCAATGACCTCGATCAGATCATTCTTCATTCTCGGGAGAACAACCTGTGCTTCCGGATCTCCGAATCTTGCGTTGTACTCCAGAACTTTCGGTCCGTCCTGTGTCAGCATCAGTCCGAAGAAAATGATTCCCTTGAATTCTCTTCCTTCTGCCGCCATAGCGTCTACCGTTTTCTGGTAAACATATTTCTGACAGAATTCATCTACTTCTTCCGTGTAGAACGGGCTTGGAGAGAATGTTCCCATTCCTCCGGTGTTCAGTCCCTGATCGCCGTCCTTTGCACGCTTGTGATCCTGTGCACTTGTCATCGTCTTGATCGTCTTGCCGTCAACAAATGAGAGAACAGACACCTCACGTCCGGTCATAAATTCTTCAACAACCATCGTATTACCTGAGGCACCGAACTTTTTGTCAAGCATGATTTCTTTGACACCGTCTTTCGCCTCTTCCAGCGTGTTGCAGATCAGCACGCCTTTACCGAGTGCAAGTCCGTCGGCCTTCAGCACGATCGGGAATTTCGCTGTTTCCAGATAAGCAAGCGCTTTTTCCGGGTCATCAAAGTTTTCATACGCTGCTGTCGGGATATCATATTTTTTCATCAGATCTTTAGAGAACGCCTTGCTTCCTTCCAGGATCGCCGCATTTTTTCTCGGACCGAATGCACGGATACCTGCAGCTTCAAACTCGTCTACCAGACCGCCTACCAGCGGATCATCCATTCCCACGATTGCAAGATCAATTGCGTTATCCTTCGCAAATGCTGTCAGCTTATCGAATTCCATTGCTCCGATCGGAACACATTCTGCGAATTCTGCAATCCCCGCATTTCCGGGTGCACAATAAATCTTTTCTACTTTGCTGCTCTTTGCCACACAATACGCGATAGCGTGCTCTCTTCCGCCGCCGCCAACAATTAATACCTTCATAAGTCCCTCCTTACTGTGTGATGGATACCTTTCCATCCACAATCTGAACCTTACCATTTGCAATCAGATCAATAGCCTGCGGAAGAATCTTCCATTCCGCCTGCTCCATGACACGTCTCTGCAGGATTTCCGGAGTGTCACCTTCTTCTACTGATACTGCTTTCTGCAGAATGATCGGTCCGGTATCTGTTCCTTCATCCACAAAATGCACTGTGGCACCTACCACTTTTACGCCTCTTTTAAGCGCCGCCTCATGAACTTTCAGCCCGTAAAATCCGGTTCCGCAAAATGACGGAATCAGTGACGGATGAATATTGATGATACGATTCCGGTATTCCCGGATCATCATCTCCGGAATCACAACCAGGAATCCGGCAAGTACGATCAAATCTGCCTTCAGTTCATTGACCTTGTCCAAAAATACTCTGTTAAATTCATCTCTTGTCTCAAAATCCTTCGGAGAAATGCACTGTGCCGGGATTCCATGTCTCCCGGCCCTTTCCAGTGCAAACGCATTCTTATTGTTACTGATTACTCCGACGATCTGCGTATTCGTGATCGTCCCGTGCTCCACCGCATCAATAATCGCCTGCAGATTCGTTCCGCCTCCGGATACAAGAACTGCAACTCTTAGCATACGGTTACTCCTTTTTCTCCTGCCTCTACATATCCTACCACATATGGTTCTTCTCCGGCTTCCTTCATTGCCTTCATAGCTGCATCCACGTCTTTTTCATCTACTGCTACAATCATTCCAAGACCCATATTGAACGTATTGTACATTGCTCTTTCTTCAATATCACCGTCTTCTGCAAGCATACGGAAGATCGGTGGAATCGGGTAGCTGTCTTTCTTCACTACTGCGTGAGTACCTTCGATCAGCATACGCGGAATGTTCTCATAGAATCCGCCGCCGGTAATATGGCTGCAGGCTTTGATCTTAACACCCGCTTCCTTCACCATACGAAGTGCTTTTACATAAATCTTGGTCGGTGCAAGAAGTGCATCTCCAAGCGTTGTTCCCAGACATTCATATTCTGCGTTCAGGACTTCCGGCTTCATGCTGAATACTTTTCTTACAAGAGAGAAACCGTTACTATGTACTCCTGACGAAGCCATACCGATCAGAACATCGCCCGGCTTCAGATCTTTTCCGGTGATCAGATCCTTCTCATCAACGATTCCGACTGCAAATCCGGCAAGATCGTACTCATCTACCGGATAGAATCCCGGCATCTCAGCGGTCTCTCCACCGATCAGGGCACATCCGGACTGTTTACATCCTTCTGCCACACCGCTTACGATCGTAGCAATCTTTTCAGGTTCATTCTTTCCACATGCGATATAATCCAGGAAAAATAACGGTTCTCCACCTGCACATGCAATGTCATTTACACACATCGCAACACAATCAATTCCGATGGTATCATGTCGATCCAGAAGGAACGCCAGCTTCAGCTTGGTTCCAACACCGTCTGTACCGGAAACGAGGGTCGGTTTTTCCATATTTTTAAATTTTTCAAGAGAAAATGCACCTGAGAATCCTCCGATTCCTCCAAGAACTTCTTCTCTCATCGTCTGCTGAATATGTTTCTTCATAAGCTCCACTGATTTATAACCAGCTTCGATATCTACACCCGCATTCTTATAGTCCATCTCAAATCCTCCATTAACTGTTTTTCTACATCTGTTTTAAGTATTCTTTATGTCCGAGCTTTTCCAGTTTTTCTGCTTTCTTCTGCACCGTTTCTTTCATCTCAGCAGTATAGTCTTTCAACTTCTGAAGCAGTTCCGGATTCGATGTTGCCAGAATCTTAGCTGCAAGAATTGCTGCATTCGCCCCGCCATCTATTGCCACCGTAGCAACCGGAATTCCCGGCGGCATCTGAACGATAGAATACAGTGCATCCATCCCCTCAAGATTCTTTCCTGACATCGGGACCCCAATAACCGGCATTGGGAAAATTGCCGCGCACATTCCCGGAAGATGCGCTGCCATACCTGCACCGGCAATAATGACCTTAAAGTCCTTTGCCTCCGCAGACTTTGCGTATTCATAGAACACGTCCGGTTCACGGTGTGCAGAAATAATTGTCATCTCATACTCGATTCCAAATTTCTCCAGCATGTCCGCAGCTTTGCTCATAACCTTCATGTCAGAGTCACTGCCCATTACAATTCCTACTTTTGGCATAATAGTCTCCTTTTCTTATTTATAAGTATTTTAATAAATATCTCTTTATTTATTAGCTATTTTACTAACACTTCTTTCCTCTGTCAACTCAAAAAAGAATCTCAGATACAGAAATCTCCTATTTATCCAAAGGTTCATTCAGAATTTCCGTCCCCGGAAGCGTAAAACGTCCATTCTCGATCAATACAATTTCTTTTCCTTCACAAGTAAATACACTGATTTTTCCCAGTTCCTCATATGGAATGGTAATATCCGTATGACACTGGAAATATGCTTGTTCCGGGTTTTCTTTCCGGCATGCACTCACACTGTTCTCTTTGGCGATGATCTCCTTGCCGTTTGGATTATATACCACGTTATCCTCCGCCCAGCTGTAGCAGGTATCCCCCACCGCAAAATGCGGTCCCATCTTTTCGGCGATCAGAATCGGAAGCTTATCCGCTATGTCATACTTTTTCGCTGCCATATATGCAGTTGTATTCGTACCGATTGCGAACTCACCCAATGGAAGTGATTCATGATTGTGCATAATATTATCACAAATATACTTTTTATTCTCTTCCTCAGATTCAAAGTTACTACAAGTATATTCTGTCGTTTTTCCTTCTTTAAAATGAATTTCCAAATCCCGGTACTGCAGTTCGTTCAGATAAACCTTACTTACATATAAGACGCCTTCCGTTCCTTCAAGCATTGGGGAAGTAAACACTTCGCCGACCGGAATATTCACATCCGCGACACAATTCTCAAAAATGGTTTCCTTCTCCGGATTCTTAAGTCTGCAAAGGCTCACCTTCAAATCAGTCTTATTGGCTCCTTTTCCCAAAATTCTAACATATTCTCCCTGATCCAGCGCATCGATCAGCGTCTGCTGCACCTTTTCATATACATTTGCATCCAGTGTATTGATCCGGATGACTTCATCAAAAATTTCCGGATAGTTATTCCCAATTTCCGGAAGTGGCCAGGAAATGATCGTAAAACTTCTCTCCTCACCTTTGATGTATTGATTGGTAATCTGACCTGCACGAGAATTCATTATAAGAAGTAACTCTTCCTGCTTTTTCGAGAAAGTAACCGCTTCCGGTTTGGTCACCGGTGCAAACGGTTTTTCGCCAAATACTTCCATGACCGCAGGACCTGCAAAACTCCCCGCCAGCTCTTTATTTTTCTCCAAAACAGTCCGCATCACTTCCAGCTTTCTTTCCATGAATTGTTTATCCAGGACCAGCCCCAGATCATCTTTATGATCATAATCGTACTGCTTATTCGGAATTCCTCCATAGAATCCATTCTTTCCCAGACGCGGACGCGTAATCACGCTGGATGCAGCTCTGTAAATGGTCGGCTTCAATCCCATTTTTTCAAAATTTTGAATAGCCTTGCGTACAACTCGTTCAAATCCCAGTACATACCGAATATTGACAACAGATTTCTTTGACAAATCTTTACCCGTATTGATGAATCCTACACGAAATCCCTCTGTATAGGTATCCGCCATCTTATCAATGGTCTCCTGTGGAAGACTATTCAGATATTCTGCCGTCTTTAATTCATTTTCACTCACATATTCTCCGAACCGGTACAGGTATCTGAGGTCTGTCAGATCCGACTCCATAATACGCTTTACTGCAAAATCATATGCCTCAGGATCGATCTGCTCAACCACTCTGTCCGCTGCATAGACATCACAATAATCACTGGCATACCAGTAAAAAATCTCCTTCAGACTTTCAGGCGAAGGAGTCTCTTCTTCTTCAAATTTATTGTAAATTTCAATGAATAATTCGTTTCCTATAACGATATAATCATATCGTTCCTCATACACATATCCGATATCTCCACGAAGTTCCGTATAAAGTGCACTTAAAAAAGCACCGAGTTCTTCTCCGAGTTCTCTCACGGCATATTCCGGATTTGCGTAGGATGTCTCATAATTCTGGGGCAGCACATCATAGTAAAGCATTTGCATCTCTTCTTCCAGACGTTCCTTCGTCATACTCGCTCTCGCTGAAGTATGTCTGCTGTCTTTGATATCATGAATCCTTAGCAAGAATTCCGCCACATGTCGAAAATAAGATTGATACGGTTCTTTTACCGTATTTTCTTCGGTAATTTTCATAATTCGTTCCAATGTCAGATAGTATCTTTCTTCCACTATATAAGCCCCCTTACAAACACCAGGATAAGACAGAACAATATAAATCCATTGATTCCTATGCCTATTTTACAGCTTAGATAATTCTTATCCCGCTCACGAAACCCTTTTACTCCAATACTCAGCCCCACTCCTGCAAGAATCATATCAAAAAGCCCGAAGCTGCCGATCATCGCCACCGAGTTTCCTTTATGTATAAAAGCGGTCAGGATCAATGCGACAAAAATCCCCGCAACAACAACCGCTATCATACAGGACAACAGGCCTTTCCTGGAATGTCTGAGTTTCGCCTGTCCATATTTCCGGTTTCCCCTTTTTTTTCTCTCTTTATCTCTTTCCCTTTCTCGCGCCTGCTCTTTTTCTCTCCCGATTCGCATCATGCCATCTCCTTATCGTGTTGCAAATTACAAATATAATGTATCCGAGCACACCGCCGATCGTATTGAGCAGCAGATCATCCACATCAAAGCTCCCCACCCGGGAAACAAACTGAAAAGCTTCCACAAGGAAGCTCAGTCCAAAACTATAGAACAGCGTCAGAAAGAGACTTCGGTACCTGCTTGCCATCGGCATAAAAAATCCAAACGGTACAAAAATCAGTACATTGCCAAACAGATTCGCATATGCGATCCAACCAAGCCGGTCCCGGTGATACCAAAATCTATTGATTTCCTGAAACAGAACCAGATTATAATGATATTCTCTCATTTCTCCGGTTCGTCCATACCAGTCCGAAAAGATCAAAAAATACAATAGAAATCCTATATATAACACAAATAAGATCTTTCCGAGTATCCGAAATCGCTTCCTTTTTTTTGCTTTCAATTCAAAGCATCCTTCCTAAAACGTCAAACCTCTTTTTGCCTTGAACAGATTCGCCCCACTGATGATCATGACTACTCCGGTCACAACACCGACAACAATCATTACGATTCCCACTGCAAGACTCGCTGCTCCGGTATATCCCATTACTTTATATGCTTTCTCAGTCATCGGATTTCCTCCTTATTTTGCACCATACTGTTCATAGTATGCATCGATTGCCGCTTTCAATGTATCGTCGATTACAACCTGTCCATTCACTTCTTTATTATAAAGACATTCTACGACTTCTGCCATTGTAACAATTGCTGATGTATCAAATCCATACAGATCCTTTACTTCTTCCAGCGCGCATTTTACACCGCCCTTTCCAACTTCCATTCGGTCCAGAGATACAATCAGGCCAACGATCTCGACCTCAGCGGCGTTCCTTACCTTCGGAACGGTCTCTTCCATTGATTTTCCGGATGTAGTAACATCCTCGATCATGATCACACGATCTCCATCCTTCAGTTTACTTCCAAGGAAACTTCCTTTGTCAGCACCATGATCCTTTTCTTCTTTTCTGTCTGAACAATAACGCACTTCTTTTCCGTACAATTCACTGTAAGCAACTGCTGTTACAACACTGAGTGGAATTCCTTTGTACGCCGGTCCGAACAGCACGTCGAAATCATCTCCATATTTGTTATGAATTGCTTTTGCATAGTATTCTCCGAGCCTTTTCAGCTGGGATCCGGTCACATATGCACCTGCATTCATGAAGAATGGTGATTTTCTTCCGCTTTTCAATGTAAATTCTCCAAATTTTAAGACCTGGCTTTCCACCATAAATTCAATAAACTCTTTCTTATACTGTTCCATAATCCATTCATCCTCCAAATTGATCACTGTTCTGTCTCTATTTCACAATTCCTACCATATCTTTCACATTTGCAAAACCATATTTCTTCATATATGCTTCAATTCCATCCACGATTTCCATCGTTACTGCCGGATTGTGGAAGTTTGCAGTTCCTACCGAGACAGCACTTGCCCCGGCAAGTATCATTTCAATGGCATCCTTTGCACTTGCGATCCCTCCCATACCGATGACCGGTACCCGTACCGCATTTGCTGCCTGATACACCATTCGTACTGCAATCGGATGGATTGCCGGGCCAGACACTCCTCCGGTTTTATTTGCCAAAACAAATTGTCTGCGGTCAATGTCGATCTTCATTCCTGTCAGAGTGTTGATCAGAGAAATGGCATCCGCCCCTCCAGCTTCAACCGCTTTTGCCATTTCAGAAATATCAGTCACATTTGGGCTCAACTTCATGATTACCGGTTGTTTTGCATATTTTTTCACTTCTTTTGTAATATTCTCAGCCGCTTTCGGGTTCTGTCCGAATGCGATTCCACCTTCTTTCACATTCGGACAGGAAATATTGATTTCCAGCATATCCACGTCTTCCTCTGCAAGACGTTCTACAACTTCACAATAATCCTCTGTTGATTTTCCGCAGACATTTACAATAATTCTGGTATCATATTTTTTCAAAAATGGAATGTCTCTTTTACAAAACAAATCAATCCCGGGATTCTGAAGTCCCACGGCATTCATCATTCCTCCACAGGTCTCCGCCACTCTCGGCGTAGGATTCCCCGCCCATGGAATATTTGCCACACCTTTTGTAGTAACTGCCCCCAGTCGGTTCAAATCCACAAATTCTTCAAATTCAGCTCCGGACCCAAAAGTACCCGATGCTACTGTTACCGGATTCTTCCATTCTACGCCAGCTATATTTACACTCATGTTTATTTCTGTACTCATCAGATTTCCACCTCCGTAGATAAGAACACCGGTCCATCTTTACAGATTCGCTTGTTATTTACATTACTGTGATGATCCTTTTCTTTGGACTTGCAGACACAGGCCAGACATGCACCAATTCCGCATGCCATTCTCTCTTCCAGGGAAATGTAGCATTCGATTCCGTGTTCCTCCGCAAAAGCCTTGATTGCCCGCAACATCGGAGTCGGTCCGCACGCATAAATAATATCTGCGGTAAGTCCGTTCTCCCGGATTGCATCCATGACATTGCCTTTGGTTCCCACGCTTCCGTCTTCTGTCGAAATATATACGTTACCGTTCTGTTCGAATTCTTCCCGAAGGAATGTATGCTCATCTCGGTAGCCGACCACGATCTGTCTGTCGGCATCTAACTGCTTTGCCAATTCCAAAATCGGCGGCACACCGATTCCGCCTCCCATAAGAAATGCCGTTTTCCCTTTTCCTCTGTCCAGCGGGAAACCATTGCCCAGCGGTCCGATAACAGGAACCGTATCGCCCGCTTTCATTTCTGAAAACTGTTTTGTCCCCGTATCTTCACCTGTTACACGGTAAACCACGCGAAGCTCACCTTTTTCCCGATCAATCTCACAGATACTGATCGGTCTCGGCAGCAGCTTGCTTCCATCATTCGTGTACATGGAAATGAACTGCCCCGGGCATGCCGTCTTCGCCGCTTCAGTCTGAAGCCACATACTGAAAATGCCATCCGCAATCTGCTCCTGTGAAGATATGACTGCGCTTTCTTTTTTTCTGTCTGCCATCTTTATGCTATCTCCTGATTCTGATTTCTCTATTTTTTCGCTCACAGCTGTTTTTCCTGCTCTTGGATCCTTTACAGCAAAGCCTCGTAAAGTCTCCACTCTCCCCGGTTCCATTTTACCGCTGCTCAATGCTCTCACGAATGTCTAAAGCCATGGCTTCTACCGCAGCACGGGCAGCATCACCAAAATTCTCCGCTCCGTATTTTGCGTATGCCTCCTGTTTGTAAGCTGCGATAATTCCTCGTGATGAGTTTACGATTGCACCCAATCCATCCTCATTGAAGAAATGCACCAGATCTTTTCCTTTTCCCCCCTGTGCTCCGTATCCCGGAACCAGGATATAAGATTTCGGCATGATCTTACGAAGGACTTTTCCCATCTCCGGATAGGTTGCTCCAACAACCGCTCCAATGTAGCTGTATTCGTCTCCCATATGGTCAGCACCCCATTCAGCCACTTTTTCTCCAACCAGTTCATAGAGCGGACGTCCGTCTATCAGACGATCCTGAAATTCTCCGCTGGACGGGTTTGATGTTTTTACCAGAATGAAAAGGCCTTTCTTCTCTTCTTTACATACCTCAATAAAAGGCTTTACGCCATCTGATCCAAGATAGGGATTCACCGTTGCAAAATCTTCATCGAACGGCACATATGTCTTGCTTCCCACCTGCACTTTACCAAGATGCCCTACTGCATATGCTGCAGATGTAGAACCAATGTCGCCTCTCTTAATATCACCGATTACGACAAGTCCTTTCGACTTGCAGTAATCTACGGTCTTTTTGAATGCTTCAAGCCCCGGAATGCCAAACTGCTCATACATAGCGATCTGTGGCTTCACAGCAGGAATCAGATCATATGTCTTATCAATGATTTCTTTGTTAAACTGCCAGATTGCCTCACCAGCGCCTTCCAGCGTCTCACCAAACTCTGCAAATGCTTTCTTCTGTACATGTTCCGGCACATAATTCAGCATAGGGTCAAGCCCTACCACAATCGGTGCTCCTGTTTTTTTAATGTTTTCTACTAATTTGTTAATCATAATAGTCTTCTCCTCATATTTCTCATGTATTTATCTTTGATAAACAATCTTTCCATCTACAATTGTACAGGCAACCTCACCTTTTACCGGATATCCATTAAAAGGAGTATTTTTCCCTTTCGAAGCAAATTTTTCTACATCAATCCGATATTCCTTCTCGGGGTCGAAGATAACCAGATCCGCGATTTTTCCTTCAGATACAGAACCTTTGTCATTTAAGCCGAGAATCTTTGCCGGATTATAGCTCATCTTTTCCGCCATCTGCATGACAGTAAGGATTCCCGGTTCCACCAGCTCTGTATAGGTAAGTGCCGCACTCGTCTCAAGTCCTACAATTCCAAATGCCGCCTTTGCCATGGAGCGATTCTTTTCTTCTGCGGAATGTGGCGCATGATCGGTAGCAATCACATCCATAGTTCCATCTGCAAGACCTCTTTTCAGCGCCTCTACATCCTCTCTTGCCCTTAGTGGAGGATTCATTTTATAATTTCCATCATCTTCCCGGATATCATCTGTACACAAAGTAAAATGGTGTGGGCACACCTCTCCGGTTACCGGAAGGCCTTCCGCCTTCGCTAGTCGGATCATCTCCACGCTGTCTTGAGTCGAGCAGTGACACAAATGGAGTCTCACACCAGTTTCTTTTGCAAGAAGTATATCTCTTGCCACGATGACATCCTCCACTGAATTTGTAATTCCCGGAAGTCCCAGTTCTTTCGCCTTCGCATCCGCATTCATCACACCACCTTCTACCATTGTGATGTCTTCACAATGTGCGAAGATGGATATTCCTTCTTCTTTTGCAATCTTCATGGCTTTCCGGTATAGCGATGCATTCATAACCGACTTGCCGTCTTCACTGATGGCATGACATCCTGCTTCTGCCATTCCTCTTATGTCAGCAAGTTCCTCACCCAACTGACCTTTGGTGATTGCACCAAGCTGAATAACGTGAACCGGGCTCTCATGTGCCGCCCGTTCATGCAGCTCCTCTATCATCTGACTCGTATCCGTAACCGGTCTTGTATTCGGCATTGCACAGATCGTCGTTACTCCGCCTCTTGCCGCTGCCATCCCTCCCGTTTCCAGAGTTTCCTTGTAGGTAAGTCCCGGATCCCTCAGGTGTACATGCAAATCAATAAATCCCGGCATGACATACATACCTTTGGCATCAAGCACTGTATCCGCATCATCCCGAACTGAATCAGCCACTTTGATAATACGGTCGTTCTCTATCAGAACATCCTGTACGGCGTTCAGATCGTTTTCCGGATTCACAACATGTCCATTTTTAATGAGTAATTTCATAGTTTCTAATCCTTTCTGCACATCCCGTTATCATAAACATTCTATCATAGACAACCTTAAAAGGGAATGCCGATTTTGGCATTCCCTTCATATTTTCTTCATTCTACATCACTGATCAAGCTTTTTCCGAATCTCCTCCAGCGCCGCTTCAAGCTGATTATCAGCATCCGGATTCGTTTCATCATACTGATACTCCACTTCAATATCAGGTTCAATTCCCTTTTTATGTATGTTTCTTCCATTTGGAGTATAGTACTCCATCGTTGTCATTGTAACACTGCTTCCGTCACTGATTGGGAAAACGCTCTGTACGATCCCTTTTCCGAAAGTCTTCTTCCCTACGATTGTACCAATTCCATAATCCTGAATGGCACCGGCAAAAATTTCCGACGCACTTGCACTGTTCTGATCAGCCAGAACACAAAGTGGCTTTGTAAACTGATGTTCTTCATCCGAATACTGCGTTTTCTCATTTTCCTCTTTGTCTTTGGTATATACAATCTTTCCTTCCGGCAAAAGCTGATCCAGTATCTCACATACAACATCCAGAAGCCCACCCGGATTGTTACGGACATCCACAATGAGTCCCTTCATATTCTGCCCTTCCAGTTCGTCAAATGCCGTCTGAAACTGTTCATACGTCACTTTATTAAATTCGGTGATCCGGATATATCCGATTTTCTCTTCCTTCATCTCGTACTGCACTGTCTGCGACTGGATTTTTTCTCTTGTGATGTCCATTTCCACTTTTTCTTTCTTCTCACCCCGGAGCACAACAATGTTCACCACCGTGTTTTCTTCTCCTCTCACAAGAGAAACCACTTCATCCAGATTCATATCCGTTACATCCACTCCGTCAACCTCATACAAAATATCACCGACCCGGACACCCGCTTTGCCGGCCGGCGTGTCCTCGTATACATGCACTGCTGTTATGAGCTTTGTTTCCGTATTTTGGCTGAAAAGAACGCCAATACCATAGAATTCTCCATCAACATCGCTATAATATTTTTCCGTCTCCTCCGCATCGCGGTAAATCGTATAAGGATCTCCCAATGCTTCGATATATCCGGCATACGCCCCCTCTTCCAGGGTTTCCTGATCCACTTCATCTGAGTAGAGGAATTTTTCTTCAATGAGTTGATCCAGTAATTTGATCTTACTTTTTCCGTTTGCCACATTCTGCTCCGCCTTGCTTACCGGCAGATAATTCTTTGCAGTCATTCCGATCATGACCACTAATAACACAGCAAGGGCACCACAAAGTGTGCCCTTCCAAAATTCTTTTTTATTTGAGTTTTCTTCCATATTCTTCCTATTTCCACTTGTCTATGTATTTGTTTACAAGTATAGCAGCGGATCTACCGGGGTACCGTTTACATGTACTTCAAAATGAAGATGCGGCCCTGTAACAATACCGGTCGCTCCCACAGCTGCGATATTCTGTCCACGGGACACCTTATCTCCCACACTCACATACAAAGCGCTGCAGTGCTGATACCATGTCTGCATCCCATTACCATGATTGATTACAACATAATAACCTCGTGCACTGTTATACTGAGCAGTAATAACCGTACCACTGTCCGCTGCATAGATTGGTGTACCGGTGCTTGCACCATAATCGATACCATCGTGTCTGCTCGTCGCACCTGCAGTCGGCGCCACTCTGTAACCAAACCCACTGGTAATATAAGCTCCGGGAACCGGATGAGAAAGCTTCCCATTGCCGGTAATCACAATCTGACTGTTACCGTTATTCGGCTGATATACATTGCTTTGATTCTGCTGCTTTCTTCTCTCTTCCGCTGCTTTCGCTTCAGCGATCAGTTTCTTCAATTCATCTGCGTTTGCACTGATTTCAGAAGATAAGTTGTCAATCTGAATATTCTTTTCATCCAGAAGCGCCTGCATCTCTGTCTGTTCGTTCTGAAGCTGATCTCTGAGCGTTTCAAGCTGCGCATACTCCTCTTTCAGCGCTTCTTCTTTCTTCTCAATATCTTCCCGGATTTTCTGGAACTCCTTCAGCATATTTCTGTCATATTCCGTCACCTGCTGAATATACTCAATCTTATTCAGAAGCTCCGACATACTCTTTGAGGTGACGAGGATCTCGATCAGCTCTGTATTATTGTTCTCATACATATATTTGATGCGAAGCTTCATACTCTCATACTGATCATTCTCTTTTGCTTTCGCCTCAACCAGATCCGTCTCCGCAACATTGATTTCCTGTTCTTTATCAGATAGATCCTGCTGCGTCTTCTGCATTTTTTCCATAATAGAATCAAGCTCTTGCGACAGCTCAGCCTGTTCCTGTTCCGCTTTCTTCTTCTCTTCTTCAAGAGCTTCCTGCTTTTTCTTCGCATCTGCGACCTCATCAGCCCGCACAGGCTGTACCATTCCCAGGCACAGAACTCCGGCCAGAAGTAAGCTTAGTAACCTTTTCTTCTTTATCATATTCGTCCCCTTAATCCTCTATACACGATTACACATGTAAATGTTTCCTGATTGTAAAGAAACTTCCCATGAAACCAATTCCGATTCCTAACGCCAGTCCCACGGGCAAAAGTGTCTTATATACTTGTGCAACCGGAAGAAAATCCAGTATATTCTTGAGTAGTTCAAACTTCATAAGGACGTAATTAATCGCCTTATCATACAGGAAATACAACATTGCCAGTGGGATTGCCGCTCCTACCAGTCCGATCAGTACACCTTCAAAAATAAATGGTGCACGTACAAAACTGTCTTTCGCACCGATATATTTCATAATTGCGATTTCTTCTCGCCGCACGGTGATACCCATTGTAACCGTATTGCTGATCAGGAATACAGACACTGCAAGCAAAATGGCAATGATCGCTGCAGATACCCAATAGATCAGACGGTTAATGCTGTTCAAAGTATTTGCAACCAGATCCGATTTGTTGACTTTCCGCACACCCGGAAGTGATTTTGCGAATTCAACCACTTCTTTCTGTGAAGCCACATCATCCATAAAAACTTCATAACTGTCTGAAGTTGCAAGCGGGTTATCATTCTTGAATCCCTCTGCCGCCTCCTGTGCATCTTCACCGAAATAGTCGTCTTTAAAAGATTCCCATGCATCATCGGCTGATATATAATTTACTTTGCTGACATCATCTCTGGCCAATAGCTCCGTTTTAATATCAGCAATCTGTTCTTCCGTCGCATCTTCTTCAAAGAAAATTGTGATTGCCACACCTTCTTCTGCTTTGTGTACGATATACTGAAAGTTCATTACGATTGCAAAAAAGAGGCCGAACACAAAAATACAAGCCGACATGGTAGCAATAGATGCCAGAGAGAACATCTTATTTCTTCCGATATTTTTGACTCCCTGCTTCACCGAATATCCAATTGTACTAATTCTCATTTCTATACCCACCTTTTCGTTCGTCGCTGACAATGACCCCCTTTTTCATTGTAATAACGCGCTTTTTCATCTCGTTCACAATTTCCTGGTTATGAGTAACTACCAGTACTGTAGTTCCTCTTTCGTTCGCCTCTTCCAACAACTTCATGATTTCCCATGAATTCGTCGGATCAAGGTTACCTGTCGGTTCATCGGCCAACAAAATCGCAGGTTCATTCACAACAGCTCGTGCTATCGCAACTCTTTGCTGTTCTCCTCCGGACAATTCCTTCGGATATGCTTTATATTTCTGTGCAAGTCCTACCAGTGAAAGCGCTGCAGGTACCTTCTTTTTGATGACCCTGCTTGATTTCTCTGTAACTCTCTGCGCAAACGCAATATTTTCGTAAATATTACGGTCTTTCAACAGTCGGAAATCCTGGAACACAACTCCGATTCCTCTTCGGTACTGCGGAATCTGACGATGCTTCATTCGGTTCAGATTCTGCCCGTTTACAATAATCGTTCCTGACGTCGGATCAATCTCCTTCATCAGAAGACGAATCAGAGTGGATTTTCCGGATCCGCTGTCACCTACAATGAATACGAATTCGCCCTGTTCGATCGTCAGATTGATCCCATTCAGCGCGGCAATACCCTTCGAGTATTCTTTCGTAACTTCTTTCAGTTCTATCATATGCTCCTCCTAATTATTAATACTCCAGTGTCTCCATATACTTCATGTATTTGACAACCATAAGTGCGATCTTAAATGTGATTGCATCCTCGAACACACGAAGATCCAGTCCTGTACTCTTCTGAAGTTTATCCAGGCGGTATACCAGAGTATTTCTGTGAATATACAATTGTCTGGATGTCTCGGAAACGTTCAGGCTGTTCTCAAAAAACTTGTTGATTGTCGTAAGAGTTTCCTCATCAAACTCATCCGGAGATTTCCCCTCAAAAATTTCACGGATAAACATCTTGCAGAGCGGAATTGGCAGCTGATAGATCAGTCGTCCGATTCCCAGAGCACTGTAAGCAATCACTTCCTTCTCATCGAAGAAAATCTTTCCCACATCCAAAGCCAGCTTGGCTTCTTTATAAGATTTTGAAACTTCTTTGATGTCATTCACGATCGTCCCATACGCTATGCGGACATTCTCTTCCCCTTCTGACTTGAGAAGATCCAGAATCTCATGCGCTGTCTTGTCCATTTCCGGATAACCGTCATTTGCTCCCAATTCTTTGACAACGATAATGTTTTTTTCATCTACAGCTGTGATAAAATCCCGGCTCTTTCCACCCAGAACAGAACGAAGACTGTCGAGCGCACTGATATCTCTTTCGTGAGAAGTCTCAACTATAAAGATAACACGTTTCACCTCAGTGTCAATATGTAATTTTTTGGCGCGGTTATAAATATCGACCAGAAGAAGGTTATCTAACAACAGATTTTTAATAAAATTATCCTTGTCAAACCGCTCCTTATATGCAACCAGCAGGTTTTGAATCTGGAAAGCAGCAATCTTCCCAACCATATAGACATCTTCACTGCCACCATTGGCAATCAAAATGTATTCAAGCTGATGCTCATCATAAATCTTAAAAAACTGGAAACCTTGTATTACCTGACTTTCCGCAGGAGATTCCACAAAAGAAAGCACTGCGTTTCCATAGTCACCTGGTTCTGTAAAAGTTGTGGCAAGAGTCTTGCCGTCTGTATCCATCACTCCCAAATCTATTCTCGTAATTGCTTTTAAACCTTCAATTGTGTTTTGCAATATCTGATTTGATATCATACTTTCTTCTCCTCCAATTATACATTTTACACAACAGCGTTCCCCCGAAAACATGGAAATGCAAATATACTTATACTATACTTTAATACAAATCAACAAAAAAATAAAGAGGAAATCACATTTTTTTATGCATTTCCTCAGTTATTTTTTTATAAATATTTATTTTTCAAGTTGGAAATTGTTACTAACTTTTTTCTTGTCCTTTTCCACTTCACGTTTCAGGATCTTACGTATCAAGAATTCTCTGAACCGCACTCTCCATGTTTCTTTCTGTGTCATAATTCCAGACTCTGTTCCGATTCCCAGCCAGAGCCGAGTATTGAGCAGGTTCTTACACCGCCGGATGAACTCCTCCTGTTTCGGAGAAACCATGCTGGACAACACACAGTCCACCTCCGCACCGTTAATCTGATTTGTAATCAGATCATCTGCACTCTCATCTTCCGGCACACATGCCGTTCCGGCAATCTGAATCCCCGTATATTCACTTTGTAAAAATTGCTCAAGCTTCTGTGTCTCTTCCGGCAAATCTGTCAGTAAAAAAACGCGCGAACGATTTTTATGAAAATAATGGAACACCAGCTTCATAAACACCTGATTATGCGCTTCCTGAAGCTTTTTCTTTTCCGTCACTTCTGCCGCTTCCAGAATCGATTCATCTCCTGCAATCACCAGATCAAGCTGCTCGATATCTTCTTTCAGGCCTTCTGTCTGAGCAGCCTTCATAAGGATATCCACTGTCAAGATTTCAACCGTATTTACAGGTTCTGTGTGCATATATTCCGTGACTGCCTTCATCGCGTCTTTTGCTGTATAATCATCCAACTGCACATTTAACACGTTCATTTTTCCATCCATAAAACTCACCTGTTTTCAAGTTTTCAGTCAAGCGATTATATCAAACCCACTGCATTTTTTCAACCAAAGTCGCAAAATATTCACAGTTATTTCTAATTATTCATATTTCTTAACAATATTGTAAACTTACTCCCCTTCTTTTTTCTTTTTCGACATCAATCCTCCGATTCTACCGGTCTCCTTCGCAGACAGCGATCTCCATCCGTCTTCCAGAACTTTATCCAGAAGTCCTAGTTCTTCGGCAATTTCGTATTTAATCTTTTCTTCTGGCTCCATCCGTTCAATATCTTCACGACATATCTTTTTTTGCTTCTTACCAGCCATCATGATCTCTCCTTTTCATGGAGTATTTCCTTACTTTATCAGATTTATTCTGTCTTTTCACACAAAAATGCTTTATAATAACATTATATCTGATAAGAAATGAGGTCCCACATATGCTGTCACAACAGGAATACTATATACTGACCTTCGAAACCAATGCTGATGTCATGTATGCAGAGAAACGAATCCAAGAACATTTTGCGATTACGATCATGCCAGTGCCCGGAGAATTTCACAGTGGCTGCGGTCTTGCAATTCGTTTTCTGGATCCGGACGAAACCTCCATTCTCACTTTTTGTCGCACGCTCCCCCTGCATGGAACGTTATATAAAATGCAGATGAGACGCGAAAATGGCAGAAGACCCTTCGAGAAGCTTCTCTCGTTCTGACAGGTCTTCTGCCATAAAACCATTCCGCGATTCTATGATTCTTTACGGCTGTTCCGGAATAATCACTGCTGCTATAAAATATACCAGAAGTCCGGTTCCGCAACTCATACATGCAAGAAGTGCACCTCCAAGCCGGATCAACGTCGGATCAATATTAAAATATTCCGCTATACCTCCGCATACTCCACAGATCATTCTGTTCTCTCTTGACTTGTATAATTTTTTTTGTTCCATTTTTCTTTCTCCTTTCCTTACAATTTTTCCCTTACAGGCCAATGTTTATCGTACAAATGTTATTGATACATCTCCGGCGCCACAGACGATCTCAACCGTTTTGCTGCTTCCATTGTCAATCTCCCTGGCAACTGCCAGTCCACCGTATTCCTGATCGGCAATCTCAATTTCTCCAGCTCCGCATTTCAAAGAGTAGTTAAAGTCCTTTTCATTTCCGCAAAGATCAAGATCCATTTCTCCAGCCCCGCATTTCAGATCAACATCTCCGTTACATGTTCCTTCCAGTTCTAGATCTCCGGCGCCCACTTCTGCCACAAGATCATCTACATCAGCGTTTCGAATATCGCAGTCCGCCGCTCCGATCTTCAATTCCATTTTTTTCGCATAAAGCCCATCTGCCATTACATTTGCCGCACCCGCATGCAATGTGATGTTTTCCATTCTTACCGATGCCGGAACTTCTATATAAAGTATTCCAAACCCATGATTCTTGTTCTTGATTTTACAAACATCCCAGATCTGATTTCCTTTTTCCATATAAATTTTTAATTTACTGCCGCTTGTCTGCATTCTGATACTGACTCCCGTGTCTCCAAAAGTAAGTTTCGATGTATCGACTCGCAGCTTTTCATCTGTTCCCTGAACAAGTTCCACATCACAACCACCAAGAATCATCTCAAGCTCTGTGATATCATCATATTCCATCGCTGCTTCCGGATTCAGATATTCATTTTCCAGCGGATCATCATCCCATTCCATATCATCGTCTCCAAACAGCACAATTCCATTCGGATATTCTTTCCGTAAATCATGGATACGGAATCCAAGCACCAAAGCCGCTCCGCAGAATATCAATCCCATCACTACAATCGTCGCAATAACGATCCAGAATATTTTCCATCCTCTTTTCATTAGCAGGCCCCTCCCTTCTTTCTTAGAAATGGTTTTCTGCAAAGTTCTACAAACCAACGGAATACCGGTGGGACGATTTTTGCACAGATCCAGCCAATCAATGCTGTCAGCATAATGCCTAATGCAAGTACCAGCAGTCCGGCGCCAATCAATGCCAAAGCCACCGGTGCCGAATGAAAGATCTGCGTAAATCCCACTGCTGCAATCCCGATTCCAGAAACGGAAACCGCAACCCCAGATACAAGGACTGCTGCAACCACTGCCACGATCGCAATCAGAATTCCAAGGATCGCCGCAAGGATTCCGACCACCGCCGGTATCACGAACGGTGCTCCGATCAGAACGATTAAAACGATAAGGATAATCTTCAGTGTCTTACTCGTCCAGGGTTTTTTCTCCCTATAATCACTTTCGCTCATTCTACGTCCCGTGCTTCGGTATCCTTCTCTTTTCGCCGGAGAATCATTCTTTTCAAATCGGGTATCTGTATATCCGGTTTCCCTGTATTCACTATGAAATTCGTTCTGTCCGCCAAGACCTGCTTTGATCGTCTCGGCTACCTTCCTCGGACTTTCCAATTCTTTGATAATGTCAGCTTCATTCTCTGCGCCTGCATCATCAAAATAATCATTATAATACTGCAATGCCTCTTCTCTTTCCTCCACGGACAAGTCCCAAAGCAATGCACGCAGCTCATTCATAAATTCTACGCGTGTCATAAGTTCACTCCTCCCTCGAACATATCAGTAATCTTCTGCGAGTATTTCTTCCACTCTGCCCGGTAAAGCTGAAGCTGCGCCATTCCCTTATCCGTCACTTTATAATAGCGTCGATTTCTTCCGTCAAACTGCATATCATATACTTCCAGGCATTCATCCTTCTGTAGTCTCCTCAATACCGGATACAGTGTCGATTCCGATACTTCCAAGGCTTTCCTTACATCCTGGGTTATCTTATATCCGTACGTTCCCTGCTGTTCTTTGGAAACTACTGCCAATACAATGGCATCCAGAAGAGCCGCTCCGGTGTTAAATACCATGCTCTCACTCCTTTTTCTATTTTAGAATCTGCAATATTATTCGATCCCTTATATTATTTTTATACTTATATTATATACCGTATAATATTGTTTGTCAATACATTATTATTTCAAAAATAAAAAAGCACTCTCACCCTGTTTTCTTCGGTAAAAATGCTTTTTTCATCGTCCAATTCGATTTTTATTTCATAACGCAATACAGAATGATCACCTGTACAACCAGAATCCCCGGTACTCCTAGTTTAAATTTTAAATGTCGCGTTTTATGTCGGAATACCTGCATTCCAGCCAACGCTCCGATTGATCCTCCGATCACCGCAAGGAAAAGTAGCGTTCTTTCCGGAACTCTCCATTGCTTTCTGATTGCCTTTCTCTTATCGATTCCATACACGCAGAATGTCAGCATATTGATCACGATCAGATATATCACTATTTCTTTCCAAATCATTTTTCCAGTCTACCTTCCTGATCTACCAGCAGAATTTCTTCACCAAGCGTAAAGGAATAAATCACTTCTTCTTTTACATTTTTTAATGTCATTTGTTCCAGTGCCCTGGCATAAAGCCGAAGCTGCTCCTGATATTTTTCCACCAGTTCTCTTCCAAATTTCACCTGATCCGTCTTATAATCAAGCACCACAAGTCCATCATCTTCTTCCAGATACACATCGATAATTCCCTGAATCAGCAC
The DNA here is from genome assembly GCA_022774325.1 of bacterium. Classification (GTDB taxonomy): domain Bacteria; phylum Bacillota; class Clostridia; order Lachnospirales; family Lachnospiraceae; genus Allocoprococcus. Next base: position 49,121 of record JALFNN010000047.1, on the reverse strand, counting down.
CAGTTCCCCAGAAGCAGTGTCCGGATAAAGTTCTTTGGCATCAATCCCGAATACAAAAGGCTGCTCTCGATGAAGTCTGCCGCATCCTGCCGCTTTTTTCATTCTTTTTCCCATATCAGTATCCAGAAAATGCAAAATATCATCCGGCCGGATACATGCGGCCATCTCATTCGTCAGAAATCCCTGCTGCCGGAAATAATCGATTTCTTTTCGGAGCACTTCTTCATCGTACTCCTTCGTAAAATCCAGAAGTTCCAGCAATTTATGATAGGTACTTCCCCGGGATGCCCCTGTCAGTTCCTCTTTTTCCTGTAAAAACTCAGGGATCAACGGCACCACATCTTCCTCTTCCACCAGCATCTCTCCGTTTTCTTCTTCCCCCAAAAGATATGCACGTTTTTTCAATTCAGAAACAGTAAATTTCATTTTAAGCTGTTCTTCACCCTCATATGGATACTGATGAGTGAACTGTTCGGCAATTCTGGCTGCAAACGCCTCATCGTGGCTCGCAAACGGGCTGCCTTCATTTGTGACTTCCTGCAGCATCAATGATGCATCCAGTTGTTCTTCCAGGCTCCTTTCCGCCTCCATAGCAGTAAGATCTGAAGGTGATATCACCTGGACCTGCACAGAATCCGATTCATGCAGTCTCAGGGTTGCCGGAATTACCCAGTCCAGATAAGTCTTTGCTCCGATCAGTCTGGTGAATTCCAGCGTGTCTTGTCCTTCTTCCAAAAATGTATCGAGTATCTCCAGTTTCTTTTGGGCTCCCGGAATGACTCCTGTCATAATCAGCTTTTCTTTTGCCCTTGTCATCGCAACATAAAGGACTCTCAGTTCCTCTCCCAGATTTTCCAGTCCGGTTTCCATCTGAATCACTTTTTTCAAAATTGCCGGAGACTTCGTACGTCTCGTCAAATCAACCGCATCGATCCCGATTCCCAGATCGGGATGAATCACAACGCTTCCCCGGATATCCTGAGTATTGAATCGCTTTCCCATGCCTACAACAATAACGACAGGAAATTCCAGACCCTTGCTTTTATGAATACTCATGATACGCACCGCATCCGTCTGTGCATCGTAAATGCCCGCCTCGCCATAGTCCACTTCATATTTCTGAAGCTGTTCAATGTATCGGACAAAATGAAATAATCCTTTATAACTGGTAGCCTCAAACGTCTTTGCCCTTACAAGAAGCATCTCCAGGTTCGCCAGCCTCTGTTCTCCGCCCGGCATGGCAGATATATATCCCCTATATCCGGTTTCCGTCATGATCTGCCAGAGCAGATCATGAATCGAGGTATATGGGATACGACTCCGCATATCCTCGATCTGTTTCAAGACTTTTCGAAGTTTCGCACCAGTCTCTCCTTCTATATTTGCCACCATCCGTACGGAGTCATAAAACGGCTGTTCCGGAAACATAACACGAATTTCCGCCATTTCTTCATTGCTTAGGCCGCCAAATGGAGATTTTAGGACCGCCGCAAGAGGCAGCTCCTGCCTGAAATTATCCAGAACGCGGAGGTAATCCAGCATCCACCCAATCTCCAGCGTTTGAAAGTACCCTTCCTTCGACTCTGTATACGCGGGAATACCTTCCTGACTTAAAACTCGCGCAAATACATCCGCCCATCCGCTGATACTTCTCGAGAGAATTACGATATCGCGGTATTCCACCTTACGGAATGTTTGGGCATCCTTATCCCAGATTTTCTGACTGTCCATCAACAAATGAATCCGTTCAGCCACCGCCTTCGCTTCCATTTCCCGCGCTGTCTGCACAGATTTTTTCTGTCGCGTTCCTTCAATTTGTCCTTCTTCTTCCTCCTGCGTGTCAATCAGTAATAGTTCCGCCTCATTGCCCGGACAATCCGGGTAGTCCGCTCCTACATAAAGGGCCGCGTGATCGTCATATTCAATTTTCCCCAGATTTTTCGTCATAATCTGACGAAAAATTCCATTGACAGGTTCCAGCACCTCCGCTCTGCTTCGAAAGTTCTTATGCAGATCAATTCGACGGCAATCTCCGTCCTCTGTACTGTAGTGTTCAAACTTTTCCATAAAAAGTTCCGGTCTGGAGAGTCGGAATCGATAGATACTCTGCTTTACATCCCCCACCATGAAAAGGTTATTTTCTCCTTTGCTTACTCTGGAAACACTGGTCAGTATCGCTTCCTGAAGAAAGTTACTGTCTTGATATTCATCGATCATAACTTCCTCAAACTGTTCCTGATATTCCAGGGCAGTCTCCGAAGGAACCAGATACCCATTTTCCTTTCTGGTCAGAATTTTGAGTGCAAACTGCTCCATATCCCGAAAATCAATCAGATTCTTTTCCGCCTTCTTTTCCGCAAATGCCCTTTCAAATTCTTTCACCAGATTCACAAGTACAGTCACAACAGGTAAACACATCGCGAGGTCCTCTTTCATCCCCTCCGGGCTCTGGAAAAAATAGCCTTCTCGCAGATTCTCGATCAGTTTCTTCCACGTCTCTCTCAGCTCTTTAACCTGACCGGTAAGCTCCGGATCCACTTCTTTGTCACGATTCGGTGCAAGACGTGCCCAACTTCCTTTCTCCGGGAACACTCGCCACATCTTCTCATAAGTGTCCGCCGCAAAAAGAGGTTTCAGTATCTGTTCATCCTCATCGATCGTTTTTTCATACATATACGGGCCGGAAGGCTCATTACAAAGCATTCTCGCCTTTTCCATATACGCGCGAATGTCTCCCAGACAGTTTTGAATATAGGCAAATCCCCTTTTCATAAATTCCGAGTCTTCTTCCATCCCTGACTGATAGGCCGCCACACACTGATCCAGCCAGGCATCCGGGTCCGGATAACTCCCCGAAAAATGATACAACTGTTCAATAATCTCTTCCAGTTTCGTGTCTTCCCGTCCAGTTGCAAATGTCTCTACAAATTGGAGAAACAATTCATCTTCTTCGGCAAAATGTGCTTCCAGCATTTCTTTTAAGACATCCTGCCTCAAAAGGCGCAATTCTCCGTCTTCCGCCACCCTGAATCCCGGGTCCAGATCGATCACATGAAAATACTCTCGGATCACAGACATACAAAAACTGTGGATCGTTGTGATCCTGGCAGTATGTATCAGATCAAGCTGATGCTTTAAATGTTCATCCTGTGGATTTTCTTCCACTGCTTTTCCGATTGCCGCCGCAATACGTTCTTTCATTTCCGCTGCCGCAGCATCAGTGTAAGTCACGATCAGCATCCGGTCAATATCAAGCGGAGGAGTCTCTTTCGTCAGACGGCTAATGATACGTTCTACCAGAACCGCTGTTTTTCCGGAACCGGCCGCCGCCGAAACCAGGATATTCCGGTTTCTCAAGTCAATAACCTGCTGTTGCTCCTTCGTCCACGTCACGCCCATCTATCGTTCCCCCTTTCCGGATATTTTATGCAACACTTCTTCTCTGGTATATACAGGAAGATTCCGATACTCATATCCCTGAATCTGGTCATCAAATCCGCAGATCTCCCTATATATGCAATAATCGCACCCTGTCTGTTTTCCCATCTCGTAAGGCGCCGCTTCTGCATTTCCACTCAACATCTTTTCCCGCAGATCATTCCGTTTCTTTGCCGCATAATCCAGTATCTCTCTGAATTCTTCATCATTCACGGTCTTGGATGTTTTGGACAATCCATTCTTCGTTCGCGATACTGGAATCACGCTGGATCCCGCCGTAAAATCCTGATCCAGCTTCTGAATCACTGCCTCATCTGCATTGACCAGTCCATCCAGACGCAATTCTTTCATAATTGCCTCTTCCAGTTTCTCCTGATCGATCTGCTTCTCCACCACCGGATCTTTAAGCCGATAATAGAAGATTCCTGCAGGTACAACCCTTTTTCCCGGATGTTTTCTCTCTTCCAGCTTCAATGCTTCCTCCATATATACAACAAGCTGCAGTTGGAGTCCATGGTAAAACGCTGCCATATCAAAAGTTTTTGTTCCGGTCTTGTAGTCGAGAATTTTCACGTAAACAGAATCCTCCGTCTCACAGGTGTCGATCCGGTCTATTTTTCCGCTGCCAAATCGCACCTCATACCCTTCCGGCCGAAACTGTCCCTTTTCCAATTGTCTGGTCATCGCCCACACCGTCCGGCGCATCATCCGTTTGATACGTGGAATCATATAAGCATTACGCGCAGAACTATAAAGGACCGTATTACTGTAATCCACAATACTCTCGTCCACGCTTTCCTCGATCAGTTTTCGACTATCCGCTTCAGATATTTCCGTCCACCCTTCCTGTTCTTTCTCCAGTTTAAGAGCATACTTCTCCATTGCTGAATGAAATATATTTCCGAAATCCAGCGCTGCAAAGCGGTATTCCTCTCTCTCCTTAAGCCGGAGCCCGTAAGCTATAAAATGTGCACAGGCACAAGCAACGAATTTCTCCATTCTGGATACACTCGGATCCCAGGGCCCATAGAGCTTTTCAGCCGTCTCTTTCGCCAGTGAATCTTCCCGTTTCCGATACCTGCTCGCATTTACCAGCCTTTCCACATCCTTTTTCCATCTCTCATCTTTCAAATACCAGCGATATAGCTCCTGCCATATTCCATCTTTTTGCCGCTGGGGCTTTCTCAATCCTTCAATCAGATAATCGATTCCTAGCTCCGGCACCAGTTCCAGCACTTCCGGTCCATACTGATCCATATCATAAATCGGTACTTCCGGAAAAATCTTCTTAAGCTCCCCGATCAGATAAGAAGGACGCAGACTTTTTCCTTCTGCCGAAACTTTGCTGAAACTGACAGTCAGTTCTTCCGTAGGTTTCGTCATATGAAGATAAAGATAAAACTTCTGAATACAGGTTTTTTCTTTCGTTCCCGGTGTCAGAGTGATTCCGGCATTCTCGAACCGCTCCCTGTCATGCTCGGTGATCAGTCCCTTCGTAGGCATAATCCCCGGCACCAGATTATCATTCGCTCCCAGGAAAATCAGAGCCTTGATATTCTTCAAACGCGTTCTCTCAACATCACCCGCCATTACTTCGTCCAGACTTGGAGGAATCACTCCCACTCTCGCCTCCTCGAGCCCGGCATCCAGAAGTTCTGAATATTCCTTGAGTGAAATATATTCATCTCCAAGAAGTCCAACAAACTTATCAAAGAGCTCCATGACAGCCCGGTAAATCTGCGAATATTCCTTTGCCAGTGCCAGCTCCCCCGCCTCCGCAAACTGGTTCTCCTGAACCTTTATCTTCTGCTGCATTTCCTCCTGTACCAGAAATTCATAGAGTGCGGTCGTCACATCCTTCACCGTTTTTTTACGCTGCTTCAGCACAAACATCAGTCCGTCCATCTTTTCCACCAGACGCACCCGCAAATGATTCAGTGTCTCCAGGTCTTCTTCTGTCGTCTGCGCACTGCGTCTGATCCATTTTTCCTGCCATTTCTTATACCCACGGATTCCAAGTGCAAGGACATAGTTTTCCATCAGATCCACTTCACCTGATGTAAATCCTGCAAGTCCGGTTCTCAAAAACCTAAATACACTCTCGTAGGAAAAATTCTGTTCTGCAATTCCAAGAAGACTCCGCACATATTCCACGAAAGAATTCAGAAGTACATTTCTCTTATAATCCAGGAATACCGGAATATGATATCTTGCAAAGTTCTTTTCGATTTCGTCAGCATAAACATTCATATCACTGGCAATCACGGCAATATCTCTATACCGATAGCCCTTCTTCCGCACAAGAAAGCGAATCCTCTGAGCCGCACACATAACTTCATCTGCCGGATTATGCGCCAGATACAAGCGGACACGATCCGTTTTTTTCTGATACTTCTCTTGAGCATGCCGAAACACTTCTGATTCCAGATGTGCAAGCGCAGGATTACAGCGGAAACGATAAACCGGCCTGCTATAAAGACAGACCGACTCTTCCACCAAAACCTCTTTTTCCTGTGCCAGTTCTATGAGTGATTTCACCATCTGCTTACTTAATGAGAAAAGCTGATACTTGTCCTTTAACACATAAGGATTCTCACGCTCATCCATAGTAACCGTCACGCAAACTTTGCTGCAATATGTCAGCATTTCACTCAGGACCTTATTCTGTACCGGTGTAAATCCGGTAAATCCGTCCAGGGCGATCACGCTGTCTTTCAATATCCGGGATTTTCCCATCACCCGGCTGAGCACATCCAGAATTTCTTCCTTCGTAATATATTGATCAGCCAGATACTGTTCAAATGCCGAATAAACCGTTTGAATATCCTTTAGTTTCAGCAAAAGGCTCATATTGTCACCTGCCGCATCGAATAAAGGCCCCATTCCTTCCGGCTGGATATTATATTGTGTCAGTTCTGAAATAACCGATTTTACCTCACTGGTATAACCCGGTTTTTTCAGGTTAGCTTTGATAACTTTTAATGACGGTTCCAGCTTTCCGGCTATCTTTCTCAGAATCAGATTCTTTCCTTCGTCATCCAGTACTTTACGCCCACTTTCCCCTGTTTCTTCCATCACGCGAAATGCAAGACGAGCAAAACTAAGCACATCAATATTCATAATCCCATGTCTTGGATGACGCATGACCAGCTCCTTTTGTGTCTGCATCGTAAACTGTTCCGGAACCAGTACAATATAATTTTTATCCGGGAACCGTATTGATTCCCGGATAATATATTCATACAAATAATGAGATTTTCCGGATCCGGAATTTCCAAAAATAAACTGAAGAGACATGATCACAAACTCCTTCCATAGATCTCCTTCGGGACGTAAGCCCGGATATAAATTCCTTCTTCCGTATAGTGTTCTTCCAGAAGCTCTCCATATTTTCTAATCATCTGTACGCGGGAGCTTTCCTGATAAGGATACATTCTTTCTATTAGAATTTTCTGTTCCCGCAGCTGCTGTTCAATCGTACAGAGAAGCTCTGGAATCCCTTCTCCGGTCTTTGCCGAAATCTGCACGGTTCTGTCTGCCTGAAAATCGCGCAGCAATGCGTTCTCCCCACGTCGATCCATCTTATTAAATACTGTAATGACAGGTTTATTCATGACTTCCAACTTACGCAGTGTCTCATATACCACATACATCTGCTCGTCCATCTGCGGGTTGGAGGAATCTACCACATGGAGAATCAGATCCGCATACTTTGCCTCTTCCAGAGTACTCCGGAACGCTTCAATCAGGTGATGCGGAAGCTTCCTGATAAATCCGACCGTATCCGTCACCAACATCTCCTGGCCGCTCGGCAGCTTCAAATTTCTTGTTGTAGGATCCAGCGTTGCAAAAAGCTGATCCTCTTCCAATACCTTTGCATCCGTCAGCGTATTAAGCAATGTGGATTTTCCCGCATTCGTATATCCTACGATGGCAGCCACCTGCATATGATTTCTGCTGCGCTGTTCTCTGGTAAGATCTCTATGTCTTTTGACATCCTTAAGTTCTCTGTTGAGAAGGGCAATCCGGTTCTTAATCAGCCTTCGATCCATCTCCAATTTCTTTTCTCCCGGTCCTCTTGTGCCAATTCCTCCTCCCAAACGGGACAATGCCTTGCCGGCGCCGGTAAGCTGAGTCTGCCTGTAACGGAGCTGAGCCAGCTCCACCTGGATCTTCCCTTCACTGGTCGATGCTCTCCCGGCAAAGATATCCAGGATGATGAGTGTCCGATCCATTACCTTTGTATCCAAAAGTTCTGTCAGATTCGCTGTCTGTGCAGGGGACAATTCATCATCACAAACAATGCCGTCCGCATCTGTTTCCCACAAAAGTTCTTTGATTTCCTCAATTTTCCCCTTACCAACATAAGTGGCGGGATGAATCATCTCCCGCCTCTGAATGACCCTGCCGACGACCACACCTCCTGCCGTATCGACCAGATCGCAAAGCTCATCCAATGACTGTTCGGTATCATCGTTCGCACTGCTTGCGACTCCCACCAGAATGAGCTTTTCTTTTTCATCTTTTATCTCATAGATTGCCATACATTCTATTCCTCTCTACTTGGGACCTGCGTATTCAAAAACTCTTTTTCTTTCAGCGCACGTTCATCATCCGGATACAGACTGAGATAAACTTCCAGCTTTTCTTTTGCTTTCTGATAATCCCCCACCTGCTCATAAGCCGCAATCAGATTAAATGACATTTCTTTCAAAAGCTCCTGACCCGCATCCGGAAACTCCTGCCCATTTTCAAAATAATAGACTGCCTTTTCCGGTTTATCCGTCATCAATGCACAGATTCCCAACATATTATAAATGGTTGCTGTTTCCTCCGAACCGTTTTGAAGTGCATTTCCAAACGCCTTTTCTGCCTTTTCGTAATCTTCTTCTTCCCAGTAGCAGATTCCCAGCCCCCTCCATGCTTCTCCCAGGTCTTTTCCTTTATCAACTGACTCCTGGAATTTTTCCGCTGCCTCTGTATAATTTCCTTCTTCAAGCAGCTCTGTCCCTTCTTTTACAATGGAAGTACAGCCAGAAGTTGCCAACATCACAGCCAGAAGCAGCATCACCAAACTATATTTGCTTTTGTTCCATTTCTTCATACTGTTTCTCATTCTAATCTACCCTTCTATATTAAGATTATTCCATCGGATATTTTGAAATTAAAAGTGCATTCAAAAGTCCCACAAACATAACTGCCAAATCCACAATCAAAATTGTTCTAAGTGTAGCAAGCTTAAGTCCTGCAAGTATCAGCGCCACAATCTTCACAAACATTGCCAGTCTGATATTCCCCTTTACAACACGGCAGGTTTCTCTTGAAAGGCCGATCACGCCGGCCAGTCTGGAGAGGTCATCCTCAAGAAGTACGATATCCGCAGCCTCAATCGCGGCATCACATCCGAGTGCTCCCATTGCCACACCGACATCTGCTTTTTTCAGCACAATCGCATCGTTCATTCCGTCGCCAACAAAAACCACTTTCTCGTTTTCTTCTTTCAATCCCTGAAAATGCTCCAACTGTTCCAGCTTATCCTTCGGAAGAAGTCCCGCATAGGCATAATCAATATTCAATTTCCGAGCGACATGAAGCGCCGCCGACCGCCGATCACCCGTCAGCATTACAGTCAATACATGAACCTTCTTCTGAAGCCACTCGATCAGATCATATGCTTCTTCTTTGATTGTATCTTCCGCCACAATATATCCGGCATATCTATCATCCACAACTACATGTAAAACAGTTCCTCCACTTTCTACCTGCTCATATTCAGCACCATGCTTTTTCGCCATCCTACGATTCCCGATATGTACTCTTTTTCCTTCTACGGTTGCACTGACCCCGAGTCCCGCCGTCTCCTTGATCCATTGCACCTGCTTTTTATCAATCGGATGCCCATAGGCTCTTTGGAGGGATTTGGCAATCGGATGATTGGAATAACTTTCCGCATAAGCTGCATATTTCAGAAGCTCGTCTGTTGTGATCTCCGTTGGATGCACTTCCGTCACTTCAAACACGCCTTCAGTAAGCGTACCGGTCTTGTCAAAAATAAACACATCCGCTTCCGTGAGATATTCCAAAAACCTTCCGCCCTTAATGATCACACCGTGCTTCGCCGCCGCCGAAATTCCTCCCAGAAAAGCAATGGGCTCTGAGATCAGAAGGCCGCACGGACATGCGGCAATCAGGAACAAAAAGGCACGGTAGATCCATTCATGCCACTGCCCCCATGAAAACGTAAGGGGAGGAACAACTGCAACCGCAACGGCAAGCATTATAACAGCCGGAATATATTTCCACATAAACCGCCCCGTCATTGTCGTATTTTCTGTATCTTCCCCGCCTGCGTCATCCACCATCTGACGGATCCGTGATAAGGTCGACTCCTGATAAGTCCGGATCACTCTGATTTCGATCACACCGGTAAGATTAATGCTTCCCCCGTATACTCTGTCCCCTTCCCGGGCTGTCTGCGGAATCATCTCCCCCGTCAGCATCCGCGAATCCACCGTCGTTTCTCCGGTTGTCACGACCCCGTCCACAGGGATACGTTCTCCGGGTTTTACCATCACCGTATCTCGAATTTTCAAAAGCTCCGGTGCCACCTTGTATTCTTTTCCACGTACTTTTTTCACCGCCACAGTAGGCTGCATATCCATCAGCTTATTGATTACATTTCTAGAATGCTTCATAAGCATATCTTCCATGATTCCGGCAAATGCAAACAGCATCATGATCAGATTGCCTTCCGTATATCTTCCAATTCCGACTGCTCCCGCAGATGCCATCACGATCAGAATATTCTCATTAAAGTACTGCTTTTTTTCTATGTTTCTTATAACGTGCCGGAACACTGTATATCCCAGCAAAATGTAGGATATAAGAAAGAAGGGGAATACCATATTCCCCACGATCATTTCCTTCTCCCGGAGCACGATATTTCCCCAAAATGCAAGTAGACCCGCTCCAAATACGATCCACTGTCTTTTTATCTCTTTGGTCATAACCCTCAAACCCCTTTATCCATACATCGACAGCATTCTCTATTCCATGATATGTTCCATCCCCTGATTCATAATCGTCTGGATATGTCCATCCGCCAAAGAATAGAACACTGTCTTTCCTTCCCTGCGGTTCTTGACCAGCTTCATCTGCTTCAGGATCCTGAGCTGATGGGAAATAGCCGACTGCGTCATTCCCAGCACTTCCGCCAGATCGCATACACACATTTCCGATTGAAACAAAACGCTCAGAATTCTGAGCCGGGTCGTGTCTGCAAATACTTTGAAAAAATCCGCAAGCTCCTTCAGCCTATCCTCATCGAGGATATTTTCCTCGGCCTTCTTCACCAGTTCTTCATGTATCTGAAAAATGTCACAGCATTCCACTTCCGTTTTTTTCATACAATCCCCTTCCCTTCGTACAGACAAAAAATTGCTTTATCTGTTTCTATCCACTACAGTTCATCGATCTGCCAGTCAATCGGCATAAGGCCGTTTGCTTCCAGAAACTGATTCGTCTGACTGAACGGCTTACTTCCGAAAAATCCCCTGTAGGCAGATAATGGACTTGGATGCGGTGCTTCCAGAATCAAATGCTTTGGATTGTTCAGCATCCTCTTCTTAAGCTGTGCCGGTCTTCCCCATAAAATAAACACAATCGGTCTGTCCTGGTTGTTTAATACCTGAATCGCCGCATCCGTAAATTCTTCCCATCCGATTCCACGGTGAGAGTTCGCCTGATGCGCCCGCACCGTCAGAACTGTGTTCAGAAGCAAAACTCCCTGCTTCGCCCATTTGGTCAGATTCCCGTGGCTGGGGATCCGACATCCCAGATCATCATGCAGTTCCTGATAAATATTCACCAGTGAAGGCGGAATCTCCACATCCGGTTTTACCGAAAAGCAAAGTCCGTGTGCCTGCCCGTCTCCATGATACGGATCCTGTCCCAGTATCACAACCTTCACATCCTTAAGTGGTGTCAGATGAAATGCATTGAAAATATCATCTGCCGGAGGATAGATACGATGAGTCCGGTATTCCTGATTCACCGTTTCAAACAATTTCTTATAATATGGTTTTCTGAACTCCCCTTTCAGAGCATCCAGCCAGTCATTATTCAGCGCAGCCATTTTCTATTATCCCTCTTTTTCTCTATAAGCGTACCGAAATACCTCTCTCTCTCAGGTATTCCTTCACCTCACGGATCTCCAGTTCTTTGTAATGGAAAAGTGATGCTGCCAAAGCTGCATCCGCTTTACCCTTTTCACTTAACGCGTCATAGAAATGTTCCAGTGTCCCTGCTCCTCCCGAAGCAATTACCGGTATGGAGACATTTTCCGCGATTGTCCGTGTAATCTCCAGATCATATCCCGCCTTGGTACCATCGCAGTCCATACTGGTCAGGAGAATCTCTCCTGCTCCCAGTTTTTCCGCTTTCATGGCCCACTCAACCGCATCGATTCCCATATCGATACGTCCGCCGTTTTTGTAAATATTCCATCCGCCATCCTCACGGCGCTTTGCATCAATTGCAACTACCACACACTGGCTTCCGAACTTCTCTGCCGCTTCGCTGATCAGTTCCGGTCTCATGATCGCTGCGGAATTTACAGAGATCTTGTCCGCTCCTTCCCTGAGAAGCGCTCTGAAATCATCCACCGTACGGATTCCGCCGCCTACCGTAAAAGGAATAAACACATTTTCAGCCACTTTACGCACCATATCAACCACGGTGTTTCTGGCATCCGAAGATGCGGTGATATCCAGAAATACCAGTTCGTCTGCTCCGGCTTTATCATAAGCTTTTGCAATCTCTACCGGATCTCCTGCATCTTTTAAATCTACAAAATTAACGCCCTTTACCACCCGACCATTATTTACATCCAGGCATGGAATGATTCTTTTCGTAAACATACTGCTGTCCTCCTATAATGCCACAAAATTTTCCAGAATTCGAAGTCCCGTATCACTGCTTTTTTCCGGGTGGAACTGGCAGGCGAATACATTCCCCTGCTCTACAGATGCATGAATCAGCGTGCTGTATTCCGTTGTCGCTTTTACGATGCTTTCATCCTCTGCTTTCAGATAATAAGAGTGTACAAAATATACATAAGGATCTTCTTCCAGACCTTGAAATAATCGTCCATTATTCTGAAGTTTCAGAGAATTCCATCCCATATGAGGAATCTTCAGTCCTTCCTGTTCCGGAATACGAAGAATCTCTCCCTTCAGCACGCCAAGTCCTTCCACACCGGGCGTTTCATCGCTGCGTTCAAATAAAAGCTGGAGTCCCAGGCAGATTCCAAGCAGTGGTATCTGTCTCTTTACAACTTCATGTATCACCTTGTCCAACCCATATTTTCTAAGATTGTGCATGGCATCACCAAATGCTCCCACTCCCGGAAGAATTACTTTATCCGCCTTCAGAATCGTCTCTCTGTCACGGGTGATCACCGGCTCTTCTCCCAACAAAATCAATGCCTTCTCTACACTCTTGATATTTCCTGCATCATAATCAATAATCGCTATCATTTGTCTGCCCTCGCTGTCTTCATTTGTAACTTGCATCATGTGATTATTATAGACGTTTTTCTCTATAGGGGCAAGAGTTTTCAATTACTTTACATCCAGCTCAAACCAGAATTCCACTCCATTATCATAATTTTTCTCACCATACGCCTGGTGCAGAGATTCCATAATTGCCTTGACGATAGAAAGCCCGATACCATTTCCTCCATATTCTCTTGTTCGCGCCTTATCCACTTTGTAAAACTTCTCCCAGATATGTTCCACGTCTTCTTCCGGAATCGGATTGCCTGTGTTAAACACACTGATATGTGCCTTTTCATTTATTTCTACGATTTTAATCTCGATAACCTTTTCGCCTTCCGCATGATTCAGTGCATTATTCACATAATTTCGCAGCACCTGCTCCACCTTGAATTCATCTGCCCATACATATACCGGATTTTCCTGTCTGAAAATAACGTGTACTTCCTTCTGGGTGATCATAATATCCAGGCTCTGCAGTACCCCACGAATCAGATCCGTAAGATTAAACCGTTCAAACTGCACATCATTATCTCCAAATTCAAGCTGATTCAGTGTCAGAAGGTTCTTCACCATCTGATTCATCTTTCCGGCTTCATCCATAATCACATCACAGTAGAATTCCCTGCTCTCCGGATCATCGCTGACTCCCTCTTTTAAGCCTTCCGCATATCCTTGAATCAGCGCGATCGGCGTCTTCAGTTCATGGGAAACATTCCCAAGGAATTCCGTTCTCATACGTTCGAGCTTCTCTTTCTGCTCAATATCCATCTGCAATTCATTATTCGCCTTCTTCAGATCGGAAATCGTCTGTTCCAGTTTTTCAGACATCTGATTAAAACTCTGACCCAGAATACCGATTTCATTGCTTCCCCCACTTGTATACTTGGCCTCAAAATCCAGATCCGCCATTTTCTGAGAAAGAGCAGCCAGCTCCATCAGAGGTTCTGAAAGTTTTTTCGAAAAATACCATGCAGCAAACAGGCTCAGTAAGATAACAATGCCACCAACCATTCCGATAAACTGATTAAAGATTCTCACCGCCGACCGAATACTGTCAAGCGGACTTCTCAGCAAGAATACGGAGCCGTTCTCAAACTCTCCCCACATCTCAATGTACTCTGTACTGTTCTGCATATCCATTGATCTGCTGATAACATACTCATCCGTTTTTTTCAGAATCTCCTGATTGTTCTTATTAAACAGATATCCCATAAGCTGGTTCTTCATCACCGTTTCCAGATTCCTGGCATTCGTATAAATATAAGAAGCTTCCGGATCGATCACAACAACAGCAATATTGTTCTTTTCCGTCAATTTACTCAGCTCACTTCCCGGAGTTTCTTCCATCAATGTCCCGCTTATAACACCATTTTTCAAAAGAGAATAGGTTCTGACAAATTCCGACTGCTTCTCAGCAATATAGTATTTTTCCAGGAACCCCCCGTTCACCGCCATAAATACCAGCATCATAACGACAACAATACCGACGAATACCATCATCATCTGCTGCTTAATCGAATGTTTCATTATGCCACCTCAAACTTGTATCCCATACCCCAGATCGTCTTAATGTAATCCCCTTTATCCCCAAGTTTGCTCCTCAGTTTTTTTACATGGGTATCAATTGTACGGGCATCGCCGAAATAATCATAATTCCACACATTATTTAAAATTTTTTCCCTTGAAAGTGCAATTCCCTGGTTCTCCACAAAATACGTGAGTAATTCAAATTCCTTGAAACTTAACTCTACCGGCTTTCCATCGATTTTCACCATATGCGCGGTCTTATCAATCTCAATTCCACCGGCCGAGATCGTCTCTTCCGCCGCAAGCGCATTCGTTCTGCGCAGAATCGCTTCCACTCTGGCAACCAGGATCTTTGGGCTGAAAGGTTTGGATATATATTCATCCACTCCAAGCTCAAATCCCTGAAGCTCATCCCGTTCATCCCCCCGCGCTGTCAGCATGATGATCGGCACCTTCGATTCCTTGCGGATCTCCCTGCATGTCTGCCATCCGTCCATCTTCGGCATCATAACATCCAGAATAATAAGCGCAATATTCTTGTCCTCATAGAACCGGTCCATTGCTTCCAGACCATCGCCTGCCTCGATCACCTCAAATCCTTCCCTTTGCAGGAAATCTTTGACCAGTTTCCGCATCCTGCTCTCGTCGTCCACTACCAGAATTTTTAATTTATCCATAAAAATGCTCCTCTCACTTTGGTATCTTCTTTATTTTCCCATTGTAACACGAAAATGTGTTGCATATGTGAATTAATTTTCGATATCATTCTCATAAAAAGTAAGAAAACCACCAGTCGTTTTTGATACGACTGGTGGTTTTCTATATTATTTCTTTTCTCCGGCAAAGATAAATCCCATAAATCTGATAAATGTATATACTACCAGGACAACGGCGATAATAGTTTCAATCAGCACCAGATACTTGAGTGCCGGTATCGGCTGTCCCATATTAGCCAGACAGGCCATCGTCTGCTTCGTAGCAATCGCACTGATTACGAACGGGAATGTAAATGCAGCATAGCTTGGATAGAATTTTAATTTCAGATATCCGATTGCTTTTACAAGCGCAAAAATATAAATCACTGTCGCTACAACTAACATCGCAAGAAGGAACCCTCTTGACTTAGGTGTCACAGACTGTACATAACCTGCGATGCAGAGGCTTGTAGGCGCTGCGTAAATACAGATCAGCGGCTGTGCCGGTTCCGGTACTTCCGGACACTTCACATAACGGATCGTCACAAGTACCAGCAGAATAATCAGCGTTACGAATCCGAACCAGAACGCTGCCGTTCCGATTCCAAGCTGTTCATATGCCGGTGCCGTAACTGCCGCAACAGCAATTCCCACATATACAATGTAATAACTTGCAAATACCTTTGGAAGCTGAAGTTTTAAAACAAACTTCACTGTAAAATAGACAATCAGCACAATATGTAATGCAATGGCAAAGAACCAGATATACATAGCTGCCGCTCCGATATAAGGTTTCACATAAGTGCTAAGCAGCATAAGCGCCATCGGAAATGTTCCCGCAACACTCGCCATAATCGGATTCTTCATATCCTCTTTGATCATCTGAGGAAACAGAAGCAGTTTTGCAAATATCAGAATCAGCAAAAATGCTGCCACGATACCGCATACAGAACGGATTCCCTCACCATAGCTTTGTAATAAATTTCCCAGTGCCGCAAATCCCAGCATAACCCCACAAAGAGGTACCGGAACTTTTTTAATCATATCTTTCATGTCACTCTCATCCTTTCTGTCAAAAAAAACTGTTTTCAATTTGTGAACTTCCGGGCAGATACACCGCCGGAAGTTCACATATTCTTCTAGATTTCAGCGAGTGTTCTTCTTGGTGCCGGTTCATCAATCTCATCCAGATTCTTGATACCAAGCTCGCGACAGACAATCTGAGCAACTTTCCATGCACACAGTCCTGTGAAGAAAATACACTGTTCTTTGTGTTCGCCTTTCCCTTTGTCAAACTCCTTCGTCAAGACTCTGCAGCATATTGCATTTTTCTGGTTTGCAACCTTGAACCAGTCATGAAGTTCTTTGGTCAGCTCCATACATTTCACGCTCTTTGGATTTGTCGGGCCATCCTGCTCTGTACGTCCGAAGAACATTCCAAGTGCCATGATACCTCCGTTAAATGCTCCGCATACACATCCTGATTTTCCGGCTCCAACTGCCATACCGGAAGCCATTGCGATAACCTCTTCCGGAACATCCAGTTTAAATTCATCACGGATCGCACTGATCAGCGCTTCACAGCAATAGTATCCACCTTTGAATTTTTTCTCCGCTACCTGCTGCACCGCTCTCGGGCTGATTTCTGTTACACCAATTTTCATTTTTGTTTCCTCCTTCGTGTATCAATTACCTGAAGGATATTTTATCATATTGCATTTTTATACACTAATTTATAATTTTGATAAATATATTTGCGTTTTCTATAAGTTAAAATTTTCAAGAGAAAACCATCTGAAATCCTGTCAATTTTTGTGAATTATGTAGGATTTTCTAATTCAAGTCAACGTTTCGTTCCGCCCTTTCAACTATCTAT
Organism: bacterium; assembly: GCA_022774325.1. GTDB lineage: Bacteria > Bacillota > Clostridia > Lachnospirales > Lachnospiraceae > Allocoprococcus. Next base: position 32,028 of record JALFNN010000047.1, on the reverse strand, counting down.
TGATATCCCCTTCCCGGATTCTGTCCATCCATTCCTTCACATGTTTCTGGAAAATGTCAACACCGTTTCCAACCGTTTCATTCTTCCGCGTCAGCATACAGATCTTCCATTCATAGTCTCCGTCAGCAAACGGAATCAGTACCATGTTATCGTGCCCCATATCATCGGAAACAAAATCAACCGTAACAGAAATGCCCTTGTTTTCTCTGACCATTTTGTGGCATAAACTGAATCCGCTTGTTTCAAACATGATGTTCGGCTCAAATCCGGCTTCACGGCACTTATTCACGATCAGATCGTGAATCTTAAACTCTCTGCTTTCTATATAAAGAGGCTCTCCTCTTAAATCCTGTATCGTAACCGTTTCTTTTCTGCTGAGCGGATGGTTTTCATTCACCAAAAGTTTTACCGGAAAAGCGGAAAGCTCTGATACATCATATTTTTCTTCATCACAGGGTGCCAGCGAAAAGGCAACATTCCCTTCCCCGGCAAGAAACCATCGTTCCACCTGCTTATCAGGGCATTCTCTGCTGTGGAACTCAATCTCAGGATACTTCTTCTTGAAATCCAAAATGCACTCCGGAGTAACCAGACGCACGATACCAAATGCGGAAAGCAGATCCACCACCCCATGTTCTTTTTGTTTGATCCGAAGGAGTTCATTTCTCATATCAAAGTACTCTTTCATTGCCTTTTTTGCATACTCAAGGAAATGTCTGCCTGCTTCCGACAATTCCATCCCGTTTCCCGTACGCAGAAACAACTCACAGTCACATTCATTTTCCAGATTTTTGATGACTTTGCTTATTCCCTGCGGGGTCATATACAATAATTTGGACGCCTTCGTGAGGTGTTTCGTCTCAGCCACCGTAATAAACACATTGAAATCTTTGACATTCATCGATTATCATCTCCTGAAAATTTTATAAAATTATTATAATCCAACAATTGATTTATTTTCGTCCGGTGCTATAATATGATTTAATGAAATTTATAAGCAGCACGGAAGCATAGCTCAGCCGGGATGAGCGTTCGCCTCACACGCGAGAGGTCACGGGTTCGAGCCCCGTTGCTTCCACTTTGGGGTATTAGCGCAGTTGGGAGCGCGTTACATTCGCATTGTAAAGGCCACGGGTTCGAATCCCGTATACTCCATTTCATAAAGGAGTACCGCAAAGTCATTGTTTTTTTGCGATACTCCTTTTGTTTCTATAGATATTATACTGGGATACTCTTTTCTTGTAAAGAATCTGCAAATATATCCCAAGTAAAGTTTTCATCCCCCCTTGACATCACCCCGGCATCCCATTTATAATAACATATGCGTTGGAGCTTTCCGACCTCTGCATATTCATTTATAGTAAGAACATGCAGACAGATAAACCAGGGCTTGTACTGGTTTCGACGGGGGTTTGGAAGTTGGAGAAGCCATCCGCGGGACGGGACCGCGCAGTAAACCGTATTTAAAATTAAACGCAGACGATAATTACGCGTTAGCTGCCTAGTTTGCAGCAGTCGGCCTTAGGTCGCTCATCGCTTAAGTAACCGGCTTCGACCAGATGAGGCACTTCGTTCTCAAAGCTTTGAGGGAATGGAAGATTTTATGAAGCTACTGAATTCGGCAGCCTGTCATTAGGCGTCCGAAGGAGGGAATGTCAAAGTAATGACTGTGATGGGAGATGCTCTGATGGATGAGCTTTCGGACAGGGGTTCGATTCCCCTCAAGTCCAGTTCTCAATTTTAGCGGAAAGCCCTTATTTTACTGGGGGTTTTCCGTTTTTCACTTTCTGGAAATTGTACTATTTTGTTATCCCCGTTTGTCACGCTTTTTTTACTAGATATTGTGGAATTAGTATGTTCTGTTCCTGCTAATGCATTCAATACTAATGTATCCGTTTCTGTCGTATCTGCTATATTGAAAATATAATGTTTCAATGTAGTGGACTCGTCTGCATGACCTAACATTTTACTAATAATTGTGATTGATACACCACGCTGATATAATGTCGAAGCATATGTCTTTCTTATTTTGTGCATGCTTCTTACTGGAATATTTATTTTTTCACAGCCATTCCTTAATTGTCCATCAACAGCACCTTCTGTTATTGTTGTACCGTCTTTTGTTAAAAACAAATAACCTTCATTGAACTTCCCATTTGTTTCGTTTGTCTGTTTTATACGCCTTATGTATTCCAGAGCTTTTTCTGTAAGTGGAACAAATCTGTCTCCACAATCACTCTTTGTGTATTCCACAATGTGATAGCCGTTTCCCTTTACATTCTTTAAATTTGTTATATCACTGTCCTTTATAAGCTGTCTGCAAACATGTATTTTGTATATTCCCTTTTCCATAACAATATCTGATTCTTTTAATGCTAGTATTTCTCCGCATCTTAAACCGATTTCAAAATCAAGCATTATAGCGAATGGAACATTATTTGTAGGATTCTCTGAAATCCTTCTTTCCATTTCTTCTAAAAGCATTTCTTTTTCTTTTATTGTGAACACTTCTTTTTCGCTCGGTTTTTTTCTATTTGGAATTATTTTTTTCTTGTTCACTTCTACTCTGTATGGACTTCTTGTGATATATTCAGCGTTAACAGCATACTCATATGTTTGTTTTAAAATTCCACACATATTGCAAAACGCTTTATTTTTCATTTCATAGCGATTTACAATATCATTCAGAAAATTGTCTACATCAATTCTTGTTATTGTTTTAAATGGCATATGAATAAATTCTTTGTTTGGTTCATAGAACTTTTTCCAGTCTACCATCATTCGCCTTATTGTATCATTAGACACTTTGCCTTTTTTGTATTCCATAAACTCATAGAAAAGCTCTTCCAAAGTTGTGTTATTTTTGTTCTCAACTTCTTTTTGCTTTTTCTCTAAGTCCATGTAATATTCGCATAGTTTTTCTTCAACACGCTTTCTGTCTTTACTTCTACACCTAAAAACACCTTGTTCCAGTGTTGCGTCTGGTATGCGAACACACCAATCTTTCCCGTAAAGTTTTATTTTATCACCGTGTTTTTTTAGTATTTCGGCTTTCTTCATGTTCTTTGTACTTTCCAGTACATCTGCATAATCAATTATACCATGTTCTATGGCATATTCAAAATCTATATTAAGATTATTCATCAAACATTACTCCATTTTTATCCATCATCTATATAAGTTCTCATAGTTTCACTCCTTCTCGGTCTGTATATCTTCATAAAGTGTTGCTTCACATGTTTGTTATGTTACGATATCTTAACCGCTATTTGTTGTGTTCTTTCTTCTGAATTGTTTCAACTAATTTGTTATATTTTTCAATCACTTCATAAATAGAAGATTGCTCGATTTCTTCTTTCAGTTCACGCTTATACAAATATAAGCTGTTTCTGCTGATTCCTGCTAGTTCTTGTGTTTCTGTATCAGATAATGTTCCTCCAAACGTTTTGTTATGTTTCAAAATGATTTGTTTAGAGAAGATTGCTTTCTTTACAGTAAGAGTAGCACCTTTTTTCTGTCCTATTTGTTTTCCTGCTCTTCTTGCAGTTTCTATTCCTTCTTTTGTTCTCTGGTGTAAATCCTGCACTTCCTTCTCCGATTGTTCAAAGGCAATTCCAATTTGTTTCTTTGCAAGTATCATCAAATACTCATTTACTCCTTTTAAAATCACATCGACTTCCGTTCCCGTCATTGCAATTCTATTGTCCATAGCTTGTTTATAAGTATCTGTATCAATATAATGTTCTTTGAGAAATACAAGATTGATTCCCTTATTGTATAACGTTTGATACAACTCAAATCCCTCATTTGCTGTTCTGCTCATTCGTGATACTGAATCAAATACAATCGTATCATTTACTTTTATTTTCTTTAGAATCTTGTCCAGTTCCTTTCTACCTTGGAACTTTGTACCCGTGTATGTTTCCTTCACTATTTTAGCATCTGGATAAACTGCAAGAATATTTCTCACTTGTCTATCTATGTTCTGTTTTGCTGTTGATATTCTACAATATCCATATACCATTGTTATCCCCTCCGATTGTACCAAAAGTAACGACCGTCTGTTACTGTACTTAAATAATACCACAATCATAACATAAAGTCAATTACTTTTGGTACTTTTTTTATATAGGGTTTTTATTGCACTCCAAACATTACATTATTCTCTGTTCTTCTGTACTTCCTGCATCAAATAGAAGATTGAACATTCCTCTTTCATTTTACTAAGCATATGTTTCAATATCTTGCTGAAAATCCATGTTCTGCATTTATGACGCATTTTATATGCGTCAGTAATAACTCTATAGTATGCCAATGTATCGGCATCAGATTGTTTTGTTGGTTTCTTTGTTTCATCTGTCATATTCTATTCCTCCGTATCTTCGTTAAAATAATATGCCTTTTCGGTGTTCCCTATTTTCTTTAATGCGTTGCGCAAATTAAGTGATTTCATGTACGCCTTTCCCAGTTCACTATGTTTTTCTTGCAACAAAGGCTCTTTGTTCCGCTCAAACACAATCTCGGCTGGATTCTTAGACTTCTCAAGAATAATTTGTTTTTGTTTGCTTGAAAAACACTGTGCATATTGTGGGAGAGAAGCGATTTTCATTAATGCTATTGCATCGGCTCTATCTGCATTTGCAACAAAGTTTCCTGCACGCCTGCGATTTCCTACGCCACCATCATTATTGTTACCCATCTGCATAAGAAAGTGCAGTGTTCTGTGTTCCGCTTGCGTAATCAACTCTTGTAATTGTTCTGACGATTCCTCAAACTTATCACCCTTAATTTTATCAATCTCTGCATTTAAGGCATTAATAGAGTCATCAAGTTCTGTTGTGACCTTCTTTAATCTGTTATCCAATTTTGTTCTCAACCTTGCCACATCTACAGACTCTTTACCTGCTACATGTGCATATGCGCTGATTTCATTTCTTACCTGTAAGAATGTTTTTGCATCAGATACCATTTCAATGTTGCGTAAGATATTATTATACATTCTCGCTAGTCTGTAGGCTTTATCATCTGGCGATTCTGTCCTGTTTTTGTTTCGCTTGATTTTGTTATTGTTGTAAACTCGTTCTGCTAAACCCATAATATAAATTCCTCCATTTCCTTTTACCCTCTGTGGCTTTATATTTGCCTTTTCTGGGGCTTTTGACATTTAACCCATATAAATATCATCTTCGCCCCATTCATCGTCTAAATCGCTTGTATCATCTATTATTATGTTGTTTTCCACTTCCCATATTTCTTGTTCATCCTCTTTGTTCTGTTGATATGTTTCTCCTGTTGGAATAAGGTTAATCGTAACATTACTTGTTAATGATTCCATACCACTGTCTATTGCCTTGTAATCCTTACCAAAGCATTTATCGACAATATATTGATTGGCAAGCAACCTTGTTCTCATGTCCAGCCCTTTTGTTGCAATTAAATGGATTTGTTCTAAGCACTCTGTGCTATATTCCCTCAACTTTTTGTCAAATTGTTCCTTGCGTTCCTTCTCCCATATGCTCAACGGTCTTCTTGACATTCTTTTACCTCCTGCATATGTATTTGTATCATCTTTAGTGTCTGATTTATGGCTGATTTTACTGTTCCCCAAAACAGAACATGCGATTTTACTGGCTTTATCGGTTGTTACGTCTTTGTTTTAAGGCGTCACTCTTGACGCTCATTTACTATACAGAATTGCTCTGAACACTTGTACCAATTCACCGATTGCTCCCTTGTTCACTTCTACCTTTCCAGAATTCCGCACACGTCTAATCGTTTGAGTGGCTGTCTTCTGATTCTGATAAAATAATCTACATGCTCTCTCGAAAATTTCAAAGTCTATCGAAATTAATTCACTGTGTATTTTTGCAACAGACAACGGAGACTCTTCTTGCAGTTCAAGCAGAATTGTGTTCACGCATTTTTCGGTAAAACAATGTTCTCCATGTTTCCAATAAATATCAATGAAGTATCGCTTAAAACTCTTTTGATACAAACGGACTAACTGCACAATGTTCTCGCTTGATAAGAATAAATCTAAGCGTTGCGGAAGTCCTTCACGCTCTAAACTACGTTTGTTGTGTATCTGTTCCAATCGCAATAATCCTTTGTTCTGTATTCCCTCTTCCAGCCCTTTGTTGTAAAATTTCCAGCAGAATGACTTGTTTCCTAGTCTCGATGTCTTTAGGCTCTCAATCTGGTACGTGTTCCGTAATATGTCGTAGGAGAGAGGGACTTCCTTATAACAAGTATTTTTCTTCCCATGTGCTGTTAAAAACACCTTATTTCTTTCTTGCAATAGCATCAACGCCAATAGGTTCATAATACACTCAACGCTTTTGTTTGAATCCAACTGAGCGGTAGCGTTAATCTCAACTGTGCTAATAAACGCATTGCACACATTAACGCCAAACTCAACCAATATGTTTGTTATTTCGTTTAAGACTTCTTCCAAATGGATTTTATCAATAATACCAAATGGTCTTATGTTGTCGGTTCTAACCATCTTTGGAAGATTGATGTACAATCTGAACCCTGTTGCGCTGATTGCCTTTATCCTGCCAATTTTCACACCAGTTCTTTTACTGTATAGTTCTTTTGATTCAATGTTGTTTTGCCTTAGTTTTGTTTTTACTTGGATTTCCAACCCATCCACGCCAATGTATGTTTGCTTGTTTATAATCCTCAAATTTCTATCCTCCTTTAGCACAAACAAAAAGCACCCAAACCACAGTTGGTCAAACTCTGGGAGGGTGCTTTTGGTTCTTTTCTTTCCGAACATGGGAGAAGAAAAAGGAACATATATAGATGATTTCGGCTGTTAAGGGGTTTAATTTAATATGCTCCCTTGCATAACCGAAACACATCAGCACATAACATGACCTTGTGGTGCTAAGTAAGTAGGATTCAATATTATGTTTTATAAACTTCATGGATTGTTATGCGTCCGACTCTGGACAAAAGATTGTATATATGTGAACTAAATAAATATTCATTCTTTTACATGTACACATTATATCAGAAAAACATAAGACTGTCAATAGTTTAAAAAATATTTTATAATAAAATTTTATGCTTCTTCAAAAACGTCATTTCTACAATACCCTCGTGACCTCGTATTTTGCGATTTAAGGCACTTTAATTGAATAGCCTATACTTCATACATATGGGTTAAAAATAACCATGTAAATACACTGTATTACAATGTGCTTGCATCGTTATTTTTAATAAGCAGATGTACTGGGATTTCTCCTTCCCTAAATGTTGTATTTATCCCCGTTGTATCCCCGTCATTTTCACGAACGCTAAAAACCTTATATTTTCGGCACCCGAAAAACACAATAGGGATTCGATTCCCCTCAGGTCCATATGAGAAAAGCCTTGAAAATGCTGGATTTTCAAGGCTTTTCCTTTTGTATGTTAAAAACGATCCTTTTATATCATTGTGGAGTAGCACTTCTTTCCACACATTCCTATAACTCATGATAATACGGACAAATATCCTCATAACTTCCGTCTTTCATACGGAATCCATTCGGGATTATCCCGAGCTGCACAAATCCAAGTCGTTCGTAAAGATGTCGTGCATGCACATTTGTCGCTACGACTGCATTAAACTGCAGGATACCGAATCCATGCTTCTTCCCCTGTTCCAGACAATCAAGAACCAGTTTTTCTCCGATGTGAAGTCCTCTGCTCTCAGAACGGACCGCATAACTCGCATTACAGATATGTCCGCATCTTCCCACATTATTCGGGTGGAGAATATACAGCCCCATAATTCGTTCCGTTTCTGTATCGACCGCTACACCGCAGTAACTCTGGCTGTCAAAAAATACTTTTCCCGACGCCTGATCCAGACATTCCTCCTGTGGAAATGCAATTCCTTCTTCTACAACTTCATTCCAGATCTCGACCATCTGATCCAGGTCTTCCGGTACATATTCTCTTATTTCAATATCATGGTTCATCTGTCCGTTCCTCTTTCCCATCCTTTGCATACATCAATCCATTCTATATAAGAAGAATAACGTTCCAGTTCTTCAATCGTAAGTTCAATCGCGCTGTTACTGCTTCCACATGCCGGAAATACTGTCTCAAACCGTTTCAGAGATTCGTCCAGATAAACGGTAACTCCTTCATTCACCGCAAATGGGCAGACGCCGCCGACAGCATGTCCCACCAGTTGTTCCGCCTCTTCTGGCGTAAGCATTTTTGCTTTCTTCGCAAACTTTTCTTTGTATTTATGATTATCAATCTTCGCATCCCCGGCTGCTACGATCAGAATCGGAAAATCATTTGCCATAAAAGACAGTGTTTTTGCAATTCTGCACGGCTCGCACCCCACCGCTTCTGCCGCAAGCTCCACCGTTGCACTCGATACCGGAAATTCCAGTATCCTGTCCTCCATACCATATGCTTTGAAATACTCTTTTACTTTGTCGATTGCCATATTCCTATGCCTCCTGTTGATGTAAAAAACCGTTATACCGGGTCTTCCCCTTAGTATAACGGTTTTCATATCGAATTACAATATCGAACCTTATGCTTCTTTTGTGATCAGAAGTCCACTTTTGAGCAGTACAGGACGAAGTGCATTGTAGATGATCGCTACCAGAATCGTAGAGACAATTGCATTGACAAATGTTGTCATGGTACTCCATTTTGCAAGTACAGATGCCATCTCCTGCGGCTGTCCGAGAATATACTGTTTATAGAAATATCCTACCAGAGGATCTGCGATCACATTAAATCCAAGTCCGAAGGCGGATGCGATCACGCTCCATTTGAAAATGTATTTCTTATCTGTGCTTTCGTTGATCTTTGCCACTTTGTGTGCCACCAGTCCTACGATCAGACCGATGCAGAATTTGAGGACAAATGTCTTCGGTGCTACAGTGATGTATACCGGATCCATGATGTCTGCAATTGACATACCGATTGCTCCTGCCAGTCCTCCGTACACTCCGCCGACAAGTAGCGCGCCAAGAACACAGAATGCATTTCCGATATGAAGAGATGTTGCATCTCCTCCCGGCATCGGAATCTTAATCTGTAAAAATGTAAAAGATACATAGCAAAGTGCTGCCAAAAGAGCAGTCTGTGCGATTTTTAATACGGTTGTATTTTTCTGTCTCATGTTACGTCTCATCCTTTCTTCTTGTTCCCTATTTTTATTTCTCAAGGATAGACCTATATTACCGCTTGACTGTCTTTTTAGAAATACACAATTTTCATTATTTTTATATGTACAGTTTTAATCCAGACCCAATATTTCCGCCAGCACTTCCACCATAATTTCGTTGGTGCAGGATTTTACATACCCCATCATATGCAGCGCAATCTCATCCCATTTTTCGGCATCTGTCAGATCAGCTCTGTTTTTCGTCATGTCAATCAGCTGAACAAGCTGCGGTGCCAGTTCCTCATACGTTTCCAATGTCTGCTGAGTTACCATTTTGTTCAAATCTTCTTTTGTCCGTGGTACCAACTTCTCTTCCTCCTAATCATCCGTTTTTCTTTATCTTTGCTTCCATCAATGCGAATCGCTTATCCGAAATTCCGCACTTTAAAGTCTCTCTCAGCTTCCCTCTTCTGGTCTTTTTTCGCGATGTCATCGCGCTTATCATATAGTTTTTTACCTTTTGCCAGCCCGATCTCCACCTTGACAAGGCTGCCACTGAAGTACACTCTTAATGGCACGATCGCCATTCCTTTTTCCTTGATCTTGCCAAGCAGTTTGTTGATCTCGCTTTTATGAAGCAGCAATTTTCTCACTCTGAGCGGATCTTTATTGAATATATTTCCTTTCTCGTATGGACTGATGTGCATTCCGTAAATGAATATTTCTCCGTTTTCGATCCGGATAAATGATTCCTTGATACTGCATTTTCCCATACGGAGAGATTTTACCTCCGTCCCTGCAAGGGCGATCCCTGCCTCGTAAGTATCGAGTATAAAATAGTCATGATATGCTTTCTTGTTATTCGCGATCAGTTTTCCCTGCGTTTTTGCCATCTTGCCTCTCCTTATACCAATTCAAAATCAATCGTTCTTGCTATCGTATCACAGCCCGTCACACGGACTTTCACTTTCTGACCCAATTCATATCTCTTACCTGTGTGAGTACCGACCATCTGAAAATGAGTCTCATCATAATCATAATGATCATCCATCATATTTGCAACATGAACCAGCCCTTCCACCGTATTCGGAAGCTCCACATAAAGTCCCCATTTCGTGATACCGGAAATAACTCCCTCGAATTCTTCTCCGTAGAATTTCTTCATATATTGAACTTTTTTCAGCTTCACCGTCTCACGTTCTGCTTCATCCGCACGGCGTTCCAGGCTGCTCGCCTGCATCGTAACCTCTGTCAGGATCTTCGCGTAATGATCTCTTCGGCTTTCTGTCATTCTTCCGCGCAGATTATCCTTGATAATCCGATGAATCTGCAGATCGGGATAGCGCCTGATCGGCGATGTGAAATGTGTATAGTACTTTATTGCAAGTCCAAAATGGCCGTCATTATCCGGTGAATACTTCGCCTGTTTCATGGAACGAAGGGTCAGCCGGGAAATCATTGCTTCTTCCTGGCTTCCTTCTATCTTATCCAGCAGTTTCTGCACCTCTTTCGGACGAATCTCCTGTCCTTTCGGAACGTGCATCGTATAGCCGAAATTCTGGATAAATGTGATCAGTTTCTTCATTTTTTCTTCATCCGGCGCTTCATGGACTCTGTATACAAACGGGATTTCCTGCCAGAAATATTCTTCTGCCACCGTCTCATTGGCAAGAAGCATGAAATCTTCAATGATCTTTGTGGCTACATTTCTGTCATACGCCTTGATTTCCAGAGGTGTACCGTCTTCATCCAGCACCATCTTGGATTCCGGGAAGTCGAAATCAATTGCCCCTCGTTTGTGCCTTCTGTTCCTAAGGATCTCAGAGAGTTCTTTCATCATCTCAAACATCGGAAGCAGGGTCTGGTAGCGCCGGCATTCTTCCTCGTCATGTTCCTCCAGGATCTTCTTCACACTGGTATAACTCATCCGCTCATCCACATTGACCACCGTCTCTGCAATCTGATGGTCGACTACGTTTCCTTTTGCGTCCACCGTCATGATACAGCTGAGTGCCAGCCTGTCTTCGCCGGCATTTAAAGAACACATGCCGTTTGAAAGTACATGCGGCAACATAGGGATCACACGGTCTGCCAGATACACACTGGTCCCTCTTTTTAACGCCTCTCTGTCCAATGCGCTGTTTTCCTGCACATAATTCGTCACATCCGCAATGTGAACACCGAGGATATAGTTGTCCCCTTCCTTTGTCAACGTGATCGCGTCATCCAGATCCTTGGCATCCTCACCGTCGATCGTGACCGTCTGCCAGTCCCGGACATCCTTCCTTCCTGCCATGTCTGCTCCGGTCACCGGCTTTGCCACCCGCTCTGCCTGATTCAGCACTTTTTCCGGGAATTCGCTCGGAAGATCATATGCCTTCACGATAGAAAGGATGTCCACCCCCGGATCATTTGCATGACCAAGAATCTCTACGATCCTACCTTCCGGTTTCTTCCCTTCTCCTCCATAAGATGTCAGTTCAACGACAACCTTATGCCCGGTCACAGCCCCTTTTGACTGCTCTGCCGGAACAAAAATATCCTGTAAGATCCGCTCATTATCCGGCACTACAAATCCGAAATTCTTTCTGCTCTGATAATAACCGACCAGTCTTTGTGTTCCCCGATTCACAATTTTCAGGATCTTTCCTTCTCTTCGTCTTCCGGCCGGTGCCTTCGTAATGGCGACTTCCACTTCATCCCCCTGCATGGCACCGCCCATATCCTCTTCACCGATAAAAATATCCTCCGGCTCTCCTTCTACCGTCACGAATCCGAATCCTCTTGCATTCGCCTGAAAAATTCCGCGCAGATGCTTCGCTTCCCCTTTGATATATTTTCCTTTCTGAGTGACATGAACCTTACCTTCTGCCTCCAGCGAATCCATGACTGCCTTCAGTTCATCTCTCTGATCTTTCGGCACCTGTAGCAGCATTGCAAGTTCTTTCAGCTTCATCGGCACATAGAACTCGTCACAGATAAATTCATATATGATTTTCTTCCGCTTTTCAAATATCTCGTCCATTTTTTATCTCCCTGTTTTACTCCCTCGGGCCTCTGTATCGAAAAAAGAACACCCTATAATTACTATAGAGTGTTCCTCATTTTCAACCATTCATTCGTTAACCAAATACTTTCAGATTCAGCACTGCTGCAAGTACGATAAAGAGAACTGCAAGAAACTTGGTAGACTTCACAAGTGCACCTTCCATAGAACGTCCCTTATGCTGTCCCCAGTACGTATCGGCTGCTCCCGCGATCGTTCCAAGACCTGCTGACTTGCCTTCCTGAAGTAATACGATTGTTGTCAATGCGACACAGTCTATTGCAAAAAGTATTAAAAGAACCGTTTTCAAAATCTCCATTATTCACACCTCCTGATGGATAAACCATGATTATTCTACCATACTATGATGTGTTATTCAAGAAAATTTTTCCTCTTTTTAAATTAATATGTAACTGTTCAGAGCCAAGCAGATTTGATAAAAAAGACCGATGAATGCTTGCATTCGTGAGAGCCTTTTTTGACAAATCTATTTGGCGGATACGCCACACTGAGAAAACACGAAGTGTTTTCGAGGTTGGCTCTGAACAGTTACATTAATATAAAAAGCTCTGTCTCATTTTCTATTGCATCCGAAAATGCCAGATTATATAATGATGTTATATGCTTTTTATTTTATATAGGCTCCTTCATAGAGCCGTCAGAATGTAAGTCACCCAAAGCACAAAGGAGTTTCTGCCATGAATATCATCAATAAGAAAACGGCTCAGCAAATCGTTGATACTGTCAAGGATGTCTGTGGGCACAATATAAATTTCATCAATGAAAACGGCATGATCATTGCAAGTACAGATTTAACGCGCATCGGCACCTTCCATGAGGGTGGAAAACAAGTGATCAAGACCGGAATTCCTCTGGAAGTTTACGAAGACAACAGCCTTTCCGGCACACAAAAGGGTGTGAATATTCCGGTGACACACAATGGCATTCTGACTGCCGTAATCGGAATCAGTGGGGAACCGGACGAGGTACGAAGTTATGCTTACCTTGCTGAGAAGATTACCCGTCTTCTGATCCGCGAGCAGGAACTAAATGCCGCTTCCCGGACTCAGACTGAGAAAAAAACTTACTTGATTCAGACACTGTTAAATGGCAATATTGAAAATCCGGAATACATTCAGAAAATGCTTCAGGAATTTCATCTAAATGCTAAGAAGCCAAAACGTGTTCTTCTTCTACAAGTATGCTCTCACGAAGGACGTTCCGGGATTTCCACCGTCGAATCCGCCATTCATCATCTCTTTGAACGGATTCCGGATTCTGTATTCTGTTTTCAGTATCCGAACGAATTTGCAGCGATCATTGACAGTACTTCATTCGATACGCATCAGACAATTCTCGAGTCTTTTGTTTCTGCCAGAGATGATGTGCTTCTTGGAGTTGGACGAACAGACAGTATCTATCAGCTTGATGATTCTCTTCGTACCGCCCGGATTGCTCTGGAAAGTCTCTCCGGTTCAGAGACACATTTTGCCCTTTTTGACAAACTGACTTTGGAAATCATTCTGGCCAGGATAGATTCGGTAACCAAAAAAGACTTTTTATCTAAGGCAGCTGCAGGACTTTCCTCCGAAGATTTTTCTTTGCTGCGCACCTATTTCGAGGAAGAGCAATCGCTTAACCGAACCTGCGAGAAGCTTTTTCTACATAAAAATACACTTCAATATAAGCTTGACCGCATCTATCGCATTTGTGGATTGAATCCACGCCGATTTCAGGATGCTGTCATTCTCTACCTTGCAGTGAAACTATACTATACGATATCAAGGTAAGTCTTATGCTTAGGCATAGGAAACACTTCAATTTCTTATCATTTGTTTCTTGCATTTTATAACGATTTACGGATTTTTTGGGGAATCATCTTTTTTGACACGTAGTTTCAGCGCACTGCTACGGACTATTATAAATTTATTTCTTTTTGACACGTAACTTAAGGAAAATGCTACGGATTATTCTCTTTTTTCTTCTTTTCAATACGTAAACTATTATATAGCTAGCTACGCTGAGACTTTTTGCCATGTGCAATCGGAGAAATAGGCAAGTTATTTAGTATAGTTATTTCGAAACCGATGTACTAGTACACCGAAAAATAAGTATCTGATACATTGACGCAGGATGATTGTTTCATATGCAAGGCGGAGGAATGAGGCGTAGCGGTGGCTACGTCGATTGACGACAACGCTGCAGATGAAAAATCAGACAAGTCAAGGAGTCAGTTACTTATTATTCGGTGTACTAGTATAGCGTCCGATAAATAACTGTACCAATCACACAGAATACTTCTTCGAGTGTGCAAGGCAAAAAACGCCTCAGCGTAGTAGTTTGAGTATGTTACGTAATACATATATCGTGTTTATTTTCATTCATATATTGTTCCGAATGACATTTTCAACTTTATCATTCCATGATACACTAAAACCATATACAAAGCAGAACACCATGAATATAAAAACGGAGGAACATGAAAATGAAAGTTGTAGTTGCAATTGACTCTCTGAAAGGAAGCCTGACTTCCATGGAAGCCGGAATGGCAATTAAAGCTGGAATTCTTGCCGCGAAACCGGATGCTGAAGTTATCGTAAAACCACTTGCGGATGGCGGTGAAGGCACCACAGACGCACTAATCGAAGGTTTAAACGGGGAGCGGATCGATGTTACCGTAACCGGACCTCTCGATGATCCGGTGTCGTGCTATTACGGATACTTAAAAGAAACGAATACAGCTATCATCGAGATGGCATCAGCAGCCGGAATTACACTCACAAATAAAAAAGATCCCCTTCATGCAACCACTTACGGTGTGGGGGAAATGATAAATGACGCCATCAATAAAGGATGCCGAAACTTCATCATCGGAATCGGTGGAAGTGCTACAAATGATGGCGGTATCGGAATGCTGAAAGCTCTTGGCTTTGAATTTCTGGACGAAAACGGTCATGACGCCGGAGAAGGCGGACAAGCCCTTAAAAAAGTCAAATGCATCCTTACGCAAAACAAAAATTCCCTTTTGGATGAGTGTCATTTCCAGGTTGCCTGTGATGTAACGAATCCGCTGTGCGGCAAAAATGGAGCCACTTATATCTATGGTCCTCAAAAAGGCGTGACTGATGATATCAAGGAAAATCTGGATCAGGCCATGGCTCAGTATGCCAACGTTACTGCCAAATACCTTGGATGTGATTATTCGAATGCCGCAGGGGCCGGTGCCGCCGGCGGACTGGGATTTGCACTGCTCAGTTATCTGAACGCCAGCCTTACTCCCGGAATTGATCTGATTCTGAATGCGGTTGAATTGGAAAAAGAACTGAAAGACGCTGATGTCGCAGTAACCGGTGAAGGCCGGCTCGATCACCAGACCGCAATGGGAAAAGCTCCTATAGGAGTTGCAAAACTGGCGAAAAAATACAATGCAAAAGTTATCGCTTTTGCCGGAAGTGTCACTCCGGAAGCCACCGCATGCAACCAGGCCGGGATTGATGCATTTTTCCCGATTGTCCGCGGAATTACAACGCTTGAGGAGGCCATGAATCCCGAATGTGCCAAAACAAATATGCGTGCAGCGGTAGAACAGGTATTTCGCCTTTTATAGTGTGCTAATTCCTCCATTTCGTCTCATCCGCTATATCAGCAAATCAGCCAGAGAGTTCTTCTCTCTGGCTGTCTGACATTTTATTTCCGCCCAATATTTTTTCCCCCTTTTTCTCGGACGTTTTCTGTGCTATATTGGACATGGATTTTGATGCTCTCATCATATCTGCGGATTGTTCCGGAACTTATTTCCCTGCAATCCGGAAAACACAATTGGAGGACGAAAATATGAACTTTCTAAGTATTTTTGATGTCATTGGTCCGAACATGATCGGGCCTTCCAGCTCCCACACCGCGGGTGCTGTTTCCATGGCATTGCTGGCACGCAAAATGTGTCCGGAACCGATTAAAAAGGTAACCTTTACCCTCTACGGTTCTTTTGCCAAAACCTATCACGGCCACGGTACCGATCGCGCACTACTGGGCGGAATTCTTGGATTTTCCACAGATGACGCCAGAATCCGTGATGCCTTTGAGCTTGCCAAAGAATTCGGTGTGGAATATGAGTACATCATCGATGAGGAGACAGTAACCGATCACCCGAATACTGCCGATATCGCAATGACCGGAATTAACGGCTACGAACTGATGGTTCGCGGGGAATCCATCGGGGGCGGCAAGATAAAGATCGTGCGTATTGGTAATATCGATGTGGAATTTACCGGAGAATACAGTACACTCATCGTAAAACAGCTCGATACTCCGGGTGTCGTTGCACATATTACCCAGTGTCTCAGCAACCAGAATGTAAATATCGCTTTCATGCGCCTGTTCCGGGAAGATAAGGGTGCTACTGCTTATACAGTAGTAGAATCCGACGAACCCATTCCGGAGAGCATTCTGGATGATATTCGGACAAATGAAAATGTCCATGAACTGATGCTGGTTCAGATGTAGGAGGTGAGGACAATGGATTTTAGAAACGGACAAGAATTACTGGAACTCTGTCACAAAGAAAATATCAGTATTTCCGAGGCCATGAAGACCCGTGAGATCACTTGCGGCACACTCACTTCCGAGGAAATTGACGAAAAACTGAAAACGGTACTGACCATCATGAAAGATGCGGTCAATGAACCGCTGATGCAGCCGAAACGTTCCATGGGCGGCCTGATCGGAGGCGAAGCTAAAAAAGTATCCGACTTCGGCAAGACAGACCGAAGTGTCTGCGGTTCCCTAATGAGTAAGGCAATTTCCTACAGCATGGCCGTTCTGGAGGTCAACGCCTCCATGGGACTGATCGTTGCCGCCCCCACCGCCGGTTCTGCCGGTGTAC
Organism: bacterium; assembly: GCA_022774325.1. Taxonomy (GTDB): domain Bacteria; phylum Bacillota; class Clostridia; order Lachnospirales; family Lachnospiraceae; genus Allocoprococcus. The sequence continues at coordinate 14,976 of JALFNN010000047.1, read as the reverse complement.
TCCCGGGTGTACTACTCGCACTGCAGGAAGAAAAACAGCTGTCAAATGAACTCCTGCATTCTGCGATTTTGAATGCCTCCGCAATCGGTTATATTCTGATGCGAAATGCATCTGTATCCGGCGCCGAAGCCGGATGCCAGGCTGAGGTTGGTGCAGCTTCCGCCATGGCTGCCAGTGCGGTTGTGGAAATCATGGGCGGAACACCGGAAATGTCGCTTGAGGCTGCATCGATCGCCATGTCCAACCTGCTCGGAATGGTATGCGATCCGATCGCCGGACTGGTCGAAGCTCCGTGTCAGAGCCGCAACACCATCGGTGCTGCAAACGCAATCACTTGTGCAGAACTTGCCCTTTCCGGTGTCACTCACCCGATTCCGTTTGATGAGATGGCCGAAGCAATGTACCGCGTAGGCAAAAGTATTCCGTTCGAGCTTCGCGAGACAGCAATGGGCGGATGCGCCGGAACACCGACCGGATGCGCTTTGGGATGTCATGCCTGCTCCAAGGCTTAATGATTCGGAAATAAAAAAATCCCGTGGAATTCTTTTTACACATGAAATTCCACGGGTTTTTCTTTTTGCTATCCTCTATATTTTCAAAATTAATACACCAGCCTGCTTCCGTTCAGCTTAATCACCCTGTCAATCTGATTCCACGATGCCATCCTGTAGGAATACGCCGCCGACTCAAACAAGGCATAAATACTGCTTCCGTCCTGATAGATCTGCTCCAGACGTTCCGGAAATTTGATCGTCTTATATGCCTCTGAAGATGACAGAATTCCATATCTTGAATAATTGAATATCTGTACTTCCGAAGGCATGATCCCCCAGGATATCGTAAGCAGGATCTTATTATTGTAAAATGCCATCCCCTGAACTTTTCCTGAAATCACCTGCATGCTCACAGCACATGCCACCGGATCGATCACTCCTACCGTCCGCTTCAGATTCATATCCGATTTTTCATACAAGGTTCCGTCTGCGTTGATCAGGTATTTCTCAATAATACTCGCATTATCCTTGGTAAAAAATCCTACGAAGAGCGCTCCGTCATGATAGGTCATAAAAGAGGCCCTCTGAATCCGGTAAAGATTGTATGAGAGATCAAATTCAATGGGCTGATAATTCTCCGTAAAATCATAACTTTCCAGGTGCTTCAGCGTAATTGCATTTGCCTGCGCCCAGGTAGAACCCTGCCCGGTGATCCAGAGATTATGATTCATGGTGTCATATGCCATTCCACCGACATGAGCCCGGGTCCCCAGCACGATTTCTTTTACATACTCATGCGTTTTCTTATCAATCACATAAATGACAGAATTATGCTCCTTCGTTCTGCAGTACGCACTGATCAGGACATAATCCTCCGTAATCGCCAGCCCCTGCGGCGTCATGGACGTACAGACATGCGGCGTGCCTTCTTTCTTATACTTAATCGTCCTGGTCGCCTTGAGTCCCGGCACAACGTAAGTTCCGTATTCCTCATCCGCCTCATCTTCATCGCACGCATATTCATAAACCGTGCTGTTCCGCTTCAAGGTCCTCAGATATCGTTCCATCGTATAAACAGGATCTGTATTCGTCTCGGTCAGTTCCGTTTCCGGCTCTGTCTCGGCACGGTACTCCCACGCATAATACCAGTAACCCGTCCCGATAGCGGCAACAATCAGAAACGCTGCAAGCCTGCGCCGGAATCTTTTCCAGTTGATTCGTTTCTTTTTTTCTTTTTTCGACGGGTTATCTGTTCTGCCCGCCATTTCCTGTGTATCCTTGTGTTTCTTTTCCTTCATTTGCAGTCACTTCGTCTTTATATTCTTTCTGAGAGGAGAAACCTTTTCCCTTTACCTCATTCACATGCCCGATCACCATAAATGCTTCCGGATCCGTTTCCTGTACGAGTCGGTTCAGACGCACCAGTTCCCGGTTTGAAACCACCGTCATGATCATTTTCTGCTCATTTTTCAGATACCCCGTCTGCACATGGAATAAAGTGGTTCCCCTATCCAGTTTTTCCTGAATCTGTGCATTTAACTCATTATATTTTTCAGAAACGATGCTGACCTGCGTCTTCGTTGTCCCGATCAAAAGGATTTTGTCCAAAACCATGGTATAGACCAATACCAGCAGAATTCCATAGATGATCTGTTCTTTATCGGAAAACATCATCTGCATGAGCAGGATCGCGAAATCAAAAGCATACATCAGAACCGATACCGGAATTCCAAAATACTTGTTAAGCACCAGTGGCGGTATGTCCATACCACCGGTCGATGCTCCCGCTCGAATCACAATTCCGATTCCAAATCCGATCATCAGTCCTCCGCAGATCGTAGATAACATGCGGTCTGTTGTAATATCAGATAATACCGGGATGTTCTGAAAAGCGCCAAGAATCACCGGGTAATAGAATGTACTGATCAGTGTCGTTAATGCAAATTTTTTTCCCAGAGCAAGTGCCCCGACCAAAAACATCAGCACATTAAAAATCATTACAAATGTATGCAGCGGAACATTCAAATAATGTCCAAGCGTCAGACCGATTCCGGTTGTTCCTCCCATAATCAGCGAACTCGGCAAAATAAACACTACGATTGCCAATGCATAAATCGTATTCCCCAGTAATACCATTCCCCAATTCTTCATATCTTTTATTTTCATCATTCTCTCCCGATATTTTGATTCTTTCCTATGCACCTTCCCCGATGTGCATCTTTACAACAGTAATAGTATACTCGCGGAGTTATTGCATAACAAGTGATATTTCAATATTTTCTGTATTTTTTATTCGAAAATACTATGTCCCATTCTTTTATTCTGAGCTATAATAAAGATATAGTTTTATGGCAGGGCAGCACCGATTTTGCCCGGAATCTGCCAGAAGAAAAGGGGTATCATATGAATCAGATTGAGCAACTTCAGGAAATGATCGATGAAAGTCATAATATTGTATTCTTCGGCGGTGCGGGGGTCTCCACCGAAAGTAATATTCCGGACTTCCGCAGCGCTGACGGCCTGTATCAGCAGCAATACAAATACTCTCCGGAACAGATTGTAAGCCATTCATTTTTCATGAGAAACACAGAAGCTTTTTATGAATTTTACAAAGAGAAAATGATGTTTCTTGATGCGAAACCGAACCCGGCACACTATAAGCTCGCTGAACTTGAGGCTGCCGGAAAACTGACGGCCGTGATCACACAAAATATCGACGGTCTTCATCAGGCAGCAGGCAGTAAAAACGTACTGGAACTGCACGGAAGCATTCATCGCAATTATTGTATGCGCTGCGGTAAAAAGTACGATGCCGCCTATGTTAAAAATTCTGACGGAATTCCAAAATGTGAATGTGGAGGGACCATCCGACCGGATGTCGTGCTCTATGAAGAAGGGTTAGATTCCGTTATTATTCAGAAAAGTATCAGTGCGATCGCAAATGCTGATATGCTGATTATCGGTGGAACCTCCTTGGTCGTTTACCCTGCTGCGGGATTTATTGATTATTTCCGGGGAAAGAACCTGGTTGTGATCAATAAGGATACCACGGCTCGGGAAGTGGGAGCATCGCTTACGATACATGAACCGATTGGGGAAGTGCTTTCTAAAATTTGTTGTTGAGAAGAGGGACGCCCCCACGCTCCCCGGTTTTATTCCGGACTCGCTTTCGCTCGGGGGAAAACGCAGCGGTACTATGATGCCAGGTTGTCGCCTGCCGGCGACTCCTGCCATCAAGTGCCGGCGTTTTCCACGGTCCGGAATCAAACTGGGGAGTGTGGGGGCTGAGATTCTTATGTTGTACGTGGGATAAGCATAAGACGGGAGATATTGGTACATATGAAGGGGGCTGCGGCTTCTTTGGAAGCGGCAGCCTATTGGGTTAGGTCTTTGATTATTTTGTCAATGTCATATTCTGGGGCATGTTTTGACGCCGCATCACATATTTTTTGAATTGTTTCTTCGTCTTCTTCTAACATATCTGCAATTTCTGGTATGGATATATTTTTTTGAAGTTTTTTACAGGTTAACTGCACTAATTTGCGTTCTTCTCCTTCTATTCGTCCCTGTTCTCTGCTGATTCTTCTCGTTTCCTGGACATCATATGCTTCAAAACTGTCAAATAACATATCGAATTCCCTCCGTGTAATCTGATCGGTAAATTTTTCAACCTCACTGCGGGGGACATTCATCCGATATAGCAGAGTGGCAATGATTTTACCGATTATTGTTAATAAATAATCCGGTGTATTTTCCGAAAGATTATCAAAATACTCTTTTGGTATCTCTCTCAGATTTCTGAATTCCATAGAATTGCGGAGTTTGTTAATCAGAAAAATTAACGACAATTCATCATTCTTTTCTATCAGTTCCCGGTTACTGTAAGACGTTAACGGCACAACCAAGTACTCAAAATCCGGAATATACTTTTCCAATGCATCACTAAGATATACCCTGTCTTTGAAATTTCGCACTGCTGTCCAGGTTTCTGTTCCTTCATAGTACACGATTGGTATTATAGGTGGGTATTGAAATGCCTTCGTTTTCGTAATGCCGGGATGAATCTTTTCCTGCTCCGTTTCGTAATCAGTCAGTATCATTACGATATATCGCAAGAGTTTGAATGCCATATCATAATGAACTTTGGACTGATGTTCCACCACTGCAATCAAATAAAGTGATTGTTCTTTTAAGTGAATCTTTTTTACAGAATCCGAGTCCCGCCCTTCCTGCCACATAGGAAGAAAACGCTCAGAGATGTCTTCAATATCTTCCGGTTCTACATTTTTTAGCAATTCTATATTCACGTATCCTCTTAAAAACTGCGCGCAAAGAATAGGATCATCAAAAATAAGTTTTGCTCCATTGTCTTTTAGTTCCCGATTTTTTACTATCTGACTACTTTCTGACAGATTTTCTCCTTTTTGGGTCATATGTTCTCCTCCTTCTGCAGAACATATAACCATCAGAAATCTTTTATCTTATCTGTATTTTAACAGAGATATGCAAAAATGGCAATGTAACCCCAATGATTCCTATATTCTGCCCGCTTTATTCTGTTATTCATCAAAACTTGAATTTCCTGCCGAATGGCTTTGAAAATCTAAATATTGAGTTTTAGAATACCATCGAAAATGGCTACTCTGAATTTGATGTTTTCGCTAGTATAGCATAGAGGGGTGTTGATAGTCAATGGGGAATTGTTCTGAGAAGGGACGCCCCCACGGTCCCCGGTTTTATTCCGGACTCGCTTTCGCTCGGGGGAAAACGCAGCGGTACTATGATGCCAGGTTGTCGCCTGCCGGCGACTCCTGCCATCAAGTGCCGGCGTTTTCCACGGTCCGGAATCAAACCGGGGAGTGTGGGGGCTGAGATTCTTATGTTGTACGTGGGATAAGTATAAGACGGGAGATATTGGTACATATGAAGGGGGCTGCGGCTTCTTTGGGAAGCGCAGCCCTCTGAGTTTAAACGGGATTATGCCTTATGGGACCTGTTGTTAGCAGGTTTTGAAGAATTGGTAAAGGCCTTCGAGGGCTTTGGTGAGGACGGGAATCTCGTCTTCGGTGATGTGTTCCAGGATGGCTTCTACCATTTTTTTGTGGAATTCGGCGTGGTGGTGGTAGGCTTTTTCGCCTTTGGGGGTGAGGTGGATGTTGACCACGCGTCTGTCTTCTTCGCTTCGTTCGCGGAGGACGTATTTTTTGTTGACCAGGGCGTTCATGGAGGTGGTGAGTGAGCCTACGGTGATTCCGAGTTTGCGGGCGATGTTGGACATTTTATCTCCTTCTCCGAGACCGACGGCTTCGATGATATGCATATCGTTGTTCGTCAGGTCTTTGAATTCTTCGGTGATGACCGCTTTTTCTTCTAATTCTAATATATCGTTGAACAAATGTACAAATAATTTGTTAATGCTCTCGTATGCGTCCACGAATTTTCTCCTCTGGTACTTGTTTTTCTTTTATTATACACAGCTTTCGAACAAAGAATCAATCACTTCTTTTACAGTTTCTATTTTTTCTGCTTTCCATGCATCAGCGCCGCAGAAAAGTAATGCATTTTCAATGTTGCCTTTTGCTGCGTTGATGAGAGCCTCTGTAATGCAGTATGGTGTTTTTGCCGGGTTGCATGTTTTGATGCATGCAAGACATTTTTTGGGAGGACGGCGCTCTCCTTCCATGATGTGTCGGATGAAGGGATTGGCGATGGCTCTTCCGGGCATTCCTACCGGGCTTTTTACGATCAGGATATCTTCCGGTGCGGCGTTCAGATAGCTTTCTTTATACCGGATGTCTGCGTCGCATTCCCATGTGGTTACAAAGCGGCTGGCTACCTGGATTGCATCGGCTCCAAGCTCAAATGCGTGTCTGGCTGCGTTTGCATCGCTGATGCCGCCTGCCAGTGCGACCGGAATTCTGCAGTTATATTTCTCTTCGTATGATTTTACGGCTTTGATGATCTTCCTGATTTCTTCATCATATGTGTTCTGATCGAACTGTTCCAGCTGTGCCTCGTCAAATCCAAGATGTCCTCCGGCTTTTGGCCCTTCTATGACGACCAGGTCTGCGGTGCGGCTGTATTTTTTGTCCCAGTATTTGAGGATCACTTTCACGGATTTTTCTGTTGATACGATCGGAGCGATCTTTGCATCCGTACCTTTTACGAATTCAGGCAGTTCTGTCGGCAGACCGGCTCCGGATATGATCAGATCTGCGCCTGCCCTTGCTGCTTCGCGCACATATTCTCCATAGTGCTGCATGGCAACCATAATATTAAAACCGATCACGCCTTCCGGCGCAATTGCGCGGGCTTTTTCGAGTTCACTGTGAATGGCTCTTAAATTTGCCGCCTTGGAATCTTTCTCAAAATCAGGATCACGAAATCCGATCTGTGCAGCGGAAATGATCCCGATTCCACCTTCTTTGGCAACATTTCCGGCAAGATTTGAGAGACTGATTCCGATTCCCATTCCGCCCTGGATCAATGGTTTTTTCGCCGTCAGATTTCCTATTTTCAATGATGGATATTCCATATCTGTACCCCGTACCTTTCTACATGTTCCGGAAGCGCTGATATCGTTTTTCCGTCAGCTCTTCTGTTGACAAAGCTCCATATTTTTTCAGGAATTCCTGTATGGACCTGTCCATCTCTCCTGTCAATCCTCCCATATTTTCCACAGTCAGATGTTCCGGTTCTTCAAAAACTTTCTCCACAATTCCCGCCTGATACAGGTGGGCTGCTGTAAGTTTCATGACTTTTGCAGCTTCTTCCGCGCGTTTGCTGTCTTTCCACAGGATACTTGCAAAGCCCTCCGGTGACAGGATAGAGTAAATGGAGTTCTCCAGCATCCAGACTTCATCCGAGGTTGCCATGGCGAGCGCTCCGCCGCTTCCACCTTCTCCGATCACAACCGAAAGCACCGGAACTTTCAGACCGGACATTTCAAACAGGTTTCTGGCAATCGCTTCTCCCTGTCCGCGTTCTTCTGCCTCCAGTCCGCAAAATGCACCCGGAGTATCTACAAAGCAGATGATCGGGCGTGCAAATTTTTCCGCCTGTTTCATCAGTCTCAGTGCTTTTCTGTATCCGTCCGGAGACGGCATACCGAAATTCCGTTCAATATTTTCTTTCGTATTTCTTCCCTTAGCCTGCGCAATGACCGTCACCGGCATGCCATGAAACCGTGCAATTCCTCCGATGATCGCTTTGTCGTCCTTGTAGTATCGGTCACCATGAAGTTCTGCAAAATCTGTAAATAAAGCATCAATATAATCGGAACCTACCGGTCTGTCTTTCAGCCGGGAAATCTGAACACGCTCCCAGGCGCTTTTCGCCTTTGGAGTTTCTCTGTGTTCTTCCAGTCCGGTATTGTCCTTTCCTACATTTTCTTCCAAATTCCGCTTTGTACGTCCTTCTGAGCTTTCCGTAAATTGTGACATTTTCCCCGCCTCATGCATGCTTACAAGCTGAGCAAGTGTCTGACGCAGTTCTTTTCGTTCTACAATCTTATCCACAAACCCGTGTTCCAGAAGAAATTCAGATCTCTGGAACCCTTTCGGAAGTTTTTGTCCGATGGTCTGTTCAATCACACGCGGTCCCGCAAAACCGATCAGCGCATTTGGTTCAGCCAGAATGATATCTCCTAACATGGCAAAACTTGCTGTAACCCCTCCTGTCGTAGGATCTGTCAAAACACTGATGTAGAGCTGTCCGGCATCATGATGCCGTTTTAAGGCTGCAGAAGTCTTGGCCATCTGCATCAGAGAATGAATTCCCTCCTGCATTCTCGCTCCTCCCGAGCATGCAAAGATAATCACCGGAAGCTTTGCCTGCGTCGCGCGCTCAACAGCACGTGTAATCTTCTCACCGACTACTTTCCCCATACTTGCCATCATGAATCGTCCGTCACATACAGCCAGCGCCACTTCACGTCCTTCTATTTTTGCCTTACCGGTCACAACCGCCTCATCCAGCCCGGTCTTCTCCTGAAGCATTTTTACCTTTTCTTCATAGCCTTTATAATGCAGTGGATTTTCGGAGGTAAGGCCCTCGTCCCATGCCTCAAATGTATCTGGATCAGCGATCATTTCTATGCGTCGCATCGCATGTACTCTGAAATAATTTCCGCATTTCGGACAAATATAGTATCCTTTTTTCACATCTTCCGTGAAAATCGCCGCTTTACAGGCATTACATTTTTTCAGAATTCCTTCCGGCACTTCCGGAGATGTCATTCGCTTACCGGATCCTTCATTTTTCCCAAGGTTGATTCCCTTTTTAAACATATTTGCCAACTGCATTTTTCTACTCTCCTGACTCCTGCTGCATTCCTAACTGCTAGACCTCTGTATTTCCCAGAAGTTCCTGTTCTTTTTCTGCTACAAACTCTATATCAAAATTCCCATCCTGATAATCCGGGTGGCTCATGATCTCATACTGATAATCAACATTTGTATCGATTCCCTCAATGATGATCTCACCAAGCGCACACTGCATCTTTCTGACAGCTTCTTTACGGGTCTTTGCGAAAACAATCAGTTTCGCCAGCATATTATCATAATATGGCGGTACGCTGTAACCACTGTAAATAGCGGAATCGATCCGCACCCCTTTTCCTCCCGGGAGGTACATATCCCGAATGGTACCCGGGCATGGGCGGAAATTCTTTGCCGGATTTTCCGCGTTGATCCTGCACTCGATGGCATGACCTGTCAAATGCACGTCTTCCTGCTTTATTGCAAGTTTTTCTCCGTCAGCAATGCGAATCTGAGCCTTGATCAGATCAATTCCGGTCACCCACTCTGTCACCGGATGCTCCACCTGGATCCGGGTATTCATTTCCATAAAATAGAATTTTCCGGTCTTTTCCAAAAGGAACTCGATGGTACCGGCATTTTCATAATGGGCCGCTTTGGCTGCGCGAACTGCTGCGGCTCCCATTTCCGCACGAAGTTCTTCGGAAATGGCCATACACGGGGATTCCTCCACCAGTTTCTGATGGTTTCTCTGAATCGAACAGTCACGTTCTCCCAGATGGATGACATTTCCGTATTTATCTGCAAGGATCTGAAATTCAATGTGTTTCGGATGCTGTACAAAATGCTCCAGATACATGGTGCCGTCTCCGAACGCTGCCTTTGCTTCTGACTGCGCAGTGTGGAATGCATTTTCAAATTCGTCCGGCGTCTGTGCCACGCGCATTCCCTTGCCGCCGCCTCCAAGTGCTGCTTTGATGATCACCGGATACCCGGTCTCTTCTGCAATCTTTGCGCCTTCTTCTGCATCATAAATCGCATGGTCACTTCCCGGAATGACCGGCACATTTGCCTGTACCATTGTGGTTCGCGCCTGGGATTTGTCTCCAAGGCTGCGGATCACATCGGCTCCCGGCCCGATGAAAATAATATTGCATTGTTCGCACAGTTCTGCAAAACGGCTGTTTTCAGACAAGAATCCGAATCCGGGATGAATCGCATCGGCTCCCGAAATAATCGTCGCACTGATGATCTGTTCCATATTCAGATAACTGTCTGAGGACGGCGCCGGTCCGATACAGACTGCTTCGTCTGCAAGCTGTGTGTGAAGCGCCTCTTTGTCAGCTTCCGAATACACCGCAACCGTCTCGATTCCCATTTCTCTGCACGCACGAATGATACGCACCGCAATCTCGCCACGATTGGCAATCAGTATTTTCCTAATCATATCTATCCCCTATCCGATCATCAGCGACAACTCTGCTTTTACAGCCACTTCTCCGTCAACAGAGGCAATTCCTTCCCCGATGACCAGAGGGCCTTTCTGCCGGATGATTCTCGCCTCCAGTTTCAGCTTATCTCCCGGAACGACCTTGCGGCGGAACTTGCAGTTCTTGATTCCCCCGAAATATCCGAGCTTTCCTTTGTTTTCTTCCTGCATCAGAACCGCTACTGCTCCGGTCTGCGCCAGTGCTTCCACGATCAGAACGCCCGGCATGACCGGCTCCTGCGGGAAATGTCCCGCAAAGAAATCCTCACGGTATGTAACGCATTTGTACCCGATGGCATACTCGCCCGGTTCATAGTCCTCAATGTAATCCACCAGCAGAAACGGATGTCTGTGCGGAATGATTTCTTTAATCTCTGTAATACCCAAATGTTTCATCGCTGCCTCCTTACGCAATTCTGAATAACGGCTGTCCGTATTCTACGGCTTCCCCATTCTTTACCAGCACTTCTGTAACCGTACCGTCAAATTCAGATTCAATTTCATTCATCAGTTTCATTGCTTCTACGATTGCCACAGTCTGCCCCTTCTTCACACGGTCGCCCACAGACACAAAAGGCTGGGCATCTTCTGCCGGTGCAGCGTAAAATGTTCCGACAAGTGGAGATTTAACTAGATTTCCGTTCGGTTCCATCGCCGGGATCTCTGCTTTCGCGGCCTGCGTTTTCTGTTCTATTGTAACAACCTGAACGTTTTCATTCGTACCCTTTACCGGTTCTTTTTCTTTTCGGATATTCAGTTTTACATTTCCTTCTTCATATTCAAAGCCACTCAGTGCCGAATCGGAAACGGCCTGAATTAATTTCACCAGATTCTCTAATTCCATCATCCTGCACCTCTAACCTTCATATTTTTTCATCAGCAGGACCGCATTGTGTCCGCCAAATCCCAGAGAATTACTCATTGCATATTTGATTTCCTTTTCCACCGGAGCACCGACTGCATAGTTCAGATCACATTCCTCATCTGTTTCTTTTGTTCCGATCGTCTGATGAATGAATCCGTCCTGGATGGATTTTACACAAGTCACACACTCTACCGCGCCTGCCGCACCGAGCAGATGACCGATCATGGATTTCGTCGAGTTGACTACAAGATCTTTTGCCGCATCACCGAATGCTCTCTTGATCGCATAGGTCTCGAACAGATCATTGTGGTGTGTGCTGGTTCCGTGTGCATTAATATACTGAACCTCCGACGGAGTCACACCTGCTTCTTCCATGGCAAGTTCCATCGCTTTGGCAGCTCCGCTTCCATCCTCCGCCGGGGAAGTAATATGGTATGCATCTCCGGTGGAACCGTATCCTACAAGCTCTGCATAAATCTTCGCGCCTCTGGCCTTTGCATGTTCCAGTTCCTCCAGAACGACCACGCCTGCCCCCTCTCCGAGAACGAACCCGCTTCTGTCCTTATCAAACGGAATAGAAGCTCTCTTCGGATCCTCACTGGTCGTAAGCGCAGTCAGCGCGGTAAATCCTGCCACACCAGTCGGACAGATACAGCTTTCGGTTCCGCCTGCAAACATCACATCCGCATCGTCGTACTGGATTGCACGGAACGCATCACCGATACAGTTGGTTCCGGTCGCACAGGCTGTGACAACATTTGTGCATTTTCCCTTCAGTCCAAGCTGAATCGAAACATTTCCGGCTGCCATATTGGAGATCATCATGGGAACCATCAAAGGAGCAACTCTTCCCGGCCCCTTCTGCAGAATCGTGGTGTACTGTTTTTCAATCTGCTGAAGGCTTCCGATACCGGAACCGATGATCACACCGCAGCGGTACGGGTCTTCCTTTTCAATCTCGAAACCGGCATCCTCACAGGCTTCTTTTGCAGCCACAACCGCATACTGTGAGAATGTTTCCATACGTTTTGCCGCTTTAAAATCCATGCGTTCCTTCGCAGAAAATCCTTTTACTTCTGCCGCGATCTTTACTTTATAATCTGATGTGTCAAATTTGGTGATCGCACCGATTCCGCATCTGCCTTCTTTGATCCCTTCCCAAAATTCATCTACCGTATTTCCAATCGGCGTAATCGCTCCAAGACCTGTAATCACTACTCTGCGTTTCATATTTCCACCCTCCTATATCGCCATGCCACCGTCTACTGCAAGCACCTGGCCCGTGATATACCCTGCTTCGTCGGATGCAAGAAATGCTGCTGCTGCTGCAATATCTCCGGTCTGACCCAGACGACCCAGAGGAATCTGTTTCATTGTTTCTTCTTTCACTTTGTCGGATAACACGTTGGTCATATCCGTCTCAATATATCCCGGGGCAATCGCATTCACCGTAATTCCACGACTCGCAAGTTCCTTTGCCGCGGATTTTGTCATGCCGATCACACCTGCTTTTGATGCTGCGTAATTGATCTGTCCTGCGTTTCCGGAAATTCCCACTACAGAAGACATATTAATGATTCTTCCGCTTCTCTGCTTCATCATCTGTCTGGACGCAAACCTTATGCAGTGGAAAGTTCCTTTCAGATTCACGTCTACAACATTCGTAAAGTCTTCCTCACTCATCCGCATGATCAATCCGTCTTTCGTGATACCTGCATTATTTACAAGAATATCGATTCTGCCGAACTGATCGATCACTTCCTTAATAAATGCTTCGCACGCGTCATAGTCCGCCACATTGCACTGCTTGATCACGGCCCGGCCGCCATCTGCTATAATACTTTGTTTTACTTCCTCCGCTTTCTGTGCAGAACCGTTATAATTAATGACCACCGTCGCTCCAAGCTGCGCAAACTTCATTGCTATTGCCTTCCCGATTCCGCGGGATGCACCGGTCACTACTGCGATTTTTCCGTTTAACATATTTCTTCTCCTCTACTAAACAGTCAATTCCAAGACCACCTTGTCTACGTCTTCCCAGGTTCCAATGTTGTAAACCTTTACGCTGCGGTCAATTTTCCTCAGAAACCCTGCCAGCGTTTTGCCCGGCCCGATTTCTACAAACGTATCCACGCCTTCCGCGATCATACGCTCTACACTTTCCTGCCAGCGCACGGAAGCCGCAACCTGTTCAGCCAGAAGTTTCTTCGTTTCACGAATGTCGGTTACATATTCGGCCGTTACATTTGTCACATAAGGAATCTGAAGTGGTTCCATTTCTACTTTTTCCATTTCTTTCGCAAGTTCTTCACCTGCTTGTTTCAGCATCGGTGAATGGAACGGACCGCTGACATTCAGAAGCACCGCCCTTTTGGCTCCCGCTTCTTTTAATATTTCTGCCGCTTTCTCCACCGCTTTCGTCTCACCGGTGATAACGATCTGGCCCGGGCAATTGTAATTTGCCACCGTGACTCCTTCCAAATCCTTAATCCCTTCTTCGATTACCGATGCATCCATTCCAAGGATTGCCGCCATGGCGCCTTCTCCTGCCGGAACCGTATTCTGCATCAGAATCCCTCTTTTTCTCACCAGAGAAATTGCATCCTCTTCCTTCATGCCTCCAGCGACGCTGATCGCGCAATACTCGCCAAGACTAAGTCCCGCCGTCACATCCGGTTTCAGACCTCTTTCCTCCACAACCTTCGTCATGGCAAGGCAAGTCGTTACAAGCGCTGCCTGTGTATATTCGGTCAGATCCAGTTTCTCATTTTCTTCAAAGCATAATGCTTTCATATCTATCTGCAAAAGTTCGCTTGCCTTATCATAGACAGCCTTTGCAAGTTCACTATTTTCATAAAAATCTTTTCCCATGCCGGGTTTCTGAGCGCCCTGTCCTGGGTAAATAAATGCAATCTTAGCCATAGATGTTCAGTCCTCCGATCAGCGCATCTGTCTCCTTCACCAGTTTCTGGATCAGCTCCTCGCAGCTTAAGATCTCTTTCACCATCGCCGCACTCTGTCCGGCCATCACACTGCCGTTTACAACATCTCCGTCAACGACCGCTCTGCGAAGTCCGCCCAGAGTCAGATGCTCCAGTTCCTCAAAGCTAGCTCCCGCTTTCTCCATATCCAGATACTGCTTCGTCATCTGATTTCTCAGAGCACGCACCGGATGGCCGATTGTTCTGCCGGTTACTCTGGAATCGATATCCTTTGCTTTAAGGATTGCATTTTTATAATTTTCATGAACCATAGATTCTTTCGTTGCCACAAAATGGGTTCCCATCTGTACCGCTCTTGCTCCAAGCATAAATGCAGCCGCAATTCCTCTTCCGTCTGCAATTCCACCCGCAGCAATAACCGGAATGTTCACCGCATCAACGATCTGCGGAACCAAAACCATCGTCGTATTCTCGCCGATATGTCCTCCCGCTTCTGTTCCTTCCGCTACCAGCGCATCCGCACCGCAGCGCTCCATTCTTTTTGCAAGTGCAACGGAAGCCACAACCGGGATGACCTTAACCCCTGCTTCCTTCCACATTTTCATATATTTCTCTGGATTTCCAGCACCAGTGGTAACCACCTTCACGCCTTCTTCCGCTACCACTTTTGCCACTTCATCCGCATAAGGACTCATGAGCATAATGTTGACACCAAATGGTTTGTCAGTCAGTTTCTTTGCTTCTCTGATCTGTTCGCGTACCCATTCTGCCGGGGCACTCGCAGCTCCAATGAGTCCAAGCCCACCGGCATTTGATACGCCGGCCGCAAGATGATACTCAGCAACCCAGGCCATTCCTCCCTGGATAATCGGATATTCTATTCCAAGTAATTCGGTTACTTCTGTCTTCATATTACAACCTCTTTTTT